>CAYMHO010000043.1:0-31454 GCA_964390195.1 uncultured Fimbriiglobus sp. | reverse complement strand
GTGAAGGAAGCCAAGCGGATGGGCATCACCACCATCGCCCTGATCGACACCGACAGCGACCCGGACACGGTGGACCTGCCGATCCCGGGCAACGACGACAGCATCCGCTCCATCGAGGTGGTGGTGGGCAAGCTGGCCGACTCGGTGCTCGAAGGCCGCGCCGCCCTGCCGCCCGAGCAGCAGGGCAACTTCAAGCAGCCGCCCCGCCAGCCGCAACAGCCGCGGCCGAACCCCACCCCGGCCGGCGTGTCGTAATGGGTGGCGGGTATGGGGTCTGGGGTGTGGGGTCTGGCGGACCTTGAACGGGTCCGACGTCTCCCACCCCTGGCCCAGCACCCGGTCGCCAAGATACCCCACACCCCATACCCCATACCCGAGCTATGAGCCAGATTTCCGCCGCCGCCGTGAACGACCTCCGCAAGCGGACGGACCTGCCGTTGATGGAGTGCAAGAAGGCCCTGACCGAAGCGGGCGGGGACGTCGAGAAGGCGATGGCCATCCTGCGGAGCGGGTTCGGCAAGGCGATGAGCAAGCGGGAGGCGAACGAGACCGCCGAAGGCCGCGTGGCCGTCCTCATCCAGGGCGACACCGCCGCCATCGTCGAGCTGCGGTGCGAGAGCGCCCCGACCGCCAAGAACGAGCTGTTCGGCAAACTGGCCGACGACGTGGCCGGGGCGGTGATCGAGCACAACCCGGCCGACGTGGACGCCCTGAACGCCCTCCCGGCGGTGAAGAACCGGCTGGAAGAGACGGTCGGGCTGATCCGCGAGAAGATGGTCATCCACCGCTTCACCCGGCTGACCGGCGGGGTGTTCGGCTACTACGTCCACCACGACCTGATGGGCGGGGCGCTGGTGCAGTGCGGCGGGACGGCCAAGGCGGACGAACTGCTGAAGGACATCGGCGCGCACGTCGTCGCCCTCAACCCGCCGTACTTCACCGCCGACGGCGTCCCGGCCGACGTGCTGGCGAAGGAGAAGGCGTTCATCGCCGAGCAGATCAAGGCCGACCCGAAGAACGCCAGCAAGCCGGCCAACATCATCGAGAAGATGGGCGAGGGCAAGCTGAAGGCGTGGATGGCCGAGACGGTGCTGGTCGACCAGCCGATGGCGAACGGGGCGAAGTACCCGAACACCACCGTCGGCGACGCCCTCAAGAAGGCCGGCCTGACCCCCACGAAGTTCGTCCGCTACCGCGTCGGTTCCGCATAACACCCCACACACCCAACCATAACGAGACCCCATGCCCCACACGAAGAGCGCCTGGAAGCGGATGAAGCAGGCGGAGAAGCGGAAGCTGCACAACCGGGCCGTCATCAAGAAGGTGAAGGCCCAGGTGCGGACGTTCCTGGCGGCGGTGAAGAGCAACGACTTGGCGAAGGCGGCCGAGGAGATGAAGACGGCCGGCAAGCTGCTCGACCGGGCCGGCACCAAAGGGTACATCCACGCGAACAAGGCCAGCCGGCTGAAGTCGCGGATGGCCCACCGCCTGGACAAGGCGAAGAAGGCCCCGCCGAAAGAAGCCGCTGGCAAGTGACCCACGCACGAATGAGCCGGGGGCGGGCGGGGCGGCCCCCCCGCCCCCCGCGCCGTGGGCGCCCGCCCCCCGGGCGCGCGCCCCGCCGCCCCCGCCGGGGGGCGCCGCGGGCGGCCCCCCCCCGCGATTGCGCCGGGGGCGGGCGGGGCGACCCGACCGCCCCCGGCTCATTCGTCGCCCGCCCAGCGGGCGATCTCGCGGCCGACGCGGCGGGTGGCCTCGTCGTGCGGCCCGCACCCGAGTTCGGCCAGCACGTCGCCGGCGCGGTCGGCCAGCCGGGCGAGCGGGGCGCCGGTGAACGCCTCCTCCAGGAACGCGACCAGCCCGTCGCAGTAGGCGGCGGTGTCGAACCGCTTCACGGCGTGCTCGCGGGCGGTCCGCCCCATCCGCGCCCGCAGGTCGGCGTCGCCCACCAGCCGCTCCAGCGCCGGCCCCAGTTCGGCCTCCGATCGGATCTTCACCACCACGTCGTCCGGGAACTCGGCGTAGAACCCGTGGTCCCACACCACCGTCGGCACCCCGGCCACCAGGGCGTCGAGCAGGCTGGCCGAACTCTCCCCGGTGTGCGGGTTCCGCAGGTTCACCACCACGTCGGCGTCGACCAGCGCCGCCTGCAGGCGGTCGTCCGGCTGCCACCCGGCGAGGGTCACCACCCCCTCCAACTGGTGCCGGCGGATCTGCTCGCCCAGCTTGGCCGCGTACCACTTGTCCCCCCCGCCGATCACCTCGAATCGCACCCGTTTCCGCAGCCGCGGCGAGCGGGCGATGGCGTCGATGGTCGAGTGGATCAGTTTGTTCGCGTTCACCACCCCGAAGGTGAGCACCCTGACCGGGGCGTCGGCCGGCCGCGGCGGGTGGAACGGGGCGACGGCCAGTTGGCGGGCCGGGCCGAACAGCGGGAAGTCGAGTTGCGCGAGGGGCAGGGGGGTGTGTTCGCTCACCCGCCCGCGGGCGTAGGCCGAGTGCACCACCACCCCGACCGCCCCGCGGAGCGTGGGGAGGAACAGCGGGTAGGCCATCCGCCGCGGGTCTTCCCATTCGGCCGCCAGCCCGGCCAGCACGTCCCGCCCGTGGGCCTCGGCGTCCGGCCCGTGGGCGTACCGCAGGAGGGCGGGGAACAGTTCCGGCCGGTGCAGCAGGTCGCGGGTGTAGGCGATGAAGAAGTCCCGCATCACCAGGTCGTGCAGCACCACCACCCCGGGGTGGCGGACGGCGGTCTCGTACACCGCCAGGTGGTAGCGGGGGAAGTTCCCCATGTTGTAAACGACGGCGTCGAACTGGCCGAGCGAGGCGACGAGGGCGTCGGTCGGCAGGTCGGGGATGACCACCAGCGGGTGCGGGGTCGGCCGCGGGGCTTCGTCCCCGTCGTCGGCCGGGACGTACAGCGTCACCTGGTGGTCGCGGGCCAGGTGGCCGACGACCACCTCGGAGTAGTGGCCGATGGCGCTCCGCGGGCTGAACGGGGTGAACCAGGCGATCCGCATCAGGAACCTCACTCACGGGGCGCTCGGGGTGAATCACGCGCCCGATCTGCGGTGAGCGTCGCCCGCACCAGAACCTGTTCGCCCGACGCGCGAGCGAGGGGCCAGCCGCTCGGGCGAAGGAGCAGGAAGGTGACCACCGGGCGAAGCTTCCAGAGCGTCCGCGTCGGCGGCTGGCCCCTCGCTCGCGCGTCGGGCGAACAGGCGGACGGGCCAACCACGCCCGCACTCCCGGCCAGCTCACCCGACCAGGCGGTCGAGCACGTACTCCCAGTCGATGCGGTGGCGGGCGATGGTGGCGAACGCGTCCTCGCCCAACTCGCGTGCCAGCCGCTTGTCGTCCAACAGCCGGTCCATGCCGGCGGCCAGGCCCTCGGGCGTCGGGTCGAGCACCAGCCCGTTCCGCCCGTCCTCGATCACCTCCAGGGTGCCGCCGCTGTCGGTGCAGGTGAGCACCGGCTTGTGCGAGTGGAACCCCTCCAGGGTGACGTACCCGTAGCTGTCCTCGTCCACCGGGGTGTACACCACCCCGCACGCCCCGCTCATCCACTTGGCCTTCTCCTCCTCCGTCACCCACCCGAGCAGCGTCACCCGGTCCTTCAGCCCCCACGTCTCGATCTTCTTGAGCAGGTCGGCCCCGTAGGCGTCCGAGTCCGGCTTGCCGGCGAGCACCAGGTGGACCGGCCGGCGGGTGTGCCGCAGGGCTTCGACGGCCACGTGCTGCCGCTTCATGGTGCCCATGCGGGACGGGTAGAAGAAGTAGTCGCCGAACTCGCCGGGGCGGAACACCTCGGGGCGGTCGAGCGGGTGCCGCAGCACCTCGTCGACGGTCACGCCGTTGAACCTCTTCATGCGGTCGGCCACCATCTGCGAGATGGTGAACAGCCCGCCCTTCACCTGGGCGAGGGCGTCGGCGTCGGCCGCCTTGACGGCCGCCCGCAGGCCGCGGCCGGCGGGGGTGTCGGGCACCCCGCCCAGCTCGCTCCCCCACATGTCGTACACCTGCCGGAACTGGTGGCACAGCCACAGCTTCTTGTTCGGGAACGGGCACAGGTAGGCCGGGAACTTGATGCCGATCATCAGGTCCATGCCGTCCCCGCCCACCCGCATCAGCCGGCAGGCGAGCATGTGGGCGAGCACCTGCTCGTCCGGGTACCACTGGAACGGGATGCGGATGACCTCCACCTGGTGCCCGCGGCGGCGGGCCCGCTCGGCCAGGCTGTCGGTCAGGAATTCGGCCCCGCCCCAGACGAACGGGCAGTGCATGTTCACCACGCCCACCTTCATGTGGTCAACCCCCGCACCACCACGTCCCAGTGGATGTTGGCGCGGGCGAGGGTGGCGTGCCCGGCCTGCCCCATCTGCTCGCCCTCCGCCCGCCCCCGCCACAGGCGGGTCATGCCCGCCCCGACGGCCGCCGCCGTCGGGTGGCAGACCAGCCCGTTCAGCCCGTCCCGCACCTGTTCGAGGGCGCCGCCCACCCCGCTCACCGTGAGCACCGGCTTCTGCGCGTGGAACGCCTCCACCGCCGCGGCCCCGAACGGGTCGTCGGCGGTGCCGAGGCGGACCAGCCCGCAACTGCCGGCGAGCAGTTCCGCCCGCCGCTCGTCGCCCACCGGCCCGGCGAACGTCACCCGGTCGGCCGGGCCTCTCGCCTCCACCCAGGCGCGGGCGGCGGCCGCCTCCCCGACCACCACCACCCGCACGTCCGGGTCGGCCAGGGCCGCCGCCTCGACCGCCAGCGTGTCGGAGCGGTCGACGACGCACAGCAGGTGGTCGCCGAACGGGCCGGGGCGGAACGGGTGCTTGGACGGGAGGGGCGGGTAGAGCACCCCGAGCGGTTCCACCCGGTGCCGCTTGCGGATTCGGTCGGCCGCCGCCCAGGTGGTGGTGAACACCCCGCGGCATTCCCGCAGGAACAGGCCGTCCGACCGCCACAGCGAGTCCAGGTGGTGCCGGTCGGCCGAGTCCGCCCGCCCGCCCGGCGAGGGCGGGGTGAACCAGGCCACCTTGTTCGGGTGCCGCAGGGCGAACGACGGGTAGCGGACGGCGATCAGCCGGTCGATCCGGTTGCCACAGCTCTCGCGGAGGTCGAGCAGGCGGAAGGCGGCGATCTGCTCTTGCGCGGCCGACCAGTCGGGGTCGAACGGCAAGCGGACGAGGTCGGTGTCGAACCCGCGGGCGGTCAACTCGTCGCGGAGGGGAGCGGCCAGGTCGGGACCGGGGGCGAACGGGCGGAAGGTGGTGGCGATCACGATCCGCACGCCACACCTCCCGCCCGCGGGATGCCCGCCAGCCGCCCGTCCAGGGCGGTCAGTTGGGCGGCCGTCCGCTCGGCCGCCCGCAGCAGTTGCGCCAGCCCGCCGGCGGTCCACTCCTCGCCGGACGCCACCTGGGCGAGCGCCGCCTTCAGTTGGGTCGACAGGCGGTGGGTGGCCTCGGTCGCCCGCGCCTGCTCGGCCCGCCGCACCAGCAACCCCTCGACCGACCCGAGCAGCCGGCGGAGCATCCGCTCGCGGGTGTAAAAGGGCATGCCGGTCAGCCGCTTCACCCGGTTGGCCAGCTCGACCTCGCTCGGCTCGCGGGAGAGGATGAGGCGGTACGCGCGGCGGACGAACTCGGCCGTGTCGGCACACTCGAGGACGCGGGAGACGGTGTCCGCCACCTCGGGGGTGGGGTCGAACGCCGGGCCGGGTGAGCCGCCCCCGAGGGCGGAAGTCACCCCGCCCCACCGCAGGCGGTCGGCGATGCGATGCGCCCAGCGCTCGTCCATGACGACCCCGCCGGCAGTCGGCGGCCTCCGGATCCTGGAGAGAATGGAGAAGGGGCGGTACTATACCGCCCGCCCGACCGGTGTCAACCGCCTTCCCCGCCAGCGGGCGTCGCGTCCACCGCCCCACGCAGGCTGTCCGTCACCGGCTGGTCGAGCACCCACCCGCGGGTGATCCCCGCCTGGAACTGCGGGTCGCTCAACCGCTTCTCGGCCTGGGCGATCAACTCGCCCAGTTCGGTCGGCTCCAGCCGGCTGAGCACGATCGCCGGGAACCCGCCGCCGACCGAGTGCCCGACCGACTTGAACCCCAGCCGGCCGGCGAAGTGGGCCATGCCCTGACGCGACCAGAAGGTGACGTGCTGGCCGGTGAGGGTGACCAGGTAGTTCCAGTCGGGGCCGTGCGTCGCCGGGTCGTACAGTTCGGTGGTGATGACCGCCGCCCCTTCGGGCGACAGGGTGTGCGTCAGCATGTGGCCGACGGCGGCGGCGTCGGTCAGGTGCTCGAACACCTCGAGGGCGGTGAACACGTCGAACCCGCCGGGCGGGTCGGCGAGCGGGTCGGCGACCACCCGGTGGGGGGCGAAGTACGGGTGCGGGACGTACTGGTCGTGCCCCCACGCGTCCAGCCCGGACGAGCACAGCATCTGGGCGAACAGCCCGTACCCGCCGCCGAAGTCGAGCACCCGCTTCCGCCACCCGCCCAGGCCGGAGTCGAGCAGCGCGTGCAGCAGGCGGAAGACGGTGAAGTTGCGGGCGAACCGCCCCACGTCGGGCGTCCACGGGCCGGCGGCGGCCTCCCCGGCGTACGCCTCGCCCAGCCAGTACGGGTTCGGCACCTGGAGGGTGTGGCAGTCGCGGCACTCGTGGTACTCGGCCTCGTACCGGTCGTGCAGCACCAGCCGGCGGAAGCGGAAGGCGAGCGGCCCGCCGCACACCCGGCAGCGGTCGGACGGGGCGACGGTCCGCGGGGTCGGGGTGATCCGGGCGGACACCTTGTCCGCCGTCACGCTGCCCAGCCGCCGCAGTTGGTCCATCCCCACCCGCTGCTCGAACCGCAGGGCGTCGATCGACTGCACCACGTGCTCGGTCAGCCCGCGGAGGTACTGGCGGACGGTCGCCGCTTCGGTCAGCTTGTCGTTGGCCACCTGCACGGCGTCGGACACGCGGGCGGTGGCCAGTGACAACTCCCCGGCGGACGTGGCCACTCGCGACCCCACCCGGTCGATCGCCTCGGCCACCCCGTCGGCCGCGCCGGACAACCGCGACTCCGCCTCAGACACCGCGCGGGCCGTCTCGCCGGCCACCCGCCGTTCGCCCTCCACCACCGCCCCGAGCACCCGCCCCTCCATCACCTGGACCCGCCCTTCCACCACCTGGGTCGCCTCCACCGCCGCCCTCACCCCGGCCTCGACCGCCCGCGCCTGTTTGACACGCCGTACCATTTCCGCCTCCACCGACGAGAGGAGTCGCCGCAGCAGTCGCTCGCGGGTGAACAGGAAGGGGAGGAGCTTCATCCGCTTCAGCCGGCCGGCCAGTTCGCCGGGGCTGGGATCGCGGGACAGGGCCAGGCGGTACGCCCGGCGGACGAACTCGGTCCGGTCCTCGCAGCTGAGGACCGCGGCCTCCGCCTCGGCTTGGGCCGTCTCCCGGCTGGGGCCGGCGAACGGGGCGTTCGGGTCGGCGGGGGTGGCGTCCGACGACCACCGCAGCCGGTCAGCGATCCGCTGAGCCCATTGGTCGTCCATGACCTTCCGCCCCCCCAACTTGCGAGAACTGCCGGCTTATACCCGCACCGGCGGCGGCGTGTCAATTCGGGTCGCGGCCGGTCAGATGACCAGCCGGCCGCCGAACCGGTGCCGCAGCCAGACGCGGCGGCCGGCGGAGATGGGGTTGTCGTGCAGTACCAGTTCGGTCAGCCGCCCGGCCCAGCCGTTCTCGGCCAGAGCCTCCGCCCCGTCGTCCGTCACCCCGCACCCGCTCAGGTCGAGCACCCGCAGGCTGGGGAAGGTGTCGTCCGGGCTGAGGGCGTCCGCCCCGAACAGGCCGAACATGGGGTCGCGGAGGCGGAGAGCCTCCAACCGCTCGAACGGGCCGAACCGCCGCAGGACGGTGAGCAACTCCCGTCCGACCGGCTCGCGGCAGTCCACCACCAGTTCCCGCACCGGCACGGCCAGCGGCGGGGGCGAGTGCGCCAGCCACTCTGCCCGCAAGTGGCTCACCTCGACGGTCAGGTGCTCGACCGGGGCGAGGAGCGGGTGTTCGCGGTCGAACAGGTGGCGTGCGTGACACCGCAGGCGGTCCACGAACCCGCGGCGGAACCGCATCTGGTGGCAGCCGGCCGGCAACTCGGCCCGCCACGCCGGCTCGTGGGCGAGGAGCAACTGGTACTCGCGGGGGCCGATGCCGGCCACGCCGCGGCGGTGGCGGTCGACCTGCAGGCGGACGAACTCCCCGCGGGGGTCGTCGTGTTCGTCCAGCCAGTCGGCGAACACCAGTCGCGGCAAATCGTCGGCCGGGGCGGCGATCACCGCTTTCAGGAAGGGCAGGCGGTCGGCCGACATGGGCACCCCGCGGCGCGGACGGGCGCCTTTATGGGACGCGACCGGCCCGCCGTTGGCAAGGGCAAACGGCCCGTCCGACCCCGCGGGGGCGAGTCTCGCGGCGGTGCGAGGTTTCCCGTGGCGGCAACGTCGGGCGGGGTTCTCGCGGGACGGTGGCGGGCGGGCGTGTGCGCGCTGTCGGAGTCCTGGACAGGGCGGCATCTCCCGACACACCCCGCGCGTTGCAATCGAATCGACCGATCCTATATGTACACACCCAACGACGCGGTGTGGTCCCCTTCGCCCGAGACGGTTCACCGCCTTTCGACTGTCACGCCCCCGATTCATACCGAGGTAGTTCTCGTGCGTACCCCCACGCGCCGGCTTCCGGCGTTCGCCGTTGAGTCCCTTGAAGACCGGGTCGTCCCGGCCGCCTACTTCGTCTCCCCGACCGGGGTGGACGGGGCGAGCGGCAGCCCCACCCAACCGTGGAAGACCCTGCAGTACGCCGCCACCCACGTCTCGGCCGGCGACGCGGTGACGGTGCGGGCGGGCGACTACGCCGGGTTCCACATCACCACCTCCGGGACGGCGGCGTCCCGAATCACCTTCACCGGCGAGGCCGGCGCGCGGGTGGTCAGCCGCAACCCGGTCACCTCCGACGGCATCAACCTGGAAGGGGCGAGTTACGTCACCGTCGAGGGGTTCACCGTCACCGGGGTGCCGCGGGCGGGCATCCGCTCGGTGGAGAACACCGGGGTGGTCATCCGCAACAACACGGCCGACGCGAACGGGGTGTGGGGCATCCTCACCGGGTTCAGCGAGAACCTGACCATCCAGGGGAACGTCACCTCGCGGTCGGCCCAGCAGCACGGCATCTATGTGTCGAACAGCGCGGACAACCCGGTCATCCGCGGGAACACGTCGTGGGGCAACAACCAGTGCGGCATCCACATGAACGGCGACGCCTCCATGGGCGGCGACGGGGTCATCTCGAACGCCCTGGTGGAGGACAACGTCCTGTACGGCAACGGGGCGGCCGGCGGGTCGTCGATCAACGCCGACGGGGTCCAGAACTCGGTGTTCCGCAACAACCTGATCTACGACGCGAAGGCGTCGGGCATCTCCCTGTACCGGATTGATGGCGGCGGCGGGGCGAGCAACAACCAGGTGGTGAACAACACCATCCTGGTAGCCACCACCGGGCGGTGGGCGGTGAACATCTCGGACGGCAGCACCGGGAACGTGCTCCGCAACAACATCCTTTACAGCGCTCAGTCGTTCCGCGGGGCGATCAGCGTGTCGGCCGACAGCCTGCCGGGGCTGGTGAGCGACTTCAACCTGACCGAAGACCGCTACTCGATCGACGGCGGGAGCACCGGCATCAGCCTCGCCCAGTGGCGGGCCGCCATCGGCCAGGACGTGAACTCGCTCACCACCGCCGACCCGAGTTCACTGTTCGTGAACGCGGCCGGCGGCGACTACCACCTGAAGGCCGGCAGCGCGGCGCTCGACAGGGGGACGATTGCCGGCGCCCCGGCGACCGACTACGAGGGCACCGCCCGCCCGCAAGGGTCCGGGGTCGACATTGGGCACGACGAACTCCCGACCAGCCCTCCTCCGCCGCCTCCGCCGCCTCCGCCGCCGCCGCCGCCTCCGCCCCCTCCGCCACCGCCACCGCCACCGCCACCGCCACCGCCACCGCCTCCGCCGGCTGTGGTCGGGCAACCGTTTGCGGTCGGCACTCCGGACGGGGCCGTCGGCACGGTGACGATGTTCAACCCCGACCGCAGTGTGCGGTTCGCCGTCCGCCCGTTCGGCGCCGGGTACACCGGCGGGGTGAAGGTGTCGGTGGGCGACGTGACCGGGGACGGGGTGGCGGACGTGGTCGCAGTCGGCGACGCGGACGGCCAGTCCGCCGCCCGCGTGGCGATCATCAACGGCGTGAACACGGCCATCTCGTCCCCCGCCTTCCTGCCGTCGGACTACTTCGGGCAGGTGTCGGTGTCGGTGGGTGACGTGACCAAGGACGGGGTGGCGGACATCGCCCTGGGCACCAACGAGGGCGGCCCGCACGCGCGGGTGTTCCGCGGCGGCGACTTCGCCAAGCTGGCCGACTTCCGGGCGTACAACGGGTCGAACTTCCGCGGCCGCACCGAGGTGGCCGTCGGTGACGTGACCGGCGACGGGTACGCCGACCTGACGGTGGCCGCCCGGTTCGGCGGCACGACGCGGGTGACCGGGTTCAGCGGCAGCTCGCTCGCCCCCAGCCAGACCCCGGCCCCGGCGTTCGCCTCATTCACCCTCGGCGGCGATTACAGCACCGGGGTGTACCTGAGTGCCGGCGACCTGAACGGGGACGGGTACGCCGACCTGGTGTTCGGCAGCTACGCCGGGGCGAAGGCGGGGGCGAAGGTGTACTCGGGCAAGCCGCTGGCCGTGTCGAACGCGATCAGCACCCTGGCCAGTTTCACCCCCCTCGCTGCGAGTTCCGGGAGCGGCGTGCGGGTGGCGGTGCGGGACGTGAACGGGGACGGGCGGGCCGACCTGCTCACCTCGTCCGGGGAGGTGGTGAACGCCTACAGCGGGACCAAACTCGGCCTCAGCCTGCGGCCGCCGGCGCTCTTCACATTCGACCCGGCGCCCGACACCCCGGGCGGGTTCACCGTCGGGTAACGGCCGGGCCGGTGGCGACCGCGACGGCGTGGCCGCCACCGGCCGACGGCCCCGGCCGGGCGGGCTTCTCCCGGTTCACCACCTTCAGCATCAGCACCAGCACCTGGTAGCCCATCACCACCAGCCAGAGCAGCGGGAGGACCAGAACGCCGTCCGCCCAGACGGCCGCGGGCTTCTCCCCGCCGCTCGTTCTGGTGACGGGGTGCCGCTGCGTGCCTTGGTTCGGGGCCGCGGTCGGGCCGGTGGTGGACATCGCCCCCTCCTCTGGCACGGGTTGGTGGCCCGCCCGTTCGGCAGTTGATCGGGGGAATCCGTTCCGTCAGGGGCGGTCCGAGCGGGCCACCCGCCATCCGTGAGGTGTCGTCCGGTGGGGCGATGAGGGGGAACGTGGCGGTCCCCTCGCCGCATTAGATGCGCGACCGGGCGGGAGGATGCGGAGGGGCGACGAATTTGGCGGCCGAGGTTCAGGTGGGCGGGGCGGGGGCGTCGCCGGGTGTGGTGGCCTGCTCGCGGATTGCGCGGGCCAGGGCCTGCCGCAACCGCTGCTCGGCGTCCGCCGGCAGGGGCGGCGGGGTCAGCGTGTGGGCGGCCCGCACGACGGCCTCGTACTCGCCGGCCAGCCGGGCGCACGACGGACAGGTGAGGAGATGTTCGTCCACCCGCGCACGCTCCTTCGGGGAAAGGGTGTGGGCCGTGTAGTCGTGGAGCGAGGCGGCGACGTGCTCACAGGTCATGCACCGACCCCCCCCGCCGGCACCGGACGCGCTCCCGACGACTCGTTGGGTCGTCGTCCACCCGTTCGCGACGTGGGGCGACGGTGCGGGTCACCCTCAGTGTAGCCGTCCCCGGGCCGTCCCGCCCATCCGTTCCGCCCGCCGAGTCCGGGTGCGGGCGCGACGGCGACGGAAAAGTCGACTCGCCCGCCCCCCGGCTGGTCAGGCGACCAGTGGTTGTGGGAGCGGCTCGGCCGCGGGCGTCGGCACGCCGACGTCGGCGACGCCCTCGACCGCCGGCCCGCTCGGGATGGCCAGCAGCCACCGGGAGATGGCGAACGGCAGGTGCAACACCTTCAGCCCGGTGCTCAGGACGAGCCGCACGTCCAGCCACAGCCCACCTCGTTCGACGTAGTACAGGTCGTACACCAGCTTCCGCCGCACGCTGTCCAGGTCGGTGTCGCCCGGCAGTTGCACCTGGGCCAGCCCCGTCACCCCCGGCCGCACCCGCAGCCGTTCGGAGTACCGCTCGATCTGCCGGTCCAGTTGGCCGACGAACTCCGGCCGCTCCGGCCGCGGGCCGACCAGGCTCATCTCCCCCTTCAGCACGTTCCACAGTTGTGGCAGCTCGTCCAGGTGGGTGGCCCGCAGGAACCGGCCGACCGGCGTCACCCGCGGGTCGCCCTTCGTCGCCCACTTCGCCCCGGACGCCGCCTCGCAGTTGTGGGACATCGTCCGCAGTTTGTAGATGGTGAACACCCGCCCGTTCAGCCCGACCCGCGTCTGGGCGTAGATGACCGGCCCGCGGGAGGTCAGCTTGACGAGTGCGGCCGCGAGCAGCACCAGCGGGGCGGCGGGGACGACCAGCACCAGTGCGAGGACGAAATCGAGCACCTCTTTGGCTCCGGCGGGCCTCCGGGTCTCGGGTATGCGATCGCCCCGCGTCTCCGTCGTGGTCATGGTGTGTTGCCTCGGGACCGTCGGACGGGGTCCGCGACTCGGCCACGCGGGAGGGCGGTGGCCGGCACGAAAAGCAACTGGTAGATGCGACCGGGACGGAAAAGATTCGGCGGGACGGGACGGAGTTGCGACGGGGGTGTCGGGCCTCCGCTCACACCACGATGAGATCACCACCCCCACGGGTCGGAGTAGATGTCGCCGATGGTACTCAGGTAGAGCAGGGCGAGCGGGTCGGCGACCCAGATGATCGGGTACGTGACGGCAGTCGCCCCGACGGGCGGGGTGTACACGTCGCTCACCCCGGTGGCGGTCGTCACCGTCCGGGTGGTCGGGTCGGGCACGTACAGAACGGGCGTCGAGGGGGTCGGGTTGGGCGTGTTGGTCGGGGCCGGGTCGGCGATCGGCTCCGGGCCGATCGGGTCGGACTCCAGGGAGAAGCGGGCGCGGAAGGCGAACGCCGGGAGCACGCCGGTGCGGGCGGCGGCGACGATCCGCACGGTGTACACGCCGGGGGAGAGGAACACCCCGCCGGCGGCCACCCGCCCGCCGACGCTCTTCAGGGTGAACACCCCGTCCCCGTTCGCGTCGTACACCGTCAGCCGGCTGGCCACGTCCGCGTTCGCCGATCCGGACAGCTCGAACCAGAGCGCCTGCGTGCGGGTGAGGGTGAACGAGGTGAACACCTGGTTGGTCGCCCCCTGGAGGGTGCCGGTGGCGAACGTGGTGTGCCGGACCGGGTCGGGGCGGAAGTCGATGCCGAGGTAATACTTGCCGGTGTTCGTGTTGCTGTCGGCCGGGTTCTCGGCGTACACCCGGATGTAGTAGTCGGTGTTCGCCTTCACCCCGACCACCTGGATGGTGAACGTGCCGCGGTCGTCCTGCAGCACCTCGTACCGGACCACCCGGCCGGACGAGTCGTACACCCGTACGGTCGGGTCGAGCTTCCCGCCGAACGTGTCCCAAGCCGAGATGAGCAGCACCGGCGGGGTGTCCGCCTTCGTTCGCACCCGGAACACGTCCGAGTCGCCAGGCTGGTACACGTCCGCGTACCCGGTGTAGTCCCAGCGGGCGTCCCCGTTCGGCCGGGCGACCCCCAGATCGACGTAGCTGAGCAGGGCGCTCGGCTGGTAGGTGTCGTCGTGGTCGTCCCCGTCCTTCTCCCCGCTGGGGGTGACGAAGGCCGCTTCCACCCGTTTGATCACCGCCTCCTGCGACTGGCGGCCGACCGCCAGCTTGTACCGGCCGACGCCGAACACGTCCTCCGTCGCCCCCTCCACCCGGATGCGGTACTGGGCGTTCGCGCGGGTGCCGCTCACGAACAGCTCGAACGGCTTGCCCGCGCCCGGCCGGGTGGCGACGGCCGACACGAGCACCCGGCCGGACGAGTCGAACACCGACACGCGGGCGGTCAGTTGGCTCAGCCCACTGGTGAGCAGGGAGACGGTGAAGTCGTTCGACCCGCCCGGCGTGGTGTACACGTAGTGATCGATGTCACTCAGAGTGGTCAGGTCGCCGGCGGCGACGAACGGTTTGCCCCCGGTGGTGCCGTCGGTGACGCCGAGTTGCGTGGCGGCGTCGGTCACGTAGGAGATCTGGTCGGCCGTGGTGAGGGTGTCGTTCGTCTGTCCGGTGGCGTCGAACCGATCCGGCGCTCGGACCCCGTACAGCTTCTGAACGGCGGCCACGTCGCACGCCACCAGCCCGGTGCGTGCGGTGGTGTACCGCGTGAACATGGCCGACCCGGTCTCCGGGCTGTTGTCCAGACCGAGGGCGTGGCCGACCTCTTGCAGCACCACCGTGTACAGGTCGTACCGGCGGGCGACGGCCCCGACCGAGAACAGTTTGTCGCTGTTCAGCACGATCTCCCCGGCCCAGTTGCTGAACATGGTGAACGGGTTGGCCACCGCCAGTTCGCCGGCGGACAGCGGGCGGGCGGCGATGCGGATGTCACCGAACCACTCGCTCCCCTGCACCGGCCCCGGCTCGCCGAACTCCTTCCCGTTGTCGCCCACGGCGGTGAAGTTCAAGTTGGCCACCGCCGCCCACGTCTGGAACGCGCGGGCGATCTCCCGCTGCCACACCCCGGCGCCCAGCCCGCCCAGGGTGGTGCCCAGGCGGGACGGTTCGCCGGCCACGTCGGTGCCGTCCGGGGCGAAGCTGAACGACAGGTGGCCAGGGTCGGGCCAGGGGTTGCCGAACAGGGTGGGCACGGTGCGGTCTTCAAGCCGCAGGACGGTCAAGCGTGTGGCGGGCGTCATGGCGATTCTCCGAGGCCGGCGGGGGGTGTTCAGCGGTGGGGTCAGCCGGGCGGCTTCGGGAGAGGTGGGGGGCGGAACTCCCGCACCACCGCGGCGAACGCCGGCTGGGTGCGAATGGGGTCGAGGTCGGGGTCGCGGTCCACGGTGGCGAAGTCGCGGAACCCGGCGGTGAACGCCGCCCCGAGCAGCCGTGTCGCTTCCCGCAGATCGTCCGGGTGCTTGCGGGCGGTGTGGGCGTACACCCCGGCGAGCTGGTACAGGGTGCGGGGGGAGGTGTCGCGGCGGAGGCACTCGGCGGCGTCCCGCTGGGCGGCCTCCCGCTTGCCCAGCCGGGCGAGCAGCACCGCCCGTCCGGCACGGGCGGGGACGAACGCCGGGTACAACTCCACCGCCCGATCCAGGGCGGCCACCGCCCCGGCCGTGTCAGACAGGAGTTCGGCCAGCACGTGCGCCTTGTTCTGCAGGGCCGGGAGCGACCGCAGGTTGATGGCCAGCGCCCGGTCGAACTCCTTCACCGCCCGCTCCGGCTGAACCGCCATCAGGACCACCCCGCGGGCCAGGTGGTCGTGCTCGTCGGCCGGCGGGGCGGCGAACCCGGCGGCCCGGTCGTCCCCCGCCGTCGGGTCGTTCAGCCGCTGCTTGCACTGCCCGCGGAGGAGGAACAGCCTGGCCCGCCGGCAGCCCAGCCGCTCGGCCGCGGAGTAGTCGCCCACCGCCTCCGCCCACCGCCCGGCCCGCTGGTGCAGGGTGCCGCGGGTGAACACCGCGTCCGCCCAGTCCGGCTTCAGCCGCACGGCCGCGTCCAGGTCGGCCATCGCCCGCCGGTCGTCCCCCCGGCGGAAGTACACCAGCCCGCGGTTCAGGTGCGGCCACGGCGAGTCCGGTCGCAGGGCGATGCACGCCCGGTAGCACTCGAGCGCTTCGGCATCCCGCCCGACGGCGTCGTAACAGAAACCGAGGGTGAAGGTGGCGGCCGGGTGGGTGGGGTCGAGCCGGCAAGCCTCCTCCAGCGCCGGGATGGCGTCGGCGAACCGCCCGGCGACGGCCCGGTCCGACCCGTCCAGGTACGCCGCCTGTGCGGAAGTGGCGGACGGCTCCTCGGCCCGCCGACGGGCTTCCGCGGCCGCAGTCGCATCACCGGCCCGCTCGTGCAGGTCGGCCCGCTGCCGCCACAGCGCCGCCGGCACCCTGTCCGTGGGGAACTCGGCTTCGGCCTGTTGGTTCAGTTTCACCGCCCCGGCTGGGTCGTCTCGGGCCGTCACCCGCGCGAGCAGCAGCAGCGCCTCCCCCACGTCCGCCCGGAGGGACGCCTGTTCCGCTGGCGGCAGCAGTCGCACGCCCCGCCCCTCGTGCCACTGCGGGTCGTCGGCCGCGTGGTACAGGCCGAGCGCGGCCCGCAGTTTGTCCGCCCCGGCGGTGCGGTTGAGCGGGTCGCCGGTGGTGGCGGCCAGCAGCATCTGCCCGGCCCGCAGGTCGTCGCGGAACCGGGTCCGACTGGCCGCCGCCTGTTCCACCTCGCGGGTTTGGGCCGCCGCCACCGACCCCGCCGCCAGCACGCCCCCGCCGACGAGCGCGACTATCAGGGCGAATAACGGCACCGCCCGCGGGTTCCGCCGGAACCACTTCTTCAGCCGCGACCCGGCCGGCTCGGGGGCGTGCCGGAGCGCGTGGTGCGCGAGGTGCCTCTCGAGGTCTTCGCCGAGACTGCGGGCGGTCTGGTACCGGCGAGCCGGGTCGGGGTCGAGCAGCTTCCCCACCGCCGCGTCCACCCCCGCCGGCACCGTGCGGTTGAACCGGCGGATCGGCTCCGGACGACGAGTGCGGGCGGCGATCAGGGCAGTTGGGTCAGTGGCGGGTTGGCCGGCCGGCAGCGGGAACGGGTGTCGGCCGGCGAGCAGTTCGTACAGGATCAGGCCGAGGGCGTACAGGTCGCTCCGCGCGTCGATCACCGCCCCGGTTCGCCCGGCGAACGCGGCCAGGTGTTCCGGGGCCATGTACAGCAGCGTCCCCCCGCACCCGTTCGGGCCGCCGGTCGCCTCGGCCACGGCGGCCAGGTTGAAGTCGAGCAGCATGGGGGTGCCGTCGTCGGCCAGCAGCACGTTGTCCGGTTTCAGGTCGCGGTGCAACACCCCCCGCTCGTGCGCGTGCGCCAGCCCGTCGGCCAGGCGGGCGGCGATCCACACCACCGCGTCGGCGAACCGCATGCGGGCGAGCATGTCCCGGGCGGGGGCCGGCCCCGGCGGGCGAGGGGAGTCGGCCGGGTGGTCGGCCGGTCCGGAGGTGGGCACCGTCGGCGGGCACTCCTTCAGGCTCTCCACCAGGCTGCGGCCGGAGGCGGGCGGGGCGTGGTCGCGGAGCGCCCGCAGGACGTGCCCCAAGGTGGTCCGGCCGTGGAACGGCATGCACACCGCCTGGAGCGGGCCGACGTGATGGACGGACAGCACCGGCATGATGTGGGTGTGCTGGAGGCGGGCCAGGTGCAGCGCCTCGGCGTCCCCGCGGGTGGTCAGTTTGAGCGCGACCGGGCGGTCGGACAGGGCGTTCTGGCGGGCCAAGAACACCCGCCCGAACGCCCCCACGCCCAACTCTTCAATCAGATGAAACCCCTGCAAGTGATCGCCCACGACGGGGAACGTACCGGCTTGCGGGCGGGGGCGACCATCACCGAGTTGACTCGACAGACTCCCGAGTGCGGTGCTCGAAAGGGGGGTGCGGTTGGCCGCCCGCACCCGCGACGACCCGAGGGCGGCGAGCGAGGGCGGCCCCGCCTGCCGCCGCAACCGGAACTCCTCGTAGGCGAGGGCGTTGGCCAACTCCGACAGGGCGAACAGGTCAGGGAATCGCGAGCGGTAGTGGGTGAGAGGGGGTGGCGTCCCCCGCTCCCATCCCAGTTCCAGTTCCACGCGAATAAGTTCGCACAGGACAGTCAGGTACGTCGGGTCGTCAGGTGGAGGGGCAAACCGGCTGACATCGACCGGCCACCCGGCCGCGCACGCCGTCTCGAGGGCCGCCACCCGGGCGTTCAGGTCGGCCGACGCGGGCGGATCGGACGGGAGGTCAGGCATCGGACGCTACCAACTTGGCAAGGGTGTCCCGGCACGCCTGGAGTTGCCGCTCGACCGTCCTCTTCGACCGCCCGACCCGCCGGGCGATGTCATCCACCGCGTGCCCGGCCACCCGCAGTTCCACCAACTCCCGCTCCTCTGGGGCGAGCCGTTCGAGCGCGTCCCGCACGTCTACTCCCTCGCGCCCCTCGTCCGCGGTCGGGGCCGCCTCGGCCGGATCGACCCGCCCCGCCGGCGACCGCTTGCGGGCGGTGTCGTACCGGGCGCGAGAACGGACTTTGTTGAACGCGATGGCCACCAGCAGCCCCCACAGGTCGCGGCCGTCGGGCAGGTGGTAGTGGCCGTTGTCGGCGGTGGTGATGAACGTGCGGAAGGCGGACTGCACGACGTCGTCGGCGTCGTACAACCCGCCGGTGCGGGGGGCGACGAGCCGACCCAGCCGGCCGGCGTATCGCTCGTACAGTTCGCCCAGCGCCTGGCGGTCCCCCCGCCGGATGGACGAGAGGAGGAAGTGGTCCGTCCGGGCGTGGGGTGACATCCGGCCTCGCGTTAACGGGGCGGGTACGGTCGCGTCATGCATCGGGGTCAATCCTCGTTCGGCTCCCGGATCGTGAGACTCGGGATTCTAACGGCGGGTCAACCCCGCCCGGCGGGCAGCACCGTTCCCGGTCTCGTGCACCAAGTTGCCCACCGCCCGGAGCGGTGCCGCCCACAGCAGCCGCAGCCCTGATGCGACGCGAGTCGGTGATGCCGAGGGACGGTTGTTGGGCAGTTCTCCACGGTCGCGGACGCGTTTCCGGCGGCACACGGTGTACCAAAACGGGCGGCCCGCGGGAGGAAGCGGAAGCTCCCCACACGGGGGAAGAAAGTCAGCCGAAATGCGGAAAAGTCGCCGACGCACCTGTTGGGCACGCCGATGGCGGTGGCGACCACGACGGCGGCGGGGGTTTCGCAACAACCTGACAGGACATGACCATGCGGACACTTGTGACCGGCGGGGCGGGGTACATCGGCAGCCACACGGTGCGGCGGCTGCTGGCCGGCGGGCACGAGGTGACGGTGTACGACAACCTGTCGGCCGGGCACCGGGCGGCGGTCCCGGCCGGGCTGCTGGTCGAAGGCGATTTGCGGGACGGTGAGCTGCTCCGGCGGGTGATGGCCGACCGCCGGATCGGGGCGGTGGTCCACTTCGCCGCGTCGGTGAACGTGGGCGAGTCGGTGACCGACCCTGCGGGCTACTACGCGAACAACGTGGGCGGATCGATCTCGCTGCTCGACGCCTGCCGGGCGGCCGGGGTCAGCCGGTTCGTCTTCTCGTCCACCTGCGCCACCTACGGCACCCCGCGGGCGGTGCCGATCACCGAGGGCGAGGAGCAACTGCCGATCAACCCGTACGGGAACACCAAGCTGGCGGTCGAGCGGGCGCTGGCCGACTACGCCCCCGCCTACGGGCTGGGGTGCTGCTTCTTCCGCTACTTCAACGCCGCCGGGGCCAGCCCGGACGGCACCATCGGCGAGGACCACCGGCCCGAAACGCACCTCCTCCCGCTGGCCGTCGCCGCCGCCGCCGGTCGCCGCCGGCCGCGCGACCTGGTCGGCACCGACTACCCCACCCCGGACGGCACCTGCGTGCGGGATTACGTCCATGTCGACGACCTGGCCGACGCCCACGCGCTCGCCCTCGACCGGCTGACCCCTGGGGAGGTGCGGGCGTTCAACCTGGGCACCGGCCGCGGGCAGAGCGTGCGGCAGGTGATCCGGGCGGTCGAGGCGGTGACGGGGTTGGCGGTGCCGTTCGTCGAGCGGCCGCGGCGGGCCGGCGACCCGCCCGAGCTGGTGGCCGACGCCTCGCTCGTCCGCCGCGAGTGGGGGTGGGTGCCGCGGTACCGCGAGTTCGAACGGATCGTCGAAACGGCGTGGAACTGGCACCGCACCCACCCGAACGGGTACGGCGGCTGACCGCCCGCGCTCCAACTCGCGGAAATCGGCACACCTCTCCCGTCGGAATTTTCCTCCCGGCCGAATCCTTGCCGGCGCTCCCGCATCTCACCCATCGGCCCGCCGGACGGTCCCGGCGGACGCCCCTTCGTCCCGACGCCACCGGACGGGCCATGCCCAACCTCTTCCGCCTCATCCACAGTGACCTGCGGGCGAAGTCGGCGTGGTGCTACGAGCGGACCGACTGGCGAGGCGTGCTGAAGGCCCTGCTCACCGACGGCACCCCGGCGATGGTGTGGTACCGGCTGATGCAGTGGGCGCGGCGGTGGCGGCTGGTGCCCCTGGAGTGGGCGTTCAACCGGCTGAACACCGCCTGCTGCGGGTGCGTGATCGGGCGGGGGGCGGAGTTCGGCCCGGGGTTCGTTCTCATCCACTCGCTCGGGGTGGTGGTCAACGGCACCGTCCGCGGCGGGGCGAACGTGAAGCTCGAGCACCAGGTGACGATCGGGGCGGAGAAGCGGCAAAGCCCGGTGCTGGGGGACGACGTGTTCGTCGGGGCCGGGGCCAAAATCCTCGGCGCCGTCCGCATCGGCGACGGGGCGAAGGTGGGGGCGAACGCCGTCGTCCTCGCCGACGTGCCGGCCGGGGCGACGGCCGTCGGCATCCCCGCCCGCGTCGTCCGCACCCGCCCGCAAGTGGCCGCCGCCCCGAACCCGCCCGAACCCGAGTTGGCCGGCACCGGTTGACGCACCCCGTTGGCAGGAGTCATCCCCGTGACCTCGCACCCGTTCGAGATCATCTGCCTGCTCTGCCTGGGCGTGGTGGGGTTCACCTACCTCGGCTACCCGGCGGTCATCTGGGTCTGTTCCCGGGTGTTCGGCCGCCGGGATGCCCAGCGTGATCACGCCGACGCCGACCTGCCGACCGTCTCGTTGCTGATCGCGGCTCACAACGAAGAGTTGGACATCGAGGCCCGCATCCTGAACGCGCTCGCCCTGGACTACCCGAAGGGCAAACTGGAGATCGTCATCGCCTCCGACGGCAGCACCGACGGGACCAACGCCATCGTCCGCCGGTACGCCCGGCACGGGGTGCGGCTGCTGGCCTACCCGGAGAACCGCGGGAAGGCGACGGTGCTGAACCGCTCGGTGCCTGAGTTGACTGGCGAGGTGGTGGTGCTGTCGGACGCGAACACGCACATGGAGCCGACCGCCGTCCGCCGGCTGGCCGCCCGGTTCGCCGACTCGTCGGTCGGGGTGGTGTGCGGCCGGCTGGTGCTGGTCGATCCGCGGTCCGGGCGGAACGTGGACGGGGTGTACTGGAAGTACGAGACGTTCCTGAAGAAGTGCGAGAGCCGGTTGGGGGCGCTGCTCGGGGCGAACGGGGCCATCTACGCCATCCGCCGGCGGCTGTTCCCCGGCGTGCGGTCGGACACCCTGATCGACGACTTCGTCATCCCGCTCGACGCCAAGCTGCGGTCGGGCGGGCGGATCGTGTACGACCCGGCGGCGGTGGCGGTGGAGGACACCGCCCCGACCATGCGGGCCGAGTTCCGCCGCCGCGTCCGCATCGGGGCCGGCGGGTACCAGAGCATCGGTCTGCTGTGGCCGCTCCTCTCCCCGCTCAACGGGTGGGTGGCGGTGACGTTCTTCTGCCACAAGATCCTGCGGTGGGCGTGCCCGTTCGTCCTGCTCGCCGCCCTGGCGGCCAACGCCCTGGCACTCGGCACCCCGACCGGCAACCGGCTGTTCGCGGCCCAGCTCGGGTTCTACGCCCTGGCCGCCCTCGGCCCGGTCCTGCCGGCCCGCCCGCGGGTCCTGAAGTACCTGCGGTTGCCGGCCATGTTCGTCAGCATGAACCTGGCCCTGTTCCTCGGCTTCTTCCGCTGGCTGTTCGGGTCGCGGACGGGCACGTGGGCGCGGACCGAACGCGCCGCCCCCACCGCCCGCCCGATGCCGCCCGCCGCCGACCCCGTACCGGCCGCCCCCGCGGCGGGGGTGTGAGCGTGCTCCGCGGCGTCCACCGCTGGCTCCCGTCGTACCTGCTCACCCGCCGGCCGGCCCCCGACCCGGGGCGGCCGGTGGACGTGCTGATCGCCGTGTGCGACCACTACGAGCCGAAGCGGGGGAACGCCCCGCCGGCGAAGGCGCGGGCGCGGGTGCGGCGGTGGGTGGACGAGTACCCGCGGCTGTTCGACCGGTTCCGCGACGCCGACGGCCGCCCCCCGCAGGCCACCTTCTTCTACCCGGCCGACGAGTACGAGCCGGAGTACGTGGACATGATCGCCGGCCTGTGCCGGCAGGGGTACGGCGAGGTGGAGGTGCACCTGCACCACGACAACGACACCGCCGACGGGCTGCGGCGGACGCTCACCGAGTTTCGGGAAACGTTGCACCGGCGGCACGGGCTGCTCTCCCGCGACCGGCGGACGGGCGAGCTGGCGTACGGGTTCATCCACGGCAACTGGGCTTTGGACAACAGCCGGTGTGACGGCCGCTGGTGCGGGGTGAACAACGAACTGGCAGTGCTGCGGGAAACCGGCTGCTACGCCGACTTCACCCTGCCGTCCGCCCCGAGCGAGACGCAGACGCGGAAGGTGAACAGCATCTACTGGGCGGTGGGCCACCCGCGGCGGGCGAAGGGGCACGACACCGGGCAAGACCTAGGCACCGGCCCGCGGCCGGCCGACGGGCTGCTCATGATCCAGGGGCCGCTCGGGCTGAACTGGGCGAGCCGCAAGTGGGGGGTGGCCCCCCGCATCGAGAACGCCTGCCTGCAGAAGACCCAGCCGCCGACCGCCGGCCGCCTCGACCTGTGGCTGCGGGCGGGGGTGTGCGTGCCCACCCGCCCGAACTGGCGGTTCGTCAAGCTGCACACGCACGGGGTGCAGGAGCCGAACCAGGACGTGCTGCTCGGCGAGCCGATGGTCCGGTTCCACGAAGTACTGAAGGCGCGAGCGGGGCGGGACCCGATGTTCCGGTTCCACTACGTGACGGCCCGGGAGATGGCCAACCTGGCCTTGGCCGCCGCCGACGGGGCGGACCTGACGGTGTCCGACGCCCGCTCGTACCGGTACGCCCCGGCCGCCTGAGCGGCCGGGATCACCACACCGTTTCAACGGAGGTTTGGCACATGTGTGCTCGCAGATTCGTATACGCGGCCGCGCTGGCCGTCGTGGGGGTGCTGGCCGCCCCGCCGACGGGCCAGGCGGCCTTCCTGCTCCAACTGCAGAGCGGGGCGCAGACCGCGACCATCGACCTGGACGCCCTGGTCACCGGCGGCCCGGGGTCGGGGCCGGGGTACACCTACACCTTCTTCTTCAAGGAGCAGGCCGAGGGGGTGACGACCGCGGTGTTCACCAACCTGGAGTTCGCCGGGTACACCATCTCGTCCGCCACCGACATCAACAACCTGCCCGGAACCCAGCTCGGCGGGAACCTGTCGCTGAACGGGCTGACCGTTACGCGGAGCGCCGGGTCGGAGGACGACCTGACGATCGCCCTGACCGCCACCGGGTACAACCTACCGGGTGTGCAGAAGACGCTGGACAGCAACTTCGGGGCGAGGCTGAACACCCTGGCCACGGTCACCCCGATCGTCGATTTCCGGAGCAGCTTCGCGGTCGGGAACAACCCGTTCGGGGGGGACATCAGCAACCTCGCTACCACCGAAGGGTCGAACTTCGGCCCGCAATCCCCTCAGGAGCCGTACAGCAAATCCATGGTGAGTGGCCTGAACTCGACGACCAGCACTTACTCGCTGACGAACGTGGTTACCATCACCGGCCTGGGGGTCGGTTTGAGTAACCGGCTCGACCAGGGTGGGGTCAGCACGCTCGTTACCCCGGAGGCCGTCCCGGCACCGGCCGGGCTGGTACTGGTGGCCGGTGCCGTGCCGTTCCTGGCGCTGCTCCGCCGCCGCCGTGGCGCCGCTCCGGCTCCGGAAGCAGTCGCCGCGGCTTGACCGCGACCCCGAATGGGGTGAACGCCGGCCCGGGGGAGCCTCCCGCTCCCCCGGGCCGGTGTTTTGTCGCATCCCCTCGGCCGTTGGACGCTCTAACCAGATGTCCGACCTTTTATGATCGGGGCTTCCCCATGCGCGTCGTGCCGAACTGGCGGTTCCTCATCCCCCTCACGGCGGCGGTGGTCGTGGCGGCGGTGCTCGTCCACTTCACCCACCGCTGGCAAGTCGGGCGGCAGACCGGGGCGTTCCTGCGGGAGGCCGACGCGGCTCACGAGCGGAAGGACGCCGACCGCGAGATCGCTTACCTCCAGCGGTACCTGCGAGTCCGCCCCGACGACCTCGACGCCCGGGAACGGCTGGGCCGCCGGCGGTGCGAGGCGAGCGCGTCCCCGAAGCGGTTGCTCGAAGGGTACCTGACCCTGCAGGACGTGCTGCGGCAGGACGGCGGGCGGGACGACCTGCGGCGGTACGCCGCCACCCTGGCCATGCGACCGCAGCTCGGCCTGTACGCCGAGGCCCAGGCCGACCTGGACATCCTGATGAAGGGGCGGCCGGACGACGCCGCACTGGAGGCCCTGTACGGCGACTGCTTGGTGGCGGCGGGGAAGTACGCCCAGGCGAGCGAGATGTTCCGAAAGGCCGCCGAGCACCGCCCGGACATGGCGACCGCCTACGGCAGCCGGGCGGTCCTCCTCCGTCAGCGGTTGAATGACCCGACGGCCGCCGACGCGGTGATCGCCGCGATGGTCAACACCGGCGACAACCGCCACCTGTTCCGCACCCACACCATTTTGGCGGAGTACTGGCGGATGTACTTCCGCCCGGAGCAGGTGGCTGCGACGGTCGCCAAACCGGTCCACGCTGCCCAGGGGTTGCCCGCCGGGGCGACGGCCGCCGACGCCGTCGCCGACGCCGTCGCCGCGGCCGCCCGCATTGCCCCGGACGAGCTGGACGTCGTCCTGCTGGCCGCCGACGCCGCCCGCGAGCGGGCGGTCGTGGCCGCCCGCAGTCGCCGCGAACACGACAGCCGCACGGCGTTCGACGAGGCTCGTGCGTTGCTCGCCCGAGGGGTCGACCTTCACCCGCAGTCACCCGCCGTCTACCGGGCGCTCGCGAATGTCGAGTCCGCCGCCGGCCGGCCGGCCGAGGCGACCGCCGCGGTGCAAAGGGGGCTGGACGCCATCCCCGGTTCGGTCGAACTCACCTTGGCCCTGCTCGACTGTCAGATTCGCGCCGGGGACGCCGCGGCGACTTCCACCCTCGACCGCCTCAAGTCGGCCGGCCTGCCGCCGGCGGTCGGCGAGTACCACACCGCCCGCCTGCTGATGGTCCGCGGCAAGCCCATCGATGCCGCTCGCGCGCTCGACCGCGTCCGGCAGGAGCTGCAGCACGACCCTGCCCTGACGCGAGAGGCGAACCTGCTGCTCGGCCGCTGCTACCAACAGTTCGGCGAGGCCGACCGCAGTCTGGCCGCCTTCCGCCGGGCGGTGCCGGCCGACCCGACCGACCCGCTGTGGGTGCCGGCGGTGAGCGGGGTGGCCGAGGCCGAGGCGGCGCTCGGGCAGGTGGATGCCGCCTTGGTGACGTACCGCAAGCTGAAGGACCGGGCGGGCGGGGCGTGGCTGCCGGTCGCCCGACTGGAGATGATTTCGGCCCTGCAAACGCCGGCGAGGGAGCGCGACTGGCAGCCCACATCCGAAGCGGTGATGGGGGCGGAACGGGCGCTGCCGGACTCGCCCGAGGTGGCGGTGCTCCGGGCGGAACTGGCGTACTTCCAGGGGAAGGCGGAGGAGGCGCGAACGATTCTGGATGCGGCCCGCACCGCACACCCGAAGTCGACGAGCGTGTGGCTGGCGACGGCGGTCCGGTACGAACGCGACGGCGACCTGACCCGTGCGTCCGAGACGCTGGCGGCGGCCGAGAAGGCGGCCGGCGACTCGCCCGAACTGCGGCTGGCGAAGGCCCGGGTGCGGGTGGCCGCGAAGGAGCCGAACCTGACCGCCCGGTTCACCGAACTGGCCGCGGGAGGGGAGGCGTTCGGCCGGGAGCGGCACCGCCAACTGCTCAAGGGGCTGGCCGAACTGGCCGCCGCGGCCGGGGCGTGGGAGGCGGCCGGCGGGCTGTGGGATCAGGTGGTGGTGGTCGCCCCGGACGACCTGACCGCCCAACTCGTGCGGTTCGACCGGGCGGTGGCGGCGGCGAACGAACAGGAGATGGACCGGGTGCGGGTGGAGGTGGAGCGGATCGACGGCGAGGGCGGCCCGTCGGCCCGTCTGGTGAAGGCACTCCAGTTGGTCTGGAAGGCGCAACGCCGTGCCGACCCGTCCGGGTTGCGAGCGGCGGCCGACTTGCTCGACGGGCTGGCGCGGGAGCGGGCCGGGTGGGCGCGGGTGACGCTCGCCCAGGCGGTGGTGCACGACCTGCGCCGGGAGTTCACCGCGGCGGCCGCCAAGTACCAGCAGGCGATCGAAGGTGGGGAGGCCAACCCGCAGGCGGTGCGACGGCTGATGGAACTGTTGACCAGCGGCGGGCGGGACGCCGAGGCCGAGGCGGTGTTCCGCAAGCTGGCCGACCGTTCGGCGGCGACGGCGGACGTGCAACGGCTGGCCACCGAGGTGTCGCTGCGGACGAACAACCTGACGCAGGCCCTCGAGTTGGCCGCCCGGGCGGTGTCCGACAGTTCGACCAGCCCGGCCGATCACACCTGGGTCGGACGGGTGTTCGTGTCGGCCGGCCAGCGGGAGAAGGCCGAGACGTCGTTCCGCCGGGCGGTGGAACTGAAGCCGGAGTCGGCCGACGTGCGGCTCACCCTGGTGCAGTACCTGATGGAATCGGGCCGGAAAGAGGAGGCGGTCAAGGAGTTCGCCGCGGCGAAAGAGACGGTATCCGCCGCCGAACGGCCGCTGTTCGTCGCCCGCGGGCACGTGGCGGTCGGCGACACCGACGCGGCCGTCGACGCGTTCCGGGCCGCCCGCGCGACCGACCCGCGGGCCGTCCGGGCGGAGGCCGAGTTCCTGTTCCACTCGGGCCGGTTGGGCGACGCCCGCGACGCCTTCCACCGGGTGCTCAAGCGTCCGGGGTTGGAGGCGGAGGAGGCGGAACACGTCCGGCGGATGCTCGCCATCTGCTACGCCGCCGACCGCGACCCGGACGCCGCCCGCCGCGGGCTGGAGGTGCTCGGTCTGACGGAGAACGGCGTCGTCCGCCCGCTGACCGGTTCCGAGACGCCCGCCCAGCAGCGGACGCGGGCGGTGGCCCTCGCTCTCCAGCCGGATCGGACGAGCAAGAAGGAGGCGGTCCGCTCGCTCGAGGCCATCCGCGACAAGCTCACCCCGACCGACCTGTTCCTGCTCGTGCAGCTCTACGCCGCGACCGGCGAGCGGTCGAAGGCACGGCTGGTCCTGGCCGACCTGATCCGTGTCGCCGGCCGGGTGCCGGTGTACGTCGCGTACTACGCCTTGTGGCTGATCCGCGAGAAGGACCTGCCGGCGGCTGACGAGTGGGTTGGCCGGTTCGCGCAGTTGCAACCGGGGACGTTCCTGTCGGCCGAGTTGTCCGCCCGCCTGCTGGCCGCCCGGAACGACCTGAAGGCCGCCCGCGCCGCCCTGCTGCCCAAGGCCGAGGGGCCGAAGGGGGCGGTCGGGCAGGTGGCCCGCGTGTGCGAGGAGATCGGGTTGCATGACGACGCCGACGCCCTCTACCGCCGCCTGTGGGAGGAGAACAAGGCGACCCGGCCGGAGGCCGCGCTGGTGGTGGCGGCGTACTACGGCCGCCGCGGGCGGACGGACGAAGCCCTGCGGCTGTGCGACGCGGTCCGCAAGCGGGTGCCGCCGGCCGTCGTCGGGGACGTGGCGGTTCACATCCTGTACGCCGCCGAGACGCCCGCCACGGAGGCCATGAAGACGGTGGCCGGGTGGCTGGAAGAGGCCGCCAAGGCGGTCGAAGGGCAGGCGCGGACCGTCTTGGTCCGACAACTGGCCGCGGTCCGCAACCTGCAGGGGGATTACACCGGGGCGATGGACCTGTACCGCCGGGTACTGGCGGCGAACGAGCGGGACCCGCTGGCGTTGAACAACCTGGCGTTCCTCCTGTCCACCCACCAGAACAAGCACGACGACGCCCTCGCCCTGCTCGACCGCGCGCGGCGGGTGACCGGCTCCCACCCCGACCTGGACGACACCGAGGCGGTGGTGCGGCTGAACCGCGGGGAGGCGGACGCCGCCCGCAAACTGCTCGAGGGGGTGGCGGCCCAGATGCCGACCGGCCCGTCTTACTTCCGGCTGGCGCTGGCCGAACAGGCGGGCAAGAGGGAACTGGAGGCCAGGGCGGCGTGGAAGCAGGCGATCGAGGCCGGCCTGCGTCGGGCCGACCTGCACCCGCTCGAACGCGAGGCCTACGACCGCATGGCGAAACGCGGCTGGTGACCACCCGCCGCTTGTCAGGAGGACCCGCACCGCCCGGTCGTTCCAATTATCCGCTTTAACTCCACTTACCTGCCCGGTCGATACTCCCGTCACAGACATTCCGGTCTCGTGAAGGAGGGGCACATGACACGACTGGGTAAACTGGCGAAGGCCGCTTTCGTACTGTCCGCTGCGTTCGTCACGGTCGGCTGTCAGACCCCGTCACGGCGGGCGCCGGTGGTTATCCCGGCGGACGCCCCCAAAGAGACGGAAAAGGTGAGCCTGCCCGACTACCGGGTGGAGCCGCCGGACATCCTGGTGATCGAGGCGACCCGCACCATCCCCAAGCCGCCGTACAAGGCCGAGCCGCTCGACGTGCTCAGCCTGAGCCTGGCCGCCCCGCTGCCGAACGAGCCGCTGTCCGGCCTGTTCACCATCGAACTGGAAGGGGGCATCACCCTCGGGCCGTCCTACGGCGGGGCGGTGAAGGTGCGGGGGCTGACCCTGCCCGAGATCAAGGTGGCGGTGGAGAAGCACCTGGCCACCGCCGTCGGGCTGAAGAACCCGGTGGTGACGGTCACCCTCGCCCAGTCGCGGGCCGTCCAGAAGGTGTCCGGGCAGCACCTCGTCCGCCCGGACGGGACCATCGGCCTGGGCACCTACGGCAGCCTGCGGGTGTCCGGCATGACCCTGGCCGAGGTGCGGGCGGCGGTGGAGGCGTTGCTGGCCGACCAACTGCTGGAGCCGGAGGTGTACGTGGACGTGCAGGCGTACAACAGCAAGCTGTATTACGTCATCCTGGACGGGGCCGGGGCCGGGCAGACGGTGTACCGCCTGCCGGTCACCGGGAACGACACCGTCCTCGACGCCATGGCCCAGGTGACCGGCCTGACCACCGTGTCCGACCCGGAGCGGATGTGGGTGGCGCGGCCGTCCGCCGCCGGCACCTGCCCGCGGGTGATGCCGGTGGACTGGCGGGCCGTGTCCGAGTGCGGCGACCCGAGCACCAACTACCAGCTCATGCCCGGCGACCGCCTGTACGTCGGGTCGAACAAGCTGGTGGCCGCCGACGTCCGCCTGTCCCGCATCCTCGCCCCGGTGGAACGGGTGCTCGGCGTCACCCTGCTGGGCAACGGCACGGTGCGGTCGGTCGGGGCGCCGTGGAACAGCGGGTTGGGTGTCGGTGGGGTGGGTGCCGGCGGGTTCGTCCGCTGACCGACCGGTGTCGGGAGTACCGCCGGACGCTCCGCGGGCGAATCAAGGCCGCCCGCGGAGCGGGCGGCGACTTTCGGACGGTCGCCCCGAGACAGGACCTGAAAACCGCGTGAGGAGGATTGCCATGAACGGCGTGATCCGATCGGCTGTCGTGCTGGTGGTCCTCGGGGCGGCGGGTGTCGCCTCCGCCCAGCCGCCGCCGGCCCCGGCCGGGCCGGCCCCGCAACGGCCCACCTTCAGCCCGTACCTGAACCTGCTCCGGGCGAACAACTCCACCACCCTGAACTACTACGGGCTGGTGCGACCGGAGCAGCAGTTCCGCCAGTCGATCGGCACCCTGCAGGGGGCGGTGAACGCGAACCAGCAGGCGATCGGCGAGATGCAGGCGAACCCGGCCGGCGGGCCGGCCGTCACCGGCCACCCGGTGTACTTCCTGAACACCGGCGGGTACTTCCAGAACACGGTCGGCGGGGCGGTCGGCCGCGGGGTGACTCGGCCGCAGACGGGCGGGGCAGGCGGGGCGGGCGGGGTGCCGCCGCCGCGGCGGTAAGGGTGGGGTGGGCACCCACTACCGGACCAGCACCACCCGCACGTCGGCCACGTTGGTGCCGGTCGGCCCGGTGCGGGTCAGCCCGCCGACGCGGTCGAAGAACGGGTACGCGTCGTGCCGGGCGAGCGCTTCAGCCGCTCCGCCCAACGGCGTGGTCTCGTCGGCCACGGCACCGGCGGCGTCGGTCGGGCCGTCCTCGCCGTCGGTGCCGCCGCTCAGCACCGCCACCCCCTTCATGCCGTCGGCTGTAGCCGGGGTCTGTGACCCCGGACCGACCTCACAGAGGCCGGCTACAACAGAGCCGGCTCGGCCGAGGTGGTGCAGCACCGCCAGCGCGAACTCCTGGTTCCGCCCGCCCTTGCCGGGGTTCGCCCCGAGCGTCACCGTCGTCTCCCCGCCGATCAGGATGCACGCGGGCGGTGCCAGCGGTTCGCCCCGCTCGCGGACGTTCCGCACGATACCCGCCGTCATCGCGGCCACGTCCTTCGTTTCCCCTTCGACGAACGGGCCGAGGTCCAGCACGCGATACCCGAGTTGCTCCGCGGTGCGACGGGCGGCGGCGAGTGCGAGCGCGTTGTTGCCGATGATGCGGTTCTCGACGTTTTGCGGGAGAACCTTCGGCGTGTCGGGGATGACACCGTCGCAGCCTTTCTGAATGTGACTCCGCGCGTCGGCCGGGCCGCGGTCCCAGAGGCCGTACGTTTCGAGCACACGCTTCGCATCGGCGTAGGTGGTCGGGTCGGGGGCGGTCGGCCCGGAGGCGATCACGTCCAGCGGGTCGCCGACCACGTCCGAGATGATGAGCGAAACGAGCCGTTTGCCGCGGAACGCGTCCGCCAACCGCCCGCCCTTCACCCGCGACAGGTGCTTGCGGACGCAGTTCATCTCGCCGATGGTCGCCCCGCTCGCGTGCAGCAACTTCGTGACGGTCAGTTTCGATTCGAGCGACACGCCGACGGCGGGGCAGGGGAGCAGTGCGGACCCGCCGCCGGAGATGAGGCACAGGGCGGTGTCGTCGGGGCCGGCGGACGCCAGCAGACGGAGCATCTCCTCCGCACCGGCAACGCCTTCGGGGGTGGGGAAGTTGGACGCGGCCGGGCGGGCGGGGTGCAGGCGGATGTGGCGAAGCGGGGCGGTGCAATCAGCGGGGACGTTCACCAGGCCTTCGACCTGGGCAAGCACTTCCTCCACCCCCGCGGCCATCCCCGCCCCGGCCTTCCCGCACCCGATCACGATGACGCGGCCTGACAGGTTCAACGCTCGCACGGCCTCCGCCACCAGCAACCGCGGTTGCACGGCGGCGACGGCCGATTGCCAGATGGCGAGGGCGTCGGAGCGGAGGGACATGAGGGTTGCCGAACTCTTCGCGGCGAGCGACAGCGA
>CAYMHO010000042.1:0-31876 GCA_964390195.1 uncultured Fimbriiglobus sp. | reverse complement strand
GACGGCCAACGTGGTGCTGGGCGACGGGTTCGGAGTGACAGGTATCACGGTGGACACGCACGTCGGGCGGCTCAGCCGGCGGTTGGGCCTCACCCGCAAGAAAGACCCGGTGAAGGTCGAGATGGTGCTGAACAAACTGGTGCCACGGTCCGAGTGGACGCGGTTCAGCCACCGGCTGATTCTGCACGGCCGGGCGGTGTGCAACGCCCGCAAGCCGCAATGCGAGGTGTGTCCGCTCCGCGACCTCTGTCCGCGGATCGGGGTGAAGCAGAAGGCGGGCGACCGTGCAGCGGGTACAACAACCGCCATCACCACTGACCATTCACCCACAGAGTGACGGCATGTCCACGCTGCTCGAACGGTTCTTGCGGTACGCCCGGATCGACACCACCGCCGACGAGCGGAGCCCGACGTACCCCAGCACGCCGAACCAACTGGTGCTGGGGAAGCTGTTGCGCGACGAGTTGCTGGCGCTCGGGTTGAAGGAGGCGTATCAGACGGAGTACGGCATCGTGTACGCCACCGTGCCGGGGAACGTGCCGGGCATGCCGACGGTGGCATTCGTCGCCCACGTGGACACCTCGCCGGAAACGACCGCCAAGAATTGCAACCCGCAGGTCATCCGAAACTACCCCAGCGGCGATATCGTCCTTCCGGGCGACAAGACGAAGGTCATCCGCACCGCCGATTCTCCCGAACTGAACGCACTCGTCGGCAAGACGATCGTCACCACCGACGGCACCACCCTGCTCGGCGGTGACGACAAGGCCGGCGTGGCGGTCATCATGGAGCTGGTGAAAACGCTGGTCGAAAACCCGACCATCCCGCACGGGCCGGTGCGGGTGTGCTTCACCTGCGACGAGGAGATCGGCAAAGGCGTCACGCACGTGGACCTGAAGGAGTTGGCCGCCGACGTCGCATACACGCTCGACGGGGCCGGGGCGGGCGAGGTGGAAGGCGAGACGTTCAGCGCCGACAAGGCGACCGTCACGATCACCGGCATCAACATCCACCCGGCCATCGCGAAGGACCGCATGTTGAACGCGGTGAAGCTGGCCGGTGAGTTCCTGGCCAAACTGCCACAAGGCGAACTGTCGCCGGAAACGACCGAGGGGATGCAGGGGTTCGTCCACCCGTACATCATCGAGGGCGGCGTCGGCGAGGTGAAGATTCACATCCTGCTCCGCGACTTCGAGACGCCGAAGCTGACGGAGTACGCCGACCTGCTGAAGCGGATCGGGCGGGAGATCGAGGCCGCCCACCCGAAGGCGAAGGTGACGGTGCAGACGGCCTACCAGTACCGCAACATGCGGGACGGGATGGCGAAGGAGCCGCGGGCGGTGCCGTTCGCCATCGAGGCGACCAAGCGGGCCGGGCTGACCCCGGTTCAGCGGAGCATCCGCGGCGGCACCGACGGCAGCCGCCTGACCGAGATGGGCCTGCCGACCCCGAACATCAGCACCGGCGAGCACAACTTCCACAGCCCGCTCGAGTGGGTGTGCGTCGAAGAGATGGAGCAGTGTGTGCGGGTGTGCGTCGAGCTGGTTCAAGTGTGGGCCGGGAAGTAACCCGTCAACAACCACGAGGAGTTCTCATGCTCTCCCGCCGTCGTTTCCTCGCCGCGTCCGGGGCCGCCGTCGCCGCCGGGCCGTTCATTCGCACCGCCTCGGCCGCCGATCCGAAGGGGAAGGTGAAGGTCGCCCTCATCGGCGTCGGCGGGCAGGGCCAGTTCACCCTCACCAACATCAGGAACGAGGAGGTCGTCGCCCTGTGCGACGTGGACGAATCTCGCAAGGAGGTGATCGACTCCCGCGCCCAGTTCCCGAAGGCCGAGTTCTTCACCGACTACCGCAAACTGCTCGACAAGCTCGGCAAGACGCTCGACGCGGTAGCCGTCTGTACCCCCGACCACACCCACGCCCACCCGACGCTCACCGCCCTCGGCCTGGGCAAACACGTGTACTGCGAGAAGCCACTCTGCCACAGCGTCGGCGAGGTGCGGGCGGTGCAGAAGCTGGCGGCCGAGAGGAAGGCGATCACCCAGATGGGCACGCAGATCCACGCCGGCGACAACTACCGCCGGGTGGTGGAGGTGGTGCAGTCGGGCGTTCTCGGCAAGATCAGCCGGGTTCATGTGTGGTGTTCGCGGCGGCCGGACGGCGGGCGACAGGTGAACCCGCCGGCGAGCAAGCCGAAAGTGGATCTCGACCTGTGGCGCGGCCCGGTGGCGGACGACTTCTTCTACGCCAACCACAAGGACTGGCCGCACTTCCACTGGCGGTGGTGGTGGCCGTTCGGCGGCGGGGTGCTGGCCGACATGGGATGCCACTTCATGGACCTGGCCTTCTGGGCGCTCGACCTGGGTTCGCCGACGAAGGTGAAGGCGACCGGCGAGGGCATCCCGAACGCCGACAACACGGTGCCGGGCACCCTGCGGGTGGACTACACCTTCCCCGCCACGAAAGCCCGCGGGGAGGTGCAACTCTCCTGGTACCACGGCGTCGCCGGACCGGACCTGGAAGGCAAGACGACCTACAAGGGGTTCGCCGACGGCGTGCTCTTCGAGGGGGAGGGCGGGAAGAAGGTGGTGTCGAACTACAGCAAGCACCAACTCTTCCCGGACGAGTTCGCCAAGGAGTTCAAGGCTCCGGAGCAGTCGATCGCCAAGTCGGTCGGGCACCACAAGGAGTGGCTCGACGCCATCCGCGGTGTCGGCAAACCGCTCTGCCACTTCGGGTACGCCGGCCCGCTGACCGAAACCGTGCTGCTCGGCAACGTGGCCTACCGTAGCGGGACGGACATCACCTGGGACACGGTGAAGGGGCAGACCGATAAGAAGGAGGCGAACGAGTTCCTGGCGACCACGCCGCGGAAGGGGTGGGAATACCCTGTTTGACGAGCCGCGACCGGAAGGGAGCGGGTGTTGCTGACCCCGCTCCCTTCCGGTCGCGGCTCGTTATTTGCGACCCTCGCCGGCATATGTCCCCACTTCGGTGATCACCAGGTCCATGTACACGTCGTGGGCGTCCACCGGGATGCTCGGGAACATCTGGCACTCAAAGGCGAGCGCCACCAGCGGGGCGTCTTTCCGCGCACGGGCCAGCAACCGGTCGTAGTACCCCTTCCCCTGCCCCATTCGCCCGCCGCGGGCGTCGAACGCCGTCCCCGGTACCATCACCAGATCCAGTTCTTCCGGCTGCAGAAGTTTCCCCGGGACCTTCCGCAGGTCCTCCCGCGGTTCGAGGATCTTGTACGCCCCCTCCACCAGCTCGCTCATGTCTTCCAGGTGGAACAGTTCCAGTTCGTTCGTCTCAACGATGCAGTACGGCACCACCACCCGCTTGCCGTGCGTCAACGCTTCCGGCAGCGTGTGTCGCGTCCGCACCTCGCTCCCGGCGTCCACATACCACATCACCGTTTTCGCCGACTGATACGCCGGCAACTTCATGAACGTCTCGCAGATCTTGCGGCTGACGGCCTCCTTGTCCTTCTGGGCGATGCGGTTCTTGCGGGCCTGCTCACGGAGGGCTTGTTTGGGTGAGAGTTGCTCGGCGGGGGTGGTCATGGCGGCTCCGGGGAAAAAGTCAGTATACCCGCGCGTCGGCCGCCGGAGTGAGTCTCAGTCCCACCACTTCCCCCCACATACACACCCGCCCACCCCCGAGATCTACTACACCCGGCCGGAATAAAAGTCATCAGAATGTCCGCCGCCCCGCTGTCGCGGTATCATGGCCGTTCGTTCACCGCCGAGGACGGATTCGAATGCACTCCCGTCTCACCGTCGCTGCTCTGCTGCTTACGGCTTGTATCGCACCAGCCGCCGACCCGCCCCCGCCGGTCGGTAGCAAGGTGGCCGATTTCACCCTGCCCGAACCTTCAAGTGGCAAGAAGTGGTCGCTCGCGGACAACGCCCGTGACGCGAAAGCGGTGGTCATCGTGTTCACCTCCACCGCCTGCCCGGTGTGCAACGGGTACGTCCCTCGGCTGGCCGAGATCGCCAAGAAGCACGCCACCGAGAAGGTGACGTGGGTCGGTATCGCCAGCCACCCCGCCGACGACTCCGATACCGTGGCCAAGTACATTCGCACCTCCGAGTTTCCGTTCCCGCTGCTGAAGGACGACGGCTCCGCCCTGGCCGAGAAGCTGCAGATCGAGCGCGTGCCGACCGTTCTGGTGCTCGACGCCGGGCGGACGGTGCGGTACGCCGGGCGGATCGACGACCAACTTTCCCCCGGCGTGCAGAAGGCGAAGGCGACCACCGCGGAACTGGCCGACGCGCTGGCGGCGGTGCTGAAGGGCGAAGAGGTGAAGGTACCTCACGCCGCATCCGCCGGGTGCAAGTTGACCAACACGAAAGCGGTGGTGAAGGCCGACACGCCGGTGACCTACCAGAAGCACGTCGCGGCCATCCTTCAAACCAAGTGCCAGGACTGCCACCGCCCGGGCGAGGCCGGGCCGTTCTCGCTGCTCACCTTTCAGCAGGCGAAAGACTGGTCGGCCATGCTCCGCGAGGTGGTGGCCGACGGGGTGATGCCGCCGTGGCACGCCGATGCCCCGCCCGGCCACTTCAAGAACGACCGCCGCCTGAGTGCGGACGAGAAGACGACGCTGCTCGCGTGGGTCGATCAGGGGTGCCCGGAAGGGGACGCCAAGGACGCCCCGCCGCCGCGGAAGTTCGCCGACGGCTGGCGGCTCGGCCGCGAGCCGGACGAGGTGCTGTCGATGGACAGGGCGTCGAAGGTGCCGGCCAGCGGTGCGATGCCCTACGAGTACCACATCGTGGGGAAGCCGTTCGCCGAGGACAAATGGGTGACGGCGGTGGAAGTGCGGCCGGAGCAGCGGGCGGTGGTCCACCACGTCATCGCCTACATGCTCCCGCCGGGGAAAACGATGCTCGACCTGCTCAGCCCCGACTTCGGCCAGTACATGCTCGGCGCCTACGTGCCGGGCGACCAGCCGGTCATCGGTGGGCCGGGTCAGGCGCGGAAGATTCCGAAGGGGAGCAAGATCATTTTCGAGGTCCATTACACGCCGAACGGGAAGGCGGTGACGGACAAGTCGAGCATCGGGCTGTGCTACACCAAGCAGCCGCCGGAGACGGAGCTCTACTGCGTGTCGGTGATGAACGGGCGGTTCCGCATCCCGCCGGGGGCCGACAACCACGAGGTGAAGTCGGAACACAAGTTCGAGAAGGCGACCACGCTGCTCTCGGTCACCCCGCACATGCACGTCCGCGGGAAGGCGTTCAAGTACGAGGTGGTGACGCCGGACGGCAAGCGGGAGACGATCCTGAACGTGCCGAAGTACGACTTCAACTGGCAGGCCACCTACGACTTCGCCAAGCCTGTGGAGATGCCCGCCGGGGCCAAGCTGGAATGCACCGCGTGGTACGACAACTCGGCGAGGAACCCGTTCAACCCGGACCCGAAGAAGACGGTGCGGTGGGGCGACATGACCAACGACGAGATGATGATCGGCTTCGCCCTGTACCACGACACGAAGGAGAAGAAGTAGCGCGGGCGGGACGACCCGCATTCGTTCCGTAACTCCCGTCGGGTACGCAAGAAGAGACTTGACGGCGATTTTCGCCGGCCGGTATTATCCCAATCCACAAGGCGGTTTATCCCAATCTGCCGATTGGGATAAATACCTGTTAGGCGGCGGAAGACTGGGTCATGCGTAGGGTCGCCTTCTACCTCATCAACGTGTTCTTCCCAATCGCGTTGGGTGCGGTCATCTACGTCGGGTGGCGCTCGACTGATGTGATGGTTTTCCGCTGGCTTGAGGTGACGGACGCGAGCGGACTGGTGATTCGCCCTGCCGTGTCCCTTCCTTCGTGGGTTCTGTACTGTCTGCCTGACGGGTGCTGGGTGTACGCCTACACCAGTTGGATGCTGGCGATCTGGGGTAGGTCAGGTCCGTGGGTGTATTCCGGGGTGGTTCTGGCAGTGGGCGCTGAGTTCGGGCAGTTGGTCGGGGTCGTCCCAGGCACCTACGACACCCTCGATGTGATCTTCTATGTCGCGGGCTTCATCCTTGCCGGAGTCGTGCATGCGCAAACACGTCGCTTCGTCCGTGGTGGTGGCGGTAATGGCGATCCTCGCGGTCGGTAGCGTCCCTGCTCCACGTGGCGGGCCAGTCGGGGGTGGGGATGGGGGAACCGGTCAAGGCTCCCAAAATGCCGCCGACTCGCCTGCGCACTCACGGGCAGTCGGATCGCTCTTGGGCACTTGGGAGAGCACATACCTTGAGATGGGAGGAGTTGAGCAGACTGCAGACAAGAAACGCGGGGTGTCATCAAAGTGGGTGATCACCAAAAAAGCGGTAGTCATGGATGGTAACGAGGGGATTCCGTGGCGACTCGATGTCAGTCAGACACCGTGGGCGATTGATTTCGGGCGTCGGGATGTTCAAAATTTTGAGACGGTCATCGTCGGGATAGTGCGATTAGATGGAGATGAACTGAGCGTCTGTTTTGGGACTAAACCGCCGAATCGCCCTACAACCTTCGCGACCTCGATGGCAAGCACAGAAGCCTTTGGCTTCGTGTTCATGAAGTTTCGTCGGAATTGAGTCCGCGGAGAGAAGTCACGCCGAACGAGGCGTGAGCTTGGTCGGTCGGCCGCAGAGGGCATCGGGGCGTGTGGCCGGTGGCGGTATCATGTCGTCATCGACGGGAGGCACACGATGAGTGACACACTGATCATCCGCGGGCGGTACGCCGACCGAACGTTCATCCCGGACGAGCCTCTGCCCGACGCCGAGGGGTTCGCGGAACTGGTCATCACGCGGGCCGCCCCCCGGTCGGCCGGCTCGGTCGCGGACGCATTCGGGTCCGCGGCCGTCTTGCGGAGCGGTGACGACATCCTGGCCCAGGTTCGCGCCGACCGGGATGAGTGGGGCGACCGCTGATCCGCCTGACATCCGAACGTTATCATCCGGCTGATCGACCCTCAACGCACATCGGTGCACCACCCGCCGCAGGGTACACTTCTCCCACCAAAACCGATTCCGCCGACCTTGGCGATTCCGATGAAACTGACCCACCCACGCCTGAAGACCTACGCCGGCTATCTCGTCACCGAGCTGCCCGGCCCCAGCCGCAAGCGGACGCCGTCCGAGTACCGCTTCCGCATGACCTACCGCAACCCCACCGCCGACGACGGCTGCCTAATGGTGTGGGAGGTGCTCGGCGGGCGGATGCCGTACCAGATCGCGTGCGAGCGGACCGGGAAGGCCGTGCGGTGGCACTGCACCTGTGCCGACGCCGTCTACCGCGAGGACGAACCGCACCACCGCTGCAAGCACGTCCGCGGGCTGGTGGACACCCTCGCCGCCGTCGCCCCGGTGCCGCACTGCGTCGGATAACCCACACCGCCGGCACCACCGCCCCGCACGCCCCCGCCATCGTCCGTTCTGCCCCGCCCTTCCCGCCCGCCGGCGCATTTTCGGGTGGCATATTTCCGGCACACGCTTGGCACGGCCGCCACCAGCGGGCATGCTAGACCGTGCCCCCGCCGCCGCGAGGATCGCCATGTCTCGGCTTCTGTTGCTCGCCCTGTTCGCCATCGTCGCGGCCGCCCCCGCCTCCGCCCAGGTCGTTTACCCCAAGCCGCCGGACGAGTACGCCGTCTCGCTCCGCTACCGCATCCGCACCGCCGGCGACCAGCGGGTCGGCCCGTTCCGGGAGATGGAGAAGCACCTGCGGGCGGTCGGGTTCAAGTTCGCCGACGAGGAGCGGTTCAAACTCGACACGCTCGACCCCGGCGCCGAGTTGGTGTCGGGCACAGTCGCCTCGGGATCGGCCGCCAAACTGCTCGACGACCCGAGCGTGAAGACCGTCCTCCTCTGGGCGGCGACCGCGAAGCCGTTCGAGGACCCGGAGAAGGTGCTGCAACTGCGGGTCGCCCTCGTCGCCGGGCTGCCGCCGCAGGAGCAGCAGGCACTCCACGGGCAGGTGGTCGACCAGTTGGCCAAACTCGGGTTCGCCCACGCCACCGGGTACGATCACAAGGGGTACACCCGCGTCCGCGGGGCGCTCGCCGCCGGGGCGGTGCCGCAACTGGTGAAGGACCTCCGCTCGCTGCCGGGCGGGTGGTTCGTCGGCGGGTCGGATCGGTCGTCGCTCCCGCTGCCGATCCGCCAGCTGGTGCCGGTGCGGGTGGTCGAAGTGCTGCCCGACCTGCCGGCGTCCGCCCCCGCAGCCCCCGCCCCGGAGGCCGACAAACTGACCGCCGATCTGGCCGCGGTCGTTGCCGACCCGGCCGCCGCGGAGAAGCCGCTGGTGGTGGAGGCGGTGCTGGATCGGGACACGGCCGGCGAGCAGGCCGGGGTGCGGCGGGCGCTCAAGGCCGCGCTCACCGGCATCGCGGTCGAAGGGCTGGCCGGGTCGGTGGTTACGCTCCGACTGCCGAAGGCGTCGCAGGCGAAGACGGTGGCGTCCTTGCCCGAGGTGCGGCACGTCCGCCTGCCGCGGGTGGCGACCGAAACGGTGGTCGCCGTCCCGGACGCCAAGCCGGGCGACGTCCTCGCCGACACCCGCATGAAGCAACTCCACGCCCTCGGGTACGACGGGAACGGCGTCACGGTGGCGGTACTGGCGAGCGAGTTCCCCGGTGCAGTGGTGAAGGCCGCCAAGCCGGACGCGACCCCCGAGATCGAACTGAACGGGGTGAAACTGCCGGCCGGGTCGCGGCTGATCGACCTGACCGCCGAGTTGCGGCCGACCCTCGACCCGACCCCGTCCGACCCGGCCCGCGGCCCCGGCGGCACGGCGGCGGCGCTGGCCGTCCACACCGCCGCCCCGAAGGCCAGCGTGCTGCTGGTCCGCGTCAACGCCGCCCGCTTCCACCAGGTGCTGACGGTGGCCAGGGCGGTGGCCGGTGAGGGCACCTTCTCCCCGGCCCTGTCCACCCGGAACGACGAGTTGAGCATCCGCACCAGCCAGTTGGAGTCGGAGCGGCGGTCGGTGACGAACGAGGTGGAGAAGGCGTACTCCGACCTGAGCGACGACCCGCGGGCGGTGAAGCGGCGGGCCGACGCCTCGGCGGCGCTGAAGAAGCTGCAGGCCGACACCGCCGCGTACAACACCCTGCTGGAGCGGTACTTGTCCATCCAGGGGTCGATCGACGTGGTGAAGCGGGCGACGGTGGTGGTGAACACGCTGGTGTGGGAGACCGGCCACCCGCACGACGGGGAGAGCGAGCTGTCGCAACTGATCGAGCGGAAGTTCGTCACGGGGACGGCGGTGAGCGCCCTGCGGGCGAGCCGCCAGCCGCCCGCCCCGGCGTGGGTGCAGGCCGGCGGGGTGAGCGTCGGGGCGGCCTGGACCGGGCCCTTCAGGGACGCCGACCGCAACCGGCTGATGGAGTTCGCCGACGCGAAGGGGACGCTGCCGGCCGGGCGGTGGTCGAAGGAACTCGCCTTCCTCGGCTACCAGCAGGGCGGGAAGATGCAGGCCGCACTGCCCGCCGGGTTGAAACTGCGGGTGACGATGCAGTGGCGGGAGCCGCACCGCCCCGAGGTGCTGTTGCCGAGCGAACCGGCCCACGCCCTGCGGCTGCGGCTGTTCCGCCAGCTGGACCCGAAGGGCGAGGCGGTGGCGAGCGACGAACTGGCCGAGGTGGCGGTGTCGTCGGGCAACTCGGTGCGGCTGTCCAAGACGCCGGGCAGCGGGGTGTACGAGGAGACGCTGAGCGTCACCCTGCCGGCGGACGGGGTGTACGCCCTGCGGGTGGAAGGCGGGGCGGACAACGGCGGGCTGCCGGCGGCGGCCACGCTCGACGCCGAGTTGTACCCGCGGGTGGTGGTGGAACTGACCGAGGCCGATCAGGCGGGTAAGGGAAAGGTGGTGTTCGCCGACGTGGCCGTGCAGCGGTCCGGGGTGGGCATCCCCGGCGACTCGCCCGGGGCGGTGGTGGTCGGCGTGGGTGACGCGAAGGGGGCGACCAGTGCGACCGGCGTCGGCCCGGCCATCCCGCTCGGCACCAAACCGGACCTGCTGGTCGAGGGGCGGATCGGCGGGGCGAGTGGCACCGGGGTGGCGGCCGGGTATCTGGGCGGGGCGGCCGCCTGCCTGATGCAAGCCGGGGTGCGGCCGTCCGACCTGGTGAAGACGGTCGGGTTGAAACCGGGCGACCGGTTCGTGCTGCCGGAGAGTTGGCTGAAGTCCCTCTCCCCTGCGAAGTGACCGACCCGGCGGGCGGCCCGCTCACGCTGGCCGCCCGCCAAGCCCCACCCACAACTCACCTTTCCCGCCCGCCAGCACGTCCCCGCGGAAGCACCTCACCCGCGTAGGCACGGGCACCTGCCACCCGGTCTCTTTCCACAGAAGCGTCAGGAACGCCGGTTCGTACTCGCACGAGAACCGGAACCCCGCCGACACCTCTTCCACCCCGCCGAGTGCCAACAGCGTGCCCCGCTTCATTCCCGCGCCCGCTCGCCTGCCGAAACTGCCCCCGACCACAATGGTACCGGCGATCATGCTCGCCCCGGCGAACTGGCCGGCGTTCCATCCCACCACGATCCGCCCACGGCGCATGAGCAACCCCGCCTCGTGCCCCACGCTGCCCGACACCCGGATGACGCCGCCGGTCATCCCCTTCCGCGAACCGCGGTACGCCGCCCCGACGCCGTCTCCCGCCCCACCTCCGACCTCGATTCGCCCACCCCTCAACTCCGCACCGAGCCAGTCCCCGCCCTGCCCCCCCACGGTGAGCGTCCCACCACTCATTTGTGCCCCGGCGTGCCGACCGACGGAGTGTTCGACGACGATCGTGCCGCCGGTCATCCCCTTGCCGATGCCGTGGACGTTCCCCGTGTCGCCGGCGAAGTGGACGTCGGCGAGCGTGGACACGGTCACGTCGAAGTGTTCGCCGAGCGGTTCGGTGCGGTTGCCGTGCAACACCGGCAGATTCGCCAGCTCGCGGGCCGACAGGTTCGCCACACGTTCGGGCAGGACGCCGTCCACTTCCAACGGGATCGGCGACGGCGTACGGCGGGTGAGTTTGAAGCCCATCACCGCCCTCACACAACGACTTCCGGCGGATCCGGCACCGCGTTCCGTTCCGTGACGGATGTTGTAGTGCCCGGCCGGCGGCGTAAACTGTACCTGAGCCGGGGAGGGGACGAACCGATGCACGACCACGCCGCGTTCCTCGCCGCCGTCACGGCGAACCCGGACGACGACCTGCCGCGGCTGGTGTATGCCGACTGGCTGGAGGAAAACGGGGAGGCGGCGCGGGCCGAGTTCATCCGCATCCAGTGCGAGTTGGAACGGTGCACCCCGGACGACGACCGGCGGGCGACCCTGCAGAAGCGGGAGGCGGCCCTGCTGAAAAAGCACCGGGTGGCCTGGACGGCCGAGGCGGCCGAGGCCAACCTGGCCACCGACTGGCGGTTCCGCCGCGGGTTCCTGCACGCCGCGTCGGTCGCCGCCCAGCGGTTCCACGCCGTCGCCGAGCCGCTCTTCCGGGTCGCCCCGACGCTGCGGGCGGTGACCCTCACCCAGGGGTCCGGTGCGGTCGAAGGGATGCTCCGCACCCCGCAGTTGACCAAGGTGAGTGAACTCACCCTCTCGAAGATGTGTACGTGCGGGCGGTGCGCCATCCTGGCCGAACTGCGGACCCTGTTCGCATCCCCGCTCGTCGCCAACCTGACCCACTTGACCGTCGCCGAAGACCGCATCGACCCCGAAACGGTCGCCGCCCTCGTGTCGTCCCCGCATCTGACACGCGTGCGGGGCCTCGACCTGAGCCAGAACGCCGTCGGGCTCGGTGGGGTGCGGGTGCTGGCCGCCGCCCGCGGGTTCACCGAGCTGAAAGAGCTGAACCTGAGCGAGAACGGCATCTCGGCGTCCGGCGGGCAGGTGCTCGCACGGGCGAGCTGGCTGAAGGGGTTGCGGGTGCTCAACCTGTCCCGCAACCGGCTGACCGACACCAGCGGCAAGTCGCTACTGAACGCCGAGTTCGGGGACGATCTGGTGAAGCTGGAGCTGCGGACGAACGAGTTCGGGCGGGAGGTGAAACGTCTGCTCCAGTCGAAGTACGGCAGCCGGGTGCAGGTCTGAGGCAGAGTACTGTGTAACACTCATCAACTTCTCACGGCGGGAACGCTCCCTTCGGGTTACTGCCCGATAGGGTGCGCCCCCGCCGTCGCGTCCGTCGGCGGGTCAGAAGGTGAGCATCAGTCCGGCGGTCAGCCCGTGCATCCAGTAATCGGACGACACCACGTTCGGCAGAGCCGGCAGGCCGGGGGCGGCCGCCCCGAAGCTCTGGCTCGACGGGATTTGACCGGTGTTCAGCCGGCGGCTGATCTGGTCTCCCGGGCGGGCGACGTTGGTCAGGTACAGGAACTGGTAGCCGGCGGAGACGGTCAGCCAGTCGGTCAGCCGGTAGCCGACCCGCGCCTGGACGTCCGGGGCGAGGGAGAAGCGGTAGTTGGTGAACCGGTTCGGCACCTGGGCGGCGGTGTAGAAGCCGGGCCGGGTGGTGGCCGTCCCGCCGGCGTTCTCCAGCCGGGTGGTGCCCTCGATGGTCAGGTTCTGCTGCATCGCCCCGACCGCCATGCGGCCGTCCACCCGCACCTCCCACCGCCCGGGCGTCCACATCAGCCGCAGCCCGCCCGACCCGCCGTAGAAGCGGTTCTGGACGGAGAAGAAGTCGTTCACCCGCACCCGTGCCGGCGGGCCGAACGCCTGCCCGTTGAACGTCACCACCCCGCCGGCCAGGGCGGACGACTGGTCCTCCGCCGCGAACGATTCTTCCAGGGCGTAGTAGCGGAAGTGGAACAGATGTTCCAGGCTGAGCGTCGGAGTCTCGATCACCCGCACGCGGGCCCCGAACTCGCCGCCCCAGAAGAGGGAGCGGGTGGCGGTGGTGACGGACCCGGCGAACAGGCCGGGCGAGTCGATCCGGCGTGAGTTTTCGACGTTCAGCGCTGTATCGAAGAACGGGCGGGCCAACACCTGGCCGGGAGTTCCGCTGAAGGTGTTCGTGATCTGCTGGCGGGGCAGGAAGAACACCCCCCAGTCGAGGGCGTAGGCGCGGCAACTGTCCAGCCACACCCCGCCGGACACGCGAAACCCCGACACCCCGCCGAAATCCTGGGGACCCGCCCCGAGGGGCGTCCCGCCGGCGGACAGGATGCCGGCCGACTGCACCGGCCCGGTGGACACCACCGGCGGCAGGCTGGCCGACCGGGTGAACCCGAGCAGGTACTCGCCGGACAGCCACCAGCGGTACGGCTCTTGCTCGTACCCCAGGTTGGCGGAATATCCGCCATCCGCCAGGGCCGCTCCGCCGTCTGGATAAGATGGGGCGTCCGGCGGCAAGCCGGGTTGAAGGGCGGGTTGGGCGAACGCGGCGGTCACCCCGAGGACCGCCGCCAGAATCGCCCCGAGCGGGCGGGACAGCATAACGTCACCCTCCTGCGCCGACCGCCCGGCGGACTGTCCCCAACAGGTCCGCGGGCACCGTGCGGAACCTGTATCGGCTCTCCCGGTTGAAGGAGTTGAACGGCGTGTAGAGATTTCCCACCCCACCCCAGTTCTGGCGGTCGGACCGCCGGCGAAATGGTTAAGTGACGGCGGGTGGGTCGTCCCCAACGGAGTGACGGACCGACCCCGACCGATGGAACAGTAACCGTACCCGAGCAGCCCGCGCGGCCGGCCGCCGCGCCCCCCCACGCACCCCACGATTTCACCCGATCCCCCGGGATCTCGACACCCCCCGTAGATACCTACTATGCGCGCAGCCCCTCGGACCACGGACGGCAAACCCTCCCCCCGCTGGACGCCCCTGCTGGAGCGGCTGGAGCAGCGGGAGACGCCGGCCGTCACCGCCGGCCTGAGCCAGACGGCCACCTGGTTTGACCTCGGCCCGACCACCATCACCAACGGGCAGGTGCGGAACATCGGGGCGAACAACACGGTGAACGGGGCGGTGCAGGCGATGGTCGCCCACCCGACCAACCCGAACATCATGTTCGCCGCCGGGCCGAACGGCGGGGTGTGGCGGACGGTGGACGCCCAGTCGGCCACACCCACGTGGCAGCCGATCAGCGACAACGTGTCGTCCCTCAGCGTGTCCTCGCTGGCCATCGACCCGGACAACCCGGACCGCCTGATGGTGGGCATCGGCGGGACGGCCGACGGGGCCGGGGTGGACGACCGCGGGGTGGGCAACGCGGTCGTCCGCGGCGACCTGATCGGCGTCCTGTACAGCGAGAACGCGGTGTCGGCCGCCACTCCCACCTGGCGGGTGCTGAACAACAACCTGGCCGGCAAGAATGTCGTCGACATGGTGGTTCGCTCCCAGCAGGGGGCGAACCCGGGCTTCATGCTGGTGGCCACCGACGCCGGCCTGTACCGCAGCACCGACAACGGGGTGACGTTCAACAACGCCTTCCAGGCGTCCACCGACAGCGGGGTGAGTTACTTCCCCCGCAACTTCGCGGAGGGCGTGTTCGACCTGGTCGAGAACCCGCGGCTGCGGAACCAGTATTACATCGCCACCAAGCGGCTGGGGAACGACCCGCTCACCCGCCAGATCTGGCGGTCGGACAACTTCGCCGTCAGCTGGCAGCGGGTGACCGACCCCATCCAGATGCAACTGAACGACCGCACGGTGGCCGTCAAGCTGGCTATGCGTGACGCGGCGGTGAACGACAACCAGATCTACGTGGCGGTGTCGAACGACCTGCCGACGACCACCGTCGAGCAGAACACGCCGGGGGTGAACGGGCCGCAGGGAGGGCTGGTGCGTTACGCGTGGGACCAACGCCGCAGCGTGGTCACCTCGATCGTCTGGTCGACCAACCAGGGCGGTCAGTGGTTCCGCATGGACGACCCGCGGCAGCTCACCGGCCCGTCCCCGACCGCCCCGCCGCCCGGCGACCTGGACCAGGGCCAGCGGATCGCACTTGGCGCCACCTACAACGGTGGCGGCGTGCAGGTGAACGGCGGCCTCGTGCAGGTGATCACCAACACCCCTCACCGCCTGCGGACGGGCGACCGGGTTTACCTGCGGAACGTCCTTCAGTACCAGGACCCCGGCCCGTCCGGCCCGGAAATCCTGATCGCCAACAGCATCGACCAACTCGGCTACTACGACATCACCGTCGTCAACGCGACGACATTCACCCTCAACGGCGTGCCCGACCCGGCCGTGCAGATCGATTCGATCAGCGCGTTCTGGCAGCGAGTGGTGGGGGTGAACCCCGGGGAGAAGGGGCAGTTCCTCGAGATGGTGGCCAGCCCGACGGCGTCCAACCTGGTGTACATGGGGGGCGACTTCGCTCAGTTCCGGTTCTCGGCCGCCGGTCCCCAACCGACCTCCTTCACCGGCAGCGTGTGGGTGGGGGATCGTTTCCGCAACCCGACCGCCCCACTGGCCAACGGCACCTCGGGTGCGAACCAGATTCACGGGCGGTCCACCCAGTGGGCGTCCCTTACCGACAACCAAGTCGCCGCCCGAAACGGGGCCTTGCCGGGCACCGTCGATTCGCCGTGGGGTACGCTCGGCTCTACCTCCCCCGGCGGGGACACCCGCGAGATGCTGGTGGACGCGAACAACAACCTGTGGGTGGCCACCGGCACCGGCATCTACCGCCGGCGGGTGAACTTCACCAACAACGCGGACAACACCAAGGACACGGAGAACAACACCGCCCAGTCGAACTGGACGTTCGTCAGCAACAACCTGGAGATGGGCACCTTCTGGTCGGTCTCCTGGGACAACCGCCGGAGTGCCATCACCGGGGCCACTCAGGATACCGGGCGGATCCACCAGACGACCGCCGGCAGCCTCACCTATGACGCGTACCTGTCCACCGCCCAGCGGAACGCCCTGACCGACCAGGAGTACGCCTTTTCCACCGTGGTGGACGACACCAGCACGGCCGGGGTGTCCTACCGGTTCGCCGCCGGCAGCAGCTTCGCGCAGGTGTCCCGCCAGGTGTTCATCGGGAGTGACACGGCCGACGCGTCCTCCAACTTCCTCAACTTCGGCAGCTCGTCCACCCCGCTCACCCCGCTGTCGGGGATTCTGGCGGCCGATACCGCCCTGGCCCAGGACAACACCGCGGTCATCAAGCTAGCCCTCAACCGGAACAACCAGACCCGCGGGGTGTACGCGCTGACCAACCTGTACGAGGACTCCGACCCGAACGGGGTGACCGGAGCGATCGTCCGGGCCATCCAGCCGGCCGAACTGGCGAAGAGCCCGACCAGCCGGTTCAGCGCCCTCGACTACGGCGGGCGGCGGTTCGACCCGGTGCTCAACCAGTACGTGCAGTTCAACCAGATCCTGTACGCCGGCACCGACGCCGGCGAGCTGTTCGTGCGGGGCGAGGCCGGGCCCATCTTCGCCAACATCACGCCCCCCGGCACCGGCCGGATCTGGGACGTGAAGATGGACCCGGACGACTGGCGGCACGTGTTCGTCATCCAGGGCCAACAGATCTGGGAATCCCGCAACGGCGGGCAGGCGGGGAGTTGGGTCGATCGTACCGCCAACCTGCTGTCCGTGACCCCCGACCCGCTGACCGGCCTGCCGGCCGCCGCCACCCTCACCACCCAGGTGCGGACGATCGCCCTGTACGACCCGGCCCCCGGCGTGGCCAACGTCGGCGTGGCGAACGACGTGGTCCTGCTGGCCGGCGGGCGGGGTGGGGTGTTCCGCCGCTCGGTGTCCGTGTGCGGCACCACCGACGTGTGGTCGAAGTACGGGTCGGGCATGCCCAACTCGGTCGTCACCAGCATGGAGGTCGACGGCAACCGGCTGGTGGCCGGCACCTTCGGCCGCGGGGTGTGGACCATCCCGGACGTGTCCGCCACCCTCAGCCAGACCCTCTACCTGGACATCATCGGGGACGCCGGCGACAACAGCATCAGCATCACCGCCGACCCGCTCGACCCGAACGCGGTCATCGTGTCCGACGGCGGGGCGCTCAACCAGCGGTTCTCGTTCGGCCAGTTCGACCAGATCCGGGTGTTCGGGCTGGGCGGGGCCGACACCCTGTACTTGTCCGGCGGCGGGTCGGCCAACGGCCTGCGGTTCGTCAACTACCCGGTGTTCGCCAGCATGGGCGGGGAGCCCGGCGACCAGATCGTGCTGAACGCCGCCTCCGCCACCGCCGACATCCAGGCGAGCGTGGCCGCCACGACCATCGGCTCCGGCCCCGGTGACACCCTGTTCAGCGGGTGCGGGTCTCTCACCTACTTCGGCCTCGACCGCGGGCAGCTCACCCTGCTCACCGGGTCGGGGAACGACACCCACTTCCTGGTGAACGGCCAACTGCCGCCGACCATCGCCCTGGACGGCGGGGCCGGGAACGACACGTACTACATGTACTCGTCGTCCACCGCGAACGTGTTCGTGTACGACCAGCCGGGCGGGAGCAACGCCGTCGTGGCGTTCGTGCCGGCCGGCCAGACGGCCTACGTCGACGCCCCCAACCGGGTGCTGGTGGCCGGCAACCTGGTGGTGACGGCCAGCCCGAACGTGACCAACCTGCTGCTCGACGCCCAGGGGGCGGGGTCGTCGGTGGTGTGGACCGGGTCGGCGGCCAACGACTACGTCTACCTGATGCAGGACCCCGGCTTCCCGACCGGGTGGTCGCAGCTCGGCTGGACGAGCTACAACGTCCGCTTCCGCAACATGAACGCGGCCACCGTCAACCTGCTCGGCGGGTCGGACATCCTGCAGGTGGACTCGAACGGCCCGGGCGGCGGCGGCAGCACCCAGTTCATGACCTACACCCTGACCGCCAACATGGGCGGGGACGCCAACGACATCCTGCTGGTGGACAGTTCGAGCAGCACCGCGGCCATCCGGGCGGGCGTCAGCGGGTCGGTCGTCGGCACCAGCCCCGGCTCGGACACCCTGTTCGGTGGCATCGGGTACATCGTGTACACCGGGCTGACGGCCGGCGGCCTGTACCTGTACACCGGGGCGGGGAACGACCAGCTGGTGTTCGACGGCGCCGCCAACCTGTTCGCGGTGGTGGACGCCGGCGGCGGGAGCGATCAGGTGTGGACCCTGGGCACCGCCGGCAACGACGTGTCCAACGCGGTCGGCAACTCCCTCACCACCAACGCCATGCGGGTCGCCTTGGCCCTGAACACCGAGCAGTTCGTGGTGACGAGCGGGGGCGGGTTCGACCAACTGTTCACCAGCGGGACGACCGGCAACGACGCCCTCAGCCTCACCCAGACGGGCAGCACCAGCGGGACGGTCGGCGGCATCCCGGTGCCCACCACCTTCTTCGGCGTGCAGGCGGTCAACGTGAACGGGGCGGGCGGGTCGGACAACCTGGCGTGGGTGGACGGCAGCAACCTGGCCTGGGGCACCCCGGTCAACCCGTCCACCGGGCTGGTGTTCGCCCCCACCGGGCCGGCGTCCGGCAGCTTCACCCTGGCCGGCGGCACCACCACCCGCTTCTCGAACGTGGCCGGCGGGGTGACCGCCAACGGCGACCCGGGCAACACCAACACCCGCGACGTGATCGCCGTCCTCGGGGTCAGCTCGGCCGCCCTCGGCTCGCAGTTCGGCGAGGTGACCGCCCCGAACGGGTCGGACGCCATCGCCGCCACCGACGCCTCGGTGACCGTCACCAACGCCAGCATGGGGCCGCTCAAGCCGATCGGGTTCGCCTTCACCAGCGGCGGGTTCAACTCCTTCTCGACGGTGTTCGTCCGCGGGGGGAACGAGGCGGGCACCGGGGACACGTTCACCGCCACCACCACCACCCGCACCAACCTGCTGCTCGACGGCGGCAACCCGACCTCCGCGCCGGGCGACAGCATCACCATCACCACCAACGGGCCGGCGGCCAGCACCCAGGTGAACAACCCGCTCCTCGGGCCGCCGCACACCCGCGTCACCAGCCGGGCCGACCAGAGCGCCGTCGGCCACTTGAACTTCGAGTCGGTGACGGTGGTCGCCACCGACCCGGCCAACCCGGGCGGGCCGCCGCTCCCGTCGCTCGGCTCGCAGAAGTCGGACCTGTTCGTCGCCGGCACCGACGTCGGGGCGTCCGGCGAGGTGCGGGCGTACAACCTGGACGGCAGCCTGCGGCACGTGTTCGTCCCGTTCCCCGGGTTCACCGGCGGGGTGCGGGTGGCGGTCGGGGACGTGACCGGGGACGGCAAATCGGACGTGGTGGTCGCGGCCGGGGCGGGCGGCGGGCCGGCGGTCAAGGTGTACAACGGGCAGACCGGGGCGGAGGTCCGCAGCTTCTTCGCCTTCGACTCGAAGTTCACCGGCGGGGTGAGCGTGGCCGTCGGGTACTTCGACTCCGACCGGTTCGCCGACATCGTGGTCGGGGCCGGGCCGGGCGGCGGGCCGGCGGTCAAGCGGTTCGACGGGGCGAGCGGGGCGGAGGTGCAGAGCTTCTTCGCCTACGCCCCGGGGTTCACCGGCGGGGTGAACGTGGCCGCCGGGGACGTGAATGGGGACGGGCTGGCCGAGTACATCACCGGCACCGCCACCGGCGTCCCGCACGTGCGGGTGCTGAACGGCCAGAGCACGGAGGAGTTGTACGGCCTGTACGCGTTCGACCCGGCCTCGTCCAACGGGGTGAACGTGGCCGCCGGGGACATCACCGGCGACGGCATCGCCGACCTGATCACCGGGGCCGGGCCGGGCGGCACCACCACCGTGCGGGTGTACGACGGGGCCACCACCGGCCTCATCCGCGACTTCGTGGTGAACGACCCGACCATCCCCGGCCAGCCGCCCATCCCGGTCACCAGCGGGGTGCGGGTGGCCGCCACCGACTTCGACGGGGACGGGCTGGCCGAGGTGGTCACCGGCCGCGGCCGCGGGTCCCGCCCGTTCGCCCAGGTGATCAAGGTGAGCACCCTGTCCGGCGGGCTGGTCCAGCCGTCGCTCACCACCCTGCTGGCGGTGAACACCTTCGGCGACGCCTACAGCAACGGCATCTTCGTCGGCTCCTGAGCCGGCGGGTGAAGAGTGGATGAACCGAGCGGCGGCGGGCTGGTCCCGCCGCCGCTCCCGTTTACCATGCCCTCATCATGACCCACGCCCGGTTCCTCGACCACCTGGCCGACCTGTTCACCTCCCGCGGGCACGCCCTGTACGGCGGGGAGGCCGTCACCCAACTGGAACACGGCCTGCAAGCCGCCGCCTTGGCCGCCGACGCCGGGGCACCGTCCGCCGACATCGCCGCCGCCCTGCTGCACGACGTCGGCCACCTGCTGCACGGGCTGGGCGACGACTGCGCCGACCACGGGATCGACGACCGGCACGAGGACCTGGGTGTGCGGTTCCTGGCGAAACACTTCCCGCCCGCGGTCACGGAGCCGGTGCGGCTGCACGTGGCGGCCAAGCGGTACCTGTGTGCCGCCGAGCCGGGCTACTTCGACACCCTCTCCGGTCCGTCGGTCGTCAGCCTGAAGTTGCAGGGCGGGCCGATGACCCTGGCCGAAGCGGCCGAGTTCGAGCGGCACCCGCACTTCGCCGCCGCCGTCGCCCTCCGCAAGCGGGACGACGCGGCGAAGGTGGTCGGCCGCCTCACCCCGTCGTTCGCCGACGTTCGCCCGCACCTGGAGGCCTGCCTTGTCCGCCCCGCCTGAGATCAAACTGGTCGTCCTCGACTGGGCCGGCACCGTCATCGACTTCGGCTGCCTGGCCCCGGCCGGGGCGTTCGTGGCCGCGTTCGCCGGGGCCGGGGTGACGGTGTCCGTCGCCGAGGCCCGCGGGCCGATGGGCCTGCACAAGAAGGACCACATCCGGGCGATGCTGCGGGTGCCCGCCATCGGCGAACGGTGGCGAGCGGCGACTGGCAAGCCGTGGGCCGAGGCCGACGTGGACGACCTGTACCGCCGGGTGACGCCGATGCAGGTGGAGGCGGCGAAGCGGTACTCACGACTGATCCCCGGTCTGGTCGAATGCGTGGCAGAACTGCGGCAGCGGGGGATCAAGATCGCCGGCTCGACCGGCTACTTCCGCGAGGCGGCGGAAGTGGTGTACGCCGCCGCCGGCGAGCAGGGGTACAGCCCGGACTTCGCCATCTGTGCCGACGAGGTGCCGGCCGGACGCCCCGCCCCGTGGATGATCTTCCGCAGCATGGAGGCGGTCGGGGTGTACCCGCCGGCGGCGGTGGTGAAGGTGGGCGACACCCCCATCGACATCGCCGACGGCCGCAACGCCGGGGTGTGGAGCGTGGGGGTGATCGACAGCAGCAACGAGATGGGGCTGAGCGAGGCGGAGCTGGCGGCGTTGCCGGAGGCCGAGCGGGAAGAGCGGCGGGAGTTGGTGATCCAGCGGTACGAGGACGCCGAGTGCGACGCCGCCGTGCGGGTCATCGCCCAACTGCCGAGTCTGATCGACGAAATCAACGCGCAGATGAAGCGGGGGGCGAGGCCGGGCGGGTGAGCGGCGAGCCGAGGGCTATTTCTTCGCCTTCAACACCTGCAAATGAGCATTCCCCACGTCCCACATGTAGTCCGGCACCTCGTGCTTCTCGACGGCCACGCTCAGGTGCTCCTTCGCCTTCTTCGCGTCCCCCTCGGCCTCGTACCACAGGCCGACGTACAGGTTGGCGTAGAACAGGGCCGACGTCCGCTCCGCCCCCTTCGCCTTGTCCGCCGCCGCCAGTACGTCCTCCGGCTTCAGCTTGCCGGCGAACAGCTTCTGGATTTCGGCCATCGGGATGCGCGGGTCCCTGGTCACGTCGATGAGCGCCGCCTGGGCCTTCTCCTTACCCACCACCTTCACGTTGCACAGGTAGTGCCAGGCGGCGTTCTCCACGTCCTGCGGGTTGACCGTCTTGTGCGTGTCGAACTGCTTCACCCCGGCCTCGTGTTTGCCGGCGTAGTACAGGGCGATCCCCCGCCGCCAGTGTTCCGGGCCGAACTTCGGGTTGGCCTTCAGGAACACGTCGTAGTCGGCCACCGCGTCGGCGAACCTGCCCGCCCACAGGTGCGCGTCCCCGCGGCGGTCGTTCACCTTCGGGTCGTCCGGGTTGGCGGCGATCGACCTGGTGAACGCCTCGGCCGCCTTCGCCGGCTCGCGGAGCTTCAGCAGCAGCTCGCCCAGTTTGGCGTACTGCCCCGCCTTCTCCTTGGCGTCGGCCTTCGAGTCGGCCAGTGCGGCGACGGCCTTCTCCACCTCGGCGAGCATGGCCGCCTTCTTGTCGTCCGCCTTCGGCGGGTCGGCGGCGGCCACGGCGGAGCAGGCGAGCAGGGCGAACAGGAGCGGTCGCATGGGGGACCCCACGAGGGAAGTGCGGACATTGTACGTCGGCCGGGCGAGTGGTCCGGCGGGGGGCGGTGCCTACAATGCCCCGACGCCGGCCCGACCGGCGACCACGATCGCGGGGTGGCGGATGGAGCGGTCTCAAATCCTCAAGGTGATGGTGCCGGTCGGCGGGTTCGGCCTGCTGTTGCTCATCATCGGCGGAGTGGTCGCCATGAACTCGGGCGGCGGCAAGCCGACCACCCCGGACCAGATCCAGACGCCGGCCGGGCCGGTGTCGCCGTCGAAGGAGACCCGCCCGCCGAGCGCCTACCCGAAGTTCGAGTTCCCGCTCGACGGCCCGGAGTGGAAAGAGGTGGCCGGTCAGCCGGGGCTGAAGTACTGGGACGTGAAGGTGGGCGACGGGAAGGAGTGCCCGCCGGGGGCGACGGTGAAGGCCCAGTACACCGGCTGGCTGACCGACGGGTACTCGTTCGACAACCCGCAGAAGCACGGCCCGGCCCCGATCGGCTTCTCCCTGAACGGGGTGGTGGGCGGGTGGACGCACGGCATCCCCGGCATGAAGGTGGGCGGGGTGCGGCGGCTGTTCATCCCGTCCCCCCTCGGGTACGGGCCGCGCGGCATGCCGCCGAGCATCCCAGGCAACTCCGACCTGGTCTTCGAGGTGGAGCTGGCCGGCGTCAACTGACCCGCCCCCCCGGCTCCCGACTCTTCCAACACAAGGACCGCACATGGCCAGTGACCCGTTCGCCCTGCCCGACCTGACCAACCCCGGCTGGGCCGCCCGCCCGGACGGCATGAAGGTGTGGGACGTGACCGTCGGCACCGGCGACGAGTGCCCGCCCGGCACCACCGTCACCGTCCACTACACCGGCTGGCTGCTCGACGGCTCGGTGTTCGACAGCAGCAGGAAGCGGGGGCAGACCATCTCGTTCGGCCTGAACCAGGTGATCAAGGGGTGGACGGTCGGCGTGCCCGGCATGAAGAAGGGGGGCAAGCGGCTGCTGCACATCCCGCCGGACATGGCGTACGGCAAGCGGGGGGCGCCGGGGGCCATCCCGCCGGACAGCACCCTGGTGTTCGAGATCGAGCTGGTGGACTTCCGCAAGTGACCCGGGTGGGTCACTCTCGCCGAGGGTGACCACGACCGACTCTCGGAGAGAGTAGGCCACCCTATCCAACCTCAGGAGCCTGACATGCGCTGGAACCTGCTCGCCGCCGCCGCGGTGGCCGCCCTCGCGGGCACGCTCGTCGCCGCCCCGCGGCCGGCCGACGACAAGAAGGACGAGAAGAAGGAAGACAAGACCTTCGAGTTCCCCGACCTGGAAGCGAAGGAGTGGAAGAAGCTGGACAACGGGATGAAGGTGTGGGACGTGAAGGAGGGCAAGGGGGACGCGGCGAAGGCCGGGGCGAAGGTGAAGGTGAACTACACCGGCTGGCTGACCACCGGGAAGAAGTTCGACAGCAGCTTCGACCGCAAGGAGCCGATCTCGTTCGGCCTGAACCAGGTGATCAAGGGGTGGACGGAGGGCGTGCCGGGGATGAAGCCGGGCGGCGTCCGCCGGCTGGTCATCCCGCCGGAGATGGCCTACGGCAAGCGGGGCGCGGGCAAGGACATCCCGGCCGACAGCACCCTGGTGTTCGTCATCGAGTACCTGGGGCCGGGCGAGTGACCGGGTGAGACGTGCCCGTGGAACCGGGAACGCGGTGACCGGGTGAGCATACACTCACCCGGTCACCGCGTTCCCGGTTCCATTTTTCACGAGGCCAGCCCATGCTGTTCGCCGAAGAGCTGACCGACGCCGCGGTCAAGATCGCCAACGAGTCGATGCAGAAAATCATCGTCACGGTGGTGGTGTCGGCGATCACCACCGTGGCGGCGTTCCTGTTCGGCCGCTACTGGGGGCGGTACAAGGCGCAGAAGGTGTGGGCGTCGAAGGAGTTCTTCGACCGCGTCATCATCTCGCTGAACATCTTCGCCGACGGCCACCTGAAGATCCGCACCGTGCTGGAGCGGTCGATTCAGGAGGTGTTCCTGAACCGCATCGCCATCGACCTGGTGGAGAAGGCGTCGAAGGCGTGTACCGTCGATCAGCCGCTGCTGGTAATCCCGAAGGCGGACCGCTGGTACGTGCTGAATTTCGTGCTGAACGCGGTGGCCGAACACTTCTCCGTCGGGCACGTCAAGCGGGACGCCGGGGTGCCGGTGGCGAGCGTCAAGTACGCCCTGTTCCTGACGTGCGAGGTGGTCGGCGACGAGCGGATTCGCAAGGTGCGGGCGATGCTCCTGCGGGTCGATCTGCTCGAGACCTTCCCGTACTCGGCCGAGAACATGCCGCGGTTGGAGAACCCGTGGCACGCCGACCGCATCAAAACCCTGCGGAAGGCGAGCGAGGTGTACAAGACCGACCCGGATCTGTTCCTGCTGCTGGAAGTGTGTGTTTAACGAATCTTCGCGGCGAGCGGGAACGAGCCTGGCAGCCAGGCTCGCTCCCGCTCGCCGCGAAGACCAATTTCATCACGGCCCGTCACTCGTCACGTTCGCCTTCAACACCTTCTCGATCTGCTCACGCATCTCGTCCAGGTGCGCCTTGGCAGTGTCGTCCTTCTCCGCCTTCAGCGCCTCGTCGGTCCGCTTGAGTGCTTCCTTCAGGTGCAGCCGCGCGAGCGACTTGGCGTCCGGCGGGATGCTCCCGCCGCCGCCGAACAGCAGGAACAGCCCGCTCCCCACCGGCTTACCCAGCACAATGCCCGACAGCCGGGCGACGTACTCCCGCTGCATGTTCCGCCGGATGACCGACGTCTTCACCGCACTCGCCTTGCCGTCGGCGGCCGGCAGGTCGGCGAAGCAGGCGTCGGACAGGGCGCGGAAGATTTCGGCGATCTGGAGCGGCTTGTCATCGGCCTTGAGCAGCCGGGCGGAGTTCTGCACGTTGCTCAGAGTCCCGCCGCTCAGCAGTTCGTCCAGCACCGTCTGGTGGATGCCCAGCGCCCGATCGACGACCGGGAACTCGGTGGCCTGCATGGTGCGGGTGTTCCCCCAGTGAACCCACCGGTCGGCCCCGAGCTTCCGCAACAGGTCGGGCGAGATGTCGAACGGCTTGTCGGTCAGAATGCTCTCCTTCAGGAACGCCAGCGCCTCCCGCTGCTTGGCCGGCGGCACCGGCACGAAGGCGTCGCGAGCGTTCGGGTCGTCCTTGTGGTCGCGGTGGAAGGAACTGCCCCCGACGAACCGGGTGGCGGTGTACGCCGAGTCGCCGTACACGTTGAACAGGGTGCCGAACGCCGCCCGCGCCCGCTGGTACCCTTCGCCCTTGCTCACCATCTTCTCGGCGACCGTCGGGATCAGTTCACCCGCCAGCTTCGCCCGGTCCTTGGCGAACTGGAGCGGGTCGGCGCCCATGTCCCACTGGTTCACCAGCGGGTCGTTGGTGCCCATCAGGTCCTCGTCGGTGGCGTAGATCAGCTTCGGGTCGGCCACCTTGCTCGCCACTTTGCCCAGGTCGTCGTCGCCGCCGTTCGGGGTGTAGGCGTACTCGATCGCCCAGTAGTCGTAGGCGCCGAGCGTGGGGGTGAAGTAGTGCCCCTGTTTGGTCCCTTTCGGGGCGATGTTCGCCGGGTTGTAGTCCATCACGCTGCCCACCAGCCCCTGTTTGCCGGTGATCGCCGTGTCGTGCAGTTGGTCCGCCTTCAGCACGGTGCTGGCCTTGAAGTTGTGCCGCAGGCCGAGCGTGTGCCCGACCTCGTGCATCGCGGTTTCCTTGATCGCTTGCAGCAACAGCTCCTCGGGGATCTTCTCGCCGTCTTTCAGGTTCAGCCCGCCGGCGGTCGCCAGACTCAGCACCGCCAGCCCGAGTTCGCTCGTCTTCTGGGCGGCGCACTGGCAGTACCCGTGCTGCACGGCGGCCAGTTGCCGCTCGCGGTGCTTGTCCAGGTCGAACTTCTCCGGCTTGTCGTTCCACCCCATGTTCTCCCGCAGCCGATCCAGCGGGCCGGCCGGCAGGGTCCACCCGCGGCGGTTCGCCTGGGCCGGACTGGCCGGCTCGAACGGCTTGCCGGTCGGGTCGCGGAACAGCCGCGACTCGCCCTTGTACGTCCGCACCATGCTGGCGTCGAACAGGATGTCGGCGTCCAGGATTTCTCCGGTGTACGGGTTCGCCCGGCTCGGCCCGATGGCGTAGGGCACTTCACTGGTGATCCACCGGAACGTCGCGTAGGTGACGTCTTCCGGGTCGAACTCCTCGCCCTCCTGCTGCCGCACCTCGATGGCGTCGCGGAAGCCGACCTTCTCGAACGCCTTGTTCCACTCCAGAATCCCTTCCCGCACGGCGGTGCGGTACTCGTCCGGCACGCTGTTCTCGATCCAGTAGATGATTTTCTTCTTCGGCGGCACCAGCTTCCCGCCCTCCTTCCACACGCTGCCGTCGGCCCGCTCCAGCCGCCACCGATTCACGTACCGCACGAAGGCGGTGTCAGGGCCGTCCTTGCTGAAGTCCTTCATCACAGTCGTGAAGTGCCCGACGCGGTCGTCCGCCTTCCGCGGCTGGTAGCCGCCGTCCGGCAGTTCCACCAGACCGTAGTGGATCACGACAGTCGCCCCGCGGCGGTCGATGACCGCGTTGCCCCCACTCGGGGCGATGCGGCCGGTACTCGCACCGACCACGGTCGCCGCCACCTGCAACTCGATGTTCTTCTTGAACCCCTTCACCTTGTGCCAAGTGGTCCGCGACGGGTCGATGAACCCGGCCCCCAGGTTGGCGAAGTCGGTGAAGAAGATCTGGTTGAAGTCGATCAGCACCGACCCCTTGAGCGGGTTCATGGTCTTGATCGGCAGGGCCGCCAGCACGCTGTCGGTGTAGGTGGTGTCGAGGGCCTTCGCCTCCGGGGTGCCCGGCTTGGCCGTGTGCCGCAGGTTCTTCCGCACCACGAACACCTTGTCGCCCACCTTGCGGAAGGCGATCACCCACTGCTCCTCGAAGTTCAAGGTGGTGCCGCCGACGCCCGCCCCTTTGGCGATGGCGATCGGCATGAGGAACGGCTTGTCGAATTGGAACGGCTGGATCTCGGCCAGCAGGGTGTCGTCCTTCTGGTACAGGGTGAACAGCCCTTCCGTGACTTTTGAGCCCTTGGTGACGGTGGCGAACTCGGGATACTTCGGCGGTTCGGGAGCGGCGGGGGTGCCGGGTTGGCCGTGGCCAACCGTCGCGGCGACCAGCGCGACCAACCCGGCGACGAGGAGCAACCCTCGGGCGGAGCGGCGGAACATGTGGGGACCTCTCGGGACGCGGCCCGGCAGCGTGAAGGATTGGAGTGGGCCGTTCCCTTCAGGGTATGTGAGGGTTTGGGGGGAGTGCAACGGTTGCGGGGAGAATGAGGGCAGGTAGAAGGTGGTGCAGATGGAAGAATCGGAATCGTATCACGGCAAGGTCAGGACCACTGTGTCCGACGCTTCCCGCCCCTCAATCACAGCAAGAACGTGGCGCGAACCTGGCACCGGCTCGACGCGCACGACCGCGGCATCCGTTAGACCGTCTGGAAGTGGCAGATACGACATTCGTTGCTCGGCTGAGGCGGCGAGAGACATGGCGTCCTCAGTCATGCCAAAATGTCGGCCAATCGGTCTCCCAGCCGTCGCCCGAACTCCAGCCATATCGAGCACACCCACTCCGTCCGCTCCGGCGGCGATAAGCAATGTATTGCCGTGAAAGGCCAGGGCTTTCCAGTCGCGGGTCGGCGGAGTTTCCTCCCTGCGAGGTACCCGCGACTGGGTTGCCGTGAGCGCGAACTGCTCGTTCAAATTCTGCCGATCCAAGAGTGCGATGTGGACTGCCCTCCAGCCATGATTCGCACTCGTCGAGAGCAACGCCACCCAGTCGGCTCCGATTGCCCCGGAGTGAATTTGCTCGTAGCTGCTGTGGAAGGGGATTTCTTTCGTCTGGTTGTGGACCGCTTGCCGGGGGTTCGAGACATCAAACCGCAACAGATACTTTGGAATCACGATGTTGTCGACGGCGATGAGTCGGTCGCCGTCAACGAGCAGGTCGTCGATCCGTTTCCCGTCTCGGTACAACTCTCGGAACTCTCGCGACAGGGGAAGTGGCGTCCAAACGGGGTCTGGGCTGTCGAAGTCGAACAGGCCGATCACGTCCGCTCCACAATCGCCCGCCACATACAACACGCGATCCTTGAACGCCACACACGTTGCCCGATAACCAGCCGGGAGAGGGAACGGGGCGAACTCGTGGCCTCGCCCGCCGGCGTCTAAGTGGGTGCGGCCGATTGCCGACCCGTCGGCCGTGGGCCACGCTACCCAGCCGAACGTTTCGTCAATGGCGAACTCGGTGGTGGGCACCATCTCCGCACGCTCGACCGGTTCGAGCACACCGTTCCGAACGGTGCAGAAGGTGTTCACCCCACCCACCGGCACGACGAACCACCCCTTGTGGGAACTCATCGCCGGTCCTCCTGTTGTGCTTGTCTCTCACCCAAGAGGTTCAATCATAACCGAAACTGACTCCCGCCAACGTTGCACAGGTGCGACATGTCCTCCCCCCTCGGATTTGCCGTCATCGGTTGCGGGATGATCGCCCGCTTTCACGTCCGCGCTCTGGCGGAGATCCCCGGCACGCGGATCGCGGCCCTCGTCTCCCGCACACCGGCCAATGCGGAAGCGCTGTTGAAGGAAACGGGCACCCCGCCCTGCCCCGTGTTCGCCACGGTGGATGAGGCGTTGAAGGCACCCGGCGTCGATGCGGTCGTCATCACCACGCCGAGCGGGGCACACGCGGAACCGGCCGAGCTGGCGGCGGCGGCGGGCAAGCACGTCGTCGTCGAGAAGCCGCTGGAGATCACCGGCGAGCGGTGCGAGCGGATCATCGCGGCATGCGACCAGCACGGGGTGAAACTCTGCACCATCTTCCCGTCCCGGTTCGGCGACGCGAACATGGCCCTGAAAGCGGCGGTCGAGGCGAAGCGGTTCGGTCGTATGACGCTCGGCGAAACCACTTGCAAGTGGTGGCGTTCGCAGGCCTACTACGACGAAGGCGGCTGGAAGGGCACGCAGGCGCTCGACGGCGGCGGGGCGCTCATGAACCAGGCCATTCATAACGTCGATCTGCTGCTGTGGATGATGGGCGACGTGGCGGCGGTGAGCGGGTTCACCGCCACCCTCGCCCACGAGCGGATCGAGGTGGAAGACACAGCGGTCGCGGTGCTACGCTTCAAGAGCGGGGCTTTGGGGGTCATCCAGGCGACCACAAGCGTTCACCCCGGCTACCCGAAGACGATCGCGGTCCACGGCGACAAAGGATCGGTCGTCATCGAACAGGACGACGTGCTGAAGTGGGACTTCACCCCCGAGACACCAGACGACAAGGCCACGCGGGAGCGGTTCGCGGCGAAGGTGGGGGCGAGCGGCGGGGCGGCCGACCCGAAGGCGATCAGCCACGAGGGACACCGCCGGCAGTTGGCCGACTTCATCGAGGCCATCCGCGCCAACGGCATCCCGAAGGTGGACGGCCGCGAGGGGAAGAAAGCGGTGGACGTGATCCGGGCCATCTATGAGAGTCAGCGGACCGGGCATGTAGTGGAATTGGGGACCGTCCGGGCGTGAGTCCGCCGGTTCGTGTTCACCTATTTCCGCGCCCACGGCTCGCCTACAATGCCCGCGAGTCGGCCGGGGCCGACCGCCGCGGAGTCAGTTCGCATGTTTGCTCAGACACCGCCCGCGCCAGACACGCTCTCCCCCCTGGCCGCGCTGGTCGGCGGGCACGCCGTAATCCAACCGCCGAACCTCCCCTGGGCGGGGACGGGAGGCACCCGCGAACCGTCCACCCTGCCGGAGCCGGAAAAGGTGCGGGGGATGGTGAAGAACCAGGACTTCATCGTCTGGTCGCTGGTGTTCGCGGGCGTGCTGCTGGTGGCGGCGGTCGTCTTCATGTTCTTCGACCGCTGGCGGAAGCGGCCGACCGGCGAGACCGCCCGCGACGAGTCGCTCAGCCTGAGTTCTTTCAAAGAGATGTACGAGAACGGGGAGTTGACCGAGGCCGAGTACGAGAAGATCAAGGCGAAGTGGGCGGCGAAGGTGAAGGGGAACATGGGGGTGCCGCCCGTGAACCCGCCGGCCCCCCCGCCGCTCGACCCGCCGGAGCTGCCCCCGCCCGGCTGACCCATCCTCCGCCGCCACCGCCCCCGGCCCGACCGCTACCACCGCTCGCCCCGGTAGGGGCGGCGTTGCGGGAAGGAAATCCCGCCCGGATTGGACTGCGGGTTCAGAATCGGTGAAGCTATATTTCACCTCAAGTTCCGCCGACCGCCAGACACACCGCAAAACAAACTTTCGGGGAGTCCGAATGGCCGAGCGAAGAGACGGCGAGGGTGGGGGACGGAAGCCCCCCGGTGCCGCGGGCCGCAACCGAAACGCCTACTGCTCCTTCTGCCGCCGCAGCCACCGGGACGTCGGCCCGCTGGTGGAAGGGCCGAGCGACGTGTACATCTGCGGCGAGTGCATCGACCTGTGCCAGTCGATCATCGAGCAGGAGCGGAAGCGCCGCGGCTCCGGCAAGGGTGCGGACAAGGCGGCCGGCAACACCCCCTCCCCGCGGGCCATCAAGGAACTGCTCGACCAGTACGTCATCGGCCAGCAGCGGGCGAAGAAGGCCCTTTCGGTGGCCGTCCACAACCACTACAAGCGGCTCCAGCACGGCGAGAACGGCCGGGCGAACGACGTGGAGATCGAGAAGAGTAACATCCTGCTCGTCGGCCCGACCGGGAGCGGCAAGACGCTCCTCGCCCGCACCCTGGCGAAGATCCTCGACGTGCCGTTTGCCATCGGCGACGCCACCACGCTCACCGAAGCCGGGTACGTCGGTGAGGACGTCGAGAACCTGCTGCTCAAGCTGCTCCACGCGGCCGACTTCGACATCGAGGCCGCCCAGCGGGGCATCATCTACATCGACGAGATCGACAAGATCGCCAAGACGGGGAACAACGTCAGCATCACCCGCGACGTGAGCGGCGAGGGCGTTCAACAGTCACTACTGAAGATGCTCGAAGGGACGGTGTCGAACGTGCCCCCGCAGGGCGGCCGCAAGCACCCCGAACAGCAGTACATCCAGATCGACACCACCAACATCCTGTTCATCGTCGGCGGCACGTTCGTCGGGCTGGAGGACATCGTCAAGAAGCGGATCGGCAAGCGGACCATCGGGTTCATGACCGCCGCCGAAGGCCCGCGAGAGAAAGAGCACTCGGAACTGCTCGCTCAAGTGACGGCTGACGACCTGACGCAGTTCGGGCTGATTCCCGAGTTCATCGGCCGGCTGCCGGTGCTCGCCCCGCTCGACCCGCTCGACGAGGAGTCGCTCGTCCGCATCCTGTGCGAGCCGAAGAACGCCCTGGTGCGGCAGTACCAGAAGCTGTTCGAGATGGAGGGGGCGGAGCTGGAGTTCGAGCGGGAGGCGTTGAACGAGATCGCCCGGCTGGCCAAGCAGAGGGACACCGGCGCCCGCGGCCTGCGGAGCATCGTCGAGGACATCATGCTGGACGTGATGTACGAGCTGCCCGAGATGGACCGCAAGGGCAAGCACGTCGTCACCGCCGACGTGGTGCGGAAGAAGGTGCCGCTCCTGCTGCGGAAGCCGGAGAAGCCCGAGAAG
>CAYMHO010000041.1:21947-32432 GCA_964390195.1 uncultured Fimbriiglobus sp. | reverse complement strand
CTCGTAGTCGGCCGTGTCGTTGTTCTTCGGGTCCTTGCCCGGCAGGAACAGCTCGAGCGTCGCCTCCACCGTGTCGTTCTGCTTGAACCCGATGCCGTCCACCGCCACCGTCACCTGCGTCGGCTCGTCCGGCTGGGTGCGGTCCGGGGCTTGCAAATCGGAGATGACGATCGACACCACCTCGCGGGCCGACCCGACCGACACCGTGTACACCGGGATGTTCGCCTCCTTCGCCCGCCGGGTCAGGTCGGGGATGGCGGCGTCGGACGACATGTTGCTGCGGCCGTCGGAGAACACCAGGACCGCCTGAGTCATGTTCGACTGCTCGCGGTTGATGGCGGCGGTCACGCCGTCCGGCACGGCCGACCCGCCGGCGATGATGCGGGCCATGTCCACCCGCTTGACCGCCTTCTCCCGCACCCCGGCCATCAGCTTGCGGTCGGCCGCCTTGCGGAGCCGCACGTCCGGGGCGTCCGCGTCGGCCTCGGCGAACTTGTCCGCCCCGCTGGTGGCGTCGTCCGCCTTCGCCCAGGTGAGCACCCACTCGGCGTCGCCGGGGCCGGCCCCCCACGCGGTGGCCGCCTGCAGGGCCTGCTTGGCGTCGTCGCTGAACCCCTTCCCGTCCGGCCCCTCGTACCCGATCGCCCACGCCTTGAAGTCGTACTCGACGAACGACACCCACTCGTCCCGCCGCCAGGCGAACTTGGCCGGCGAGTCGTCCGGCCCGCGGCGGATCACACCCGCCTCCGGGTCCAGGCTGGCCCCCAGGCGGTACACCACCACCGGGTTCTTCTCCAGCAGCTTGGCGGTGAACTCGCCGTCGGCCGAGGTGAGGAAGTCGAGCACCTTGTCCATCCGCGTCTTCAGCTTGGCGTTCGGGTCGCGGCTGATGTCGTCCGACCAGCGGGTCATGCTCGGGGAGACGTCCAACACCACCACCACCCGCGACCGCTTCTCGGCCGTCTCCCACGGCTGCATGGCCGGCAGGAGGAAGCAGAAGGCGAGGACGGCGAGGGTCAGGCAGCGGAGCAGGGCGAGCGGGCTGACCTTCACCCACCCGCCCACCTCGTCCCGGCGGAACACCTTGACCAGCCAGAGCAGCCCGCCGACGCCGAGCACGACGAGCGGGACGACCAGCCCGCCGACGGCCACGACGAGGCCGAGCACCCAGCCGAGCGGGGAGAGGGCGACGCCCACCCCGGCGAGCAGGACGAGGGCGACGCCGAGGAGCGGGTTGAGGATGAGGAACCAGCCGAGGAACCGCGCCGCCCCCGAGTCCTTCAGGTACATGAGGGCGGTCAGGTTGCACGCGGTGGCCAGCATGCTGGTGGTGAACAGCCACCACACCGGCTCCGGGTCGGTCTCGAACCCGCGGGCGATGCCCAGGCAGGCGAGCGGGATCAGGTACAGGAGCGCCCGCCCGCCGGCGGTGAACAGGTGCCACCAGGTGAACCGGCCGGTGTCCGCCCGCCCGAACAGGGTGGTGAGGAGCGCGCCGAACAGGACGCCCTCGGTGTTCCCCCCCTTGCTCAGGCGGTCGCCGGACAGCATCGTCATCAGCCCGCTGACGCCGAACAGCAGGGCGAGCAGCACCTGCCCGCCCAGGTGGGCGAAGAACAACTGCCCGCGGAGGCCGGTGTCGGCGGGGTCGGTGGCGTGGGTCATGGCCAGCCACCCGACCAGCCCGGCGGAGGCGAGGGCGACCCACGCCGCCCCGCGGACGGCCAGCCCGCTCAGCACCCCCCGCAGGGTCCGCACCAGCGGCAGGACGAAGCTGAGCAGGGCGAACAGGAGGAGCACCCCGGCCACCAGCAGCGCCAGGTAGGCCGGGGTGGTCTTGTCGTCGGAGAACGGGAACGGCTCGCTCAGCCGCAGGAACACGAACTCCTTCGTCTGCTTCACGGTGGCGTCGTTCATCGGTGCGTCAACCTGGCGGAGTTCGGGTGTGTCGTGTGTGGTGCTGGCGAGCCGAGCGGCGTGTGCCGCCGGTTGTGGTGAGGAGAACCGGCCCCTTACGGGGCACGGCTCGCCTCACCCTCTTCGCCCGCCGCGGGCTGCATCTCCGTCCGCCGCATGGCGGCGGCGGCCGTCGGCGAGTGTTCGCTCATCGTCTCCTGGCCGGAGTGGTAGCTCAGCTTGACGGCCAGCGCCTGCTCGGCCACCAGAACGGCCAGGATGATGAGGAACAGCCAGCCCATGCTGGACAGGTCGGTCTTCTTGTTCTGCAGTTTGGTCAGCCACTCGGTGTCGTCCGGGCCGTGCAACTCGGCCCCCGGGGCCGACTGGGCCACGTCGTCGGCGTTCGTCCGCCGCAGGTCGCCCTCGTTCGGCACGTCGATGTTGACCGGCGAGAAGCGGTACTCGGCGGCCGTCACCGTCTCGTTCCCGGCCCCCGGCTTGGCCCGCTTCTGCTCCAGCCCGAACAGGTAGATGCCGGGGCGGGTGGTGTTCGCCTCACTCAGGGTCATCACCTTCCGCTCCACCTCTTTGGTGACCGGCTTGCCGTCCGCCCCGACCTCCGTCACCTTCTCCTTCGTCGTCTCCACCACCAGCGGGTCGAACTGGCCGTTCACCCCCACCGGGGCCGGGTCGTTCGCCCCGCCGCCGGCCGGCCGCTCGCCGGGGCGGGCGGCGTGGGTGACGAACCCCCGCAGCACCTTCGCCTCGTAGCTGTCCGGGTCCAGTTTGTAGACCAGCGGGCGGCCGCACACCAGGGTGTCGTCCACCCCGCCGCCGGCCAGGTAGTTGACCAGCTCCTTCATGACCGGGATGAACGACACGTTGCCGGGGATGGCGCTCGGCCAGTCGGTCCACATCGGGTCGCCGGACGAGGTGGTGATGACCGTCACCCGCCCGCGGCCGAACGTCTTGGTCAGGTACAGCGGGTACCCGTACTTCATCCGGTCCCGCAGCCGCGCCACCTTCCCCTTCAGGTCGGCCAGCTCCGGCTTCTGCCAGAACTCGCGGTACAGGGCCTCGTCCGCGTCCCCCTCGTTCCGCTGGTCGGACAGCAGGCGGTCGAACAGCTCGGCGGCCATCGAGGTGCTCGGGTCGGCCATGCTGTTCAGGGCCGCCATCGACTTCTTGATCTTGCCCAGGGCGGGGGCGAACTTGGCGTTCTCCGGGTCGTCCATCGGGATGGCCTGGACCAGCTCGTTCGCCTCGCGGTCGTAGTCCTTGAACTCCTTCTCGTTGGCCAGGCACATGAGTTCGGTCACCGCCTTGTCGTCCGTCCACTTGCCCAGCCGCTCGATCGGCCAGTACCGGGCGACGGTGACGAAGCGGTAGAACTTCTCCAGCTCGTCCGGGTCGCGGACGATCCCTCTGCCGTCGGTGTAGATGGCGGACAGGGCCGGGTGCGTCCGCATGGTCGGGTCGCGGACGAGCAACTTCTTCTGGTTGATGTTGAACTTCAGCTTGTTCAGCCGGCCCTCCTCCACGTCCTTCTCGTCCGGGCTCATCTGGTCGAACGGCTTCTTGTTCGGGTCGGGCGGGAGGGGGGCGGGGAACAGGCCTTCGCCGTCCCGGTACAGCCCCTTGTTGTAGTCGGCCGGTTTCACCTGATCCCCCAGCCAGAACCCGCACCCGCCGCCGTTCCGCACGAACTCCTCCAGGTTCCGCACCGCCGGGTCGGACAGGCCGGGCACGTTCAGCAGCAGGACGAAGCTGTACTTGCTCAGGTCGGCCCCGCCCACGTCGGCCGGGGTGGCGTAGTTCCACTGGAAGGAGGTGCCGCTGCTGGCGATGAACTTCTTCAGGTACAGGGCCTCGCCCTCCTTCGCGTCCCGTTTCTCCGGGGCGGTGGCGTCCACCACCAGGATGGGCAGGGCCTCCCGCACCTCGACGGCCGTGTGCCGCACGTTGTCCGCGTCCAGCCCGCCCGCCTCCTTCGACTCGATCACCGCCGTCACGATGTTGAACCGCTCGAACGCCTTCTTCAGGTCGACCTTCTCCCCCTCGCTCAGCGGGGTCTGCGTCTGCTTGTTGGCGAACGGGTTGTCCGCCCCGCCGCCCGACCGCTCGAAGTTGATGGTGAACTTCTCGCTCTGCTCCTGGCCGGGCGGGATGCTGGCGAACACCACGCTCCGCCCGCCCTTCGCCTCGTCCCCGTTCACCCGGATGCTCACCCGCAGGTCCTTCACCTCGGCGGTGCCGTAGTTCTTCAGCTTCAGGCTGAACTCCACCTCCTCGAACTTGGCCACCACCGCCTTGTTCGGCTTCAGCTCGACGATGCCGAGGTTGTCGTGGTGGGCGGGCAGTTTCTTGTCCGCCTTGCGGTACGGGTGGGCGACGTCCACGAAGTGCACCTTCACCCCCGCCTCGGTCAGCCGCTTCACCTGCTCCTTCACCCCCTCCCCCTGCTCGTTCCAGTCGGCCGCGCGGAAGTCGGAGAGGACGTGCAGCACCTTGCCGGTGTCCGCCCCGCGGGCGGCCAACTGGTCCCCGCCCTTCTTGATGAGGGCGGCCAGGTCGCCCCGCACGGTGGCCGGCTGGTACTGGCCCAGGTTGTCCTTCAGCTCCTTGATGCTGGTGGCGTTCAGTTGGCCGATGGGCAGGGGGGTGTCCGGCTCGGACCCGCGGACGACGTCCATCAGTTGCGGGGTGGTCGCCTCGGCGAGGGCCGGGGCGATCTTGTCGGTGAGCGTCCGCTTGCCCTTCTCGTAAGTGCTGATCGGCTCCCCGCCGTCGTCGGTGATCATGTCGCCCATGCTCGGGCTGTCGTCGATGATGGCGAAGTGGAAGGTGGTGGTCGCCTCCTTCCCGGCGGTGTCCCCGGCGAACCCGAAGAAGCGGGCGACGAGCAGGCCGACGAGCAGCATGAGCAGGCAGCGGAGGATGAGGAGCAGCAGCTGCTCGATGATCATCTTCCGCTTCATCCGCTTCTGCGCTTTGAGCAGGAACTCCATCGCCGCCCACTTCACCCGCTTGAACCGCATGCGGTGGATGAGGTGGATGATGATCGGGGCGGCGATCAGCAGCAGCCCGGCCAGCAGGCTCCACGGGTTGAAGAAGGCCGCCGGGGAGAACAGGTTGGCCAGGGTCTGGAGCATGGCGGGTGGTGTTCGGGGGTGGCGGCGGGTCTGGGCGAGCGGCGGGCGTCAGCCCGCTGTTTCTGAGGTGTCGGAACAGCCCGCTCACGCGGGCCGCTCGCCGGGGCGGCTACTTCTTCACCGGGTTGGCCCGGTCGTTCATGCGGCGGAACAGGAACCGCGACAGGACCGCGTCCATGTAGTCGCTGGTGCGGATCAGGTGGTAGTCCACCCCGATGCGGGTGCACCCGCGGCGGACTTCCGTCAGGTACTCTTCCAGGGCGTCCAGGTAGCCGTCGCGGAGGGCCTTCGGGTCGCAGAACAGGTTGGGCAGTTCCTCCAGCCCTTCGAACCGGGTCATCCCGTTGAACGGGAAGGTCAGCTCGTCGTCGTCCAAGATGTGGAACATGGACACGTCTTGCCGGCGGTGGCGGAGCAGCTCCAGCCCCTTGAAGATCGGCTCGCGGTCGGCCAGCAGGTCGGAGAACACCAGCACCACCCCGCGGCTGGGCAGCGTCTCGGCCACCTGTCGCAGGGAGCCGAACAGGTTCGTCTTCTGGCCGGGGCGGGTGCGGTCCATCGTCTGCATGATGGCGTTCAGGTGCCGCTGGCTGGACTTCGGCGGCAGCGCCTGCTTGATGTCCCACCCGAAGCTGGTCAGGCCGACCGAGTCCTGCTGGCGGGTGATGAGCTGGGCCAGGCAGGCGGCCGCGGTGCACGCGTACTCGTACTTGGTGAACGCCGACTTCGGGTTCACGTACCCCATGCTCTCGGACGTGTCCACCACCATGGCCGCGCGGAAGGTGGTCTCCGCCTCGAACAGCTTGACGTAGTACTTGCCCGTCTTCGCCTGCACCTTCCAGTCCAGGTGGCGGATGTCGTCCCCGGTCACGTACTCGCGGTGCTGGACGAACTCGACCGACTGGCCGAAGAACGGGCTCTTGTGCATGCCCGCCAGGAACCCCTCCACCACCTGCTTGGCCCGCAGGTCGAGGCGGTCGATCTTGGACACCACGTGCGGGTCGAGGAACCGCCGCGGGTCGTCTTTGTCGAACTTGGCCATGGGATCGGTGGCTTTGTCCCCCTCTCCCCTGGGGGAAAGGGGTTAGGGGTGAGGGGGGTGGGGGGAACGGTGGCTGACTGCCCCGTCCCCCTCACCCCTGGCCCCTCTCCCCTGGGGGAGAGGGGAACCAGTTACTTGGCGAAGATCTTCTTGAACCGCTCGTCCTTCTCCAGCTCGCCCTCGCGGCTGGGCGTCTCGTCGAGCAGTCGCTTGACCACCACGTCGGTGGTGACGCCCTCCGAGTCGGCGGTGAAGTTGGTGGCGATGCGGTGCCGCATGACCGGCAGGGCCATCGCCTGCACGTCGTCGATGGTGGCGTAGCTGCGGCCGTACAGGAGGGCGCGGGCCTTGGCCGAGATGATCAGGTTCTGCACCGCCCGCGGGCCGGCGCCCCAGCTCAGCCACTCGCGGATGAACTTCGGCGCGCCCGGCCGACTCACCCGCGTCTGCCGCACCAGGGCGAGGGTGTAGTTGATGATGTGGTCGGTGACCGGCACCTTCCGCACCAGCGTCTGCAGCTCGATGATCTGCTCGCCGGACAGCACGGCGGTCGGCTCGGCGAAGTGCGTGCTGGTGGTGCGGCGGGCGATCTCGAACTCCTCGTCGAACGTCGGGTAGTCGACGAACACCTTGAACATGAAGCGGTCTTGTTGCGCTTCCGGCAGCGGGTAGGTGCCTTCCTGTTCGATCGGGTTCTGGGTGGCGAGCACGAAGAACGGGCTGGCCAGCTTGTGCCGCACCCGGCCGACGGTCACCTGCCGCTCCTGCATGGCCTCGAGCAGCGCGGCCTGCGTCTTCGGCGGGGTGCGGTTGATCTCGTCGGCCAGGATGACGTTGGCGAACAGCGGCCCCTGGAGGAAGCGGAACTCCCGCCCGCCGGTGCTGCGGTTCTCCTCGATCACGTCCGTGCCGGTGATGTCCGACGGCATCAGGTCGGGGGTGAACTGGATCCGCTTGAAGTCGAGCGACAGGCACTGGGCGAGGGTGCTGATCATCAGCGTCTTGGCCAGCCCCGGCACCCCTTCCAGCATGCAGTGGCCGCGGCCGAACATGGCGATGAGCAGTTGCTCGATCACCTCTTCCTGGCCGACGATCACCCGCCCCATCTGCTTGCGGATCTCGTCGAACGCCGTCTTCAGCTTCTTCACCGCGTCCATGTCGGAGGCGGACAACTCTTCCGACCGCTTGGCCGACTGGACCACGTCCTCGTCGGAGATGCGCTTGGCGGTGGGCAGACGTTCGTCACTCATGCGGGTCGCTCGCGGATGGGGTGAGGGGGTCGGGGGTGTGAATGAAGGCCGGCGAGCCGGGCCCCGTGAGGGCCGGGTGTGCTCCGAACCAGGCCCCTCACGGGGCACGGCTCGCCGGGTGAGTTACCGCTGGAAGAAGGGCACCTGGGCCTTCTCCTGTTGCATCAGGATGAGGGCGGTGGCGGTGGCGAAGTAGTTCCCGCCCTGGCTGCCCCACCCGCCGGACGGCTGCCACCCGCCGTCGCTCTGCTGGGCGGACAGGAAGTGGCCGAACGACATCTTCTTGTACTCCGTCCAGGTCATGGCGTTCTCGGGCTTGCACTCCGGGTCGATCAGCTCGATGTACCGGTCGTCGCCGAGCATGTACATCACCTGGCCGAAGTACAGGTTGGCGTACTCGTCGTGCCCGCTGCTGGCGAAGTTGCGGTAGATGCTGTCGCGGCAGTACTTCACCCACATGCCGAAGTACTTGTCCTTGTACATGCCGGTGCTGCACGCGCTGGCACAGGCGGCGGCGGTGATGACCGGCCGCTCGGCCCCGGCCACCGCCCCGCCGGGGGTGTAGTTGTAGATCAGCCCGCCGCGGGGGGTGGTGCACTTCTTCAGGTACTCGATCGAGTTGTCGATGGTGTTCTTGGGCACCTGGATGCCGGCGTTGCGGCACGCCCGCAGGGCCTGCAGTTGAGTGACGGTGGTGCTCCCCTCGTCGAAGTCGCTCCCGTCGGCCGCCGACGTGTACCCCCACCCGCCCTTCTTGGTCACCGCCTTGCAGGTGAAGTCCACCGCCCGCTTCAGGCACTCCTCCAACTTCTTGCGGGTGGTCGGGTCCTCCTCCTCGCCGTACGCGCACGCCAGGAACAGCAGCGAGTACCCGTGCCCGTAGATGTACGACCCCTCCCGCCGCGGGTCGCCGAGCAGGCCGTTCGGCTGCTGCCGCTTCATCAGGTAGTCGACCGCCTTAGCGATCTGGTCGGCGTACTTGCCGTCCCGGCAGGTGCTCCCCTCCATCAGCAGGGCGGTGCCGCACAGGCCGGTGAGCACCGACGGGTACATTCCGCCGGGGCCGGACCAACTGCCGTCGGCCGACTGCGTCTTCTTCAGGAACTCCAACCCCTTGGCCACCGCCTCGTCCACCCGCTTCTGGTCGAGGGCCGGCTTCTTGCTCTGGGCGGGTGCGGGCGAGACGGCGACGGCCGCGACCAGGGCGGCGGTGACGGCGAGCGGCCAGAAGGTGCGGCGGTTCATGGGAACCTCTCTCGCGTGCGGGGTAGGCGGCGCGTGGTGACACGGGGTCGGGGCCGGCGGTCGCAGGGGAGACGATTCGCGGGCGGTTTGTTCACCCCGCGGGCCGTCTCCGGTTACAGGTCAGTCGGTCGTCTGCGCGGTCATGCGAGTTTCGGCCGTGGGCGCGGCGTTACACTCTGGTACAAGTGGGACGAACCGGCGGGCAAATGCTGACACAGGGTGGGCAAAATTTGACGCCGGTGGGAGGGGTTGTGAGGGTGGGAGGACGGCGAAAGCCACGGCGACAGGGTCGCCGGCACGATCCGGGAGAGACTGTCTTTGTATGCGGGCGGCATGGAGTCGCAAGGACGCCGGGGAGGTGTCGCCAGAAATGAAGAAGGCCGCGACGGTTCCCACCGTCGCGGCCCTCGGATCAGCTCGTCAGATTGTTGGATTACAGCCCGGTCGCGCCGGAGAAGCCGATCTTCCCGCCGCCGAACCCGCCGTTCCCGAAGTTGCCGCCGCCGAACCCGCCGTTCCCGAACTGACCGCCGCCGAACCCGAAATTCCCGCCGCCGAACCCGCCGTTCCCGAAGTTGCCGCCACCGAACCCGCCCTGGCCGAACTGGCCTCCGCCGAAGCCGAACTGACCACCGCCGAAGCCGCCTTGGCCGAACTGACCGCCGCCGAAGCCACCTTGCCCGAACTGGCCTCCACCGAAGCCGAACTGACCGCCACCGAACCCGCCGTTCCCGAAGTTCCCACCGCCGAAGCCGAACTGGCCTCCGCCGAAGCCGCCCTGGCCGAACTGACCTCCGCCGAAGCCGAACTGACCGCCGCCGAAGCCGCCCTGCCCGAATTGACCGCCGCCGAAGCCGCCTTGGCCGAATTGACCACCACCAAACCCGCCACCGCCCATGAAGTTGATTTGCCCGGTGATGACCGGCACTTGACGGATGCCGATGGCGTTGGCACCAAACCCGCCACCCTGGCCGAACTGACCACCCCCGAACCCGCCGCCACCCTGACCGAACTGGCCACCACCAAACCCGCCACCGCCCTGGCCGAATTGACCGCCGAACCCCCCGCCCTGGCCGAGTTGACCACCGCCGAACCCGTTGAACCCGCCACCACCGATGCCATTAACACCGCCGCCGTTAATCCCGTTCGCACCGCCGAACCCGTTGAACCCGCCGCCGAACCCGTTCACCCCACCGCCGTTGATGCCGTTCACGCCACCACCGTTGATGCCGTTAGCGCCGCCGTTGATGCCGTTCACCCCACCGTTCACACCGTTCGCACCGTTCGCACCGTTGTTGTTGTTCCCCTGGTTCGCCCCGTTCACGCTGTTGTTCGGGCGGAGCGGGCCGGGCGGGTCGCCGGGGGGCAGGAAGCCGTTCCCGCGGAGTCGGCCGTTCAGGCCGGGGACGCTCGGGATGCCGGGTTGCTGGGCCTGGGCGGGTGAGTTGAGCAGCGGAACGAGCGACACGAGCGAGAGGACACCGGCGGCGACAGCCAGACCGCGGACCACACTGCGGAACATGATCGACCTCGTGGTGAGAGACGTGGGGTTGGGCCGCCCTCCAGGATCACCGACGGGTGACACGAGACTTCGCCAAACGAACGGAGATGCGGCCTGTTCGATGGATGCGGTACGCCCACCGGGGTTGCGCAGATTTTCTCACTTGCCGACGGAATTTGTGGGGTGAAGTCCGACACCCGGTGAAGTGAAGGAGGCGGTTCGGAACGAGGGGAAAACGCGGGGGGCGGGTGTGGGCGACCGAAGTCGCTCGCACCCGCCCCCGTTTCGTGTCGGTCAGTCGGTCACAGACCGGTGGCACCCGAGAAGCCGATCTTGCCACCCATCATGCCGCCCTGCATGCCCATCATGCCGCCCTGCATGCCCATCATGCCGCCC
>CAYMHO010000041.1:0-21847 GCA_964390195.1 uncultured Fimbriiglobus sp. | reverse complement strand
CATGCCGCCGCCGAACCCACCCATGCCTCCACCGAAGCCTTGCATGCCACCGCCGAACCCGCCGCCGTTGATGCCGCCACCGTTGATGCCGCCGCCGTTGATGCCACCACCGTTGATGCCGTTCACCCCGCCGTTGTTACCGTTCACGCCGTTCTGGTTGTTCCCGTTTTGGCCCACGTTCCCGTTGACGTTGTTGTTCGGGCGGAGCGGGCCGGGCAGGTTGCCGCCCGGCTGGAACCCGTTGCCGCGGAGACGACCGTTCATGCCGGGGATACTCGGCATGCCGGGTTGTTGGGCCTGGACCGGCGGGGTGAAGACCGGGATGAGGGCGAGGACGCCCAGCATGCCGGCGGCGACACCCAGAGATCGGACGAGCAGACGGAACATGATGAACGACCTCGGAGAAGAGAGCATGACGGAACCGGGTCCGCCGGCGGGCATGCCGGCAATGATAACACCAACCCGGCCGCGGTGGAACGCGGCACCTAATTAATGGAACGCGGTGTGGCGGGCTCGCTTGCGCGAATATTGCGCCAATGCCGGTTGGGGATAGTCACTTCCGCCGGAACTCCGTGCCGCGGAAGCGGATGACCAGCCCGCCCTTCTCGTCCGCCACCTCGATCAACTCGTCCTCGAACAGCCCGCCGGTCGCCCGGTAGGTGTTCCCCTGCCAGTGTTCCAGTGGGACCACCACCCCGCCCAGCCGCCATTCCGGCTTCTTGCCCAGCGCCAGCAGAGTGTCCCCATAAATGGATGAAACGTAGCTGCCGGCCAGTTCGTTGGCGGGGCGGGTGGGCGGTTCGTCCGGTTTGCGGGCTTTCGCTTGTGCCGCCCGCTCGGCCTTCTTGTCCGCCGCTTCCAGTTCGTCGATCTTGCGGAACGCCGCGTTCCAGTCGGTCGCCTTTTCGCCCGGTTTCGTCACCAACAGGTCGGTCAGGGTGTTCCCGAGGGCCAGGTTCAGTTTCGTCTGGTGGCGGTTGGCGAAGATCGCGAACCCGGCCTGGTGTTCGGGCAAGAGCACCGTCAGCACCCGGAACCCGTCGATCAGCCCGCCGTGGGCGACCACCAACTCGCCACGGTAGTCGTACGCCACCCACCCCATCGCGTACGTCATTTGCTTGACGTTCGGGTGCTGCCGTTTCGTCGCCCCCTCTAGGCGGATGGGGGTGTGCGGCTGCTTCGTCTCGCCCAACTGTTTCGCCGACACCACCTGCTCGCCGCCGACCTTCCCGTCGTTCAGGTGGAACATCAGCCAGCGGGCGTAATCCCGTGGGCTGACGAACATCGACCCGGCCGGGTTCGGCTCGGGCATCTCGTACTCGGGCATCGGCTCGACGCTCTTGCCGTCGGCGGTGCCCTGGTACCCGCTCGCCCGGTCGGCGAACTTCCGCGCCTGTTTGGTGGTGAACGCCACGGCCGTCATGCCGAGCGGTTTGGTCAATTTGTCCGTGACCAGTTCGTCCCAGCCGGAGCCGTAGCGGTTCTCCGCCGCCTTCCCCGCTGCCAACACGGTAACACTACTGTACTGGTAGCCGCCGCGGAACGGAACAGTCAAAGGGACGGAACCGATCCGCCGGACGGTCTCATCCAGATCCCAGGGCGCTTTGTACCAGAGCAGGTCGTGCCCGCCGACGCCGCTCCGGTGGCAGAGCAGGTCCCGCACGCTCACCAGCTTGTCGGCCGCCTCGTCGGACAGGTGGAAGGTGGGCAGGTGCCGCCGCACGTGGTCGTCCCAGTCCATTTTGCCGTCGTCCACGAGGGCGGCGATGGCGGCCGAGGTGAACGCCTTCGTGCACGAGGCGAGCGGGAAGAGGGTGTCCGGGGTGACGGGTTCGGCCGTCGATTTGTCGGTAGCGAGGGAGCGGTCGCCGTACCCCTTCAGGTGAATCACTTCGCCCTTCCGCACCACCACCACGGCGACGCCGGGCACGCCCCACGCCTGGCGGGCGTTCTCGACGGCGACAGCGATCGCCTTGTCGGTCGGCTGCGGGTCGGCGGCGAAGGCCGGGACCGCCCACGCGGCCGCCCAGACCGCCACCGCCGCCAACCCTACGCGGTCGCACATGTCGCCTCCGTTTGCCGGGTCGTGCGGCGGTTCTCCAAACACCCGGCGGGCGGGGGTGTTGGCGGGAAAAACGGCTGGGCGGGCAGCGATTTCGGGCGGGAAGCGCTTGACCCGGCTGGGCGTCACGGTATTACCGCCGCCACTACTCGCACAGCCCCGGCACGGCCACCGCGTGGTGGACCGACCGGATGGTGCCTGCTCGATCGGGCGGACTCGCCGCGGGGTTGGGGAGCCTCGCGGCGTGGAGCGATGCCCGGCGGGCGACTTGGGGGGACGCGGCTTATGCGCAGCAAACGGTACGGGATCGTGGCCATCCTGCTGGCCGCCCTGGCAGGGGCGACGCCGGTGATGGCCCAGGGCACCTCCGGCCTGCTCGGCGGGAGTTCCGTCGGGCCGAACGGCGGGTTCGGCAACTACAGCGGGTCGAGCGGCGGGGGCGACGGCCTCCAGGACGCCGGCGGGCTGCCCGGTCAGGACGGGCGGCTGAGCTACTTCACCGCCCCGCTGGGCAACTCGGCCAAACAGGGGCCGTTCGTGTACACGGACATCGTGTACTTCACCCAGACGTGGACCCTCGGCCGCGCCCAGGTGGTCGCCCGGCGGGGGCTGCGGGACAGCACCGGGGTGATCAGCGGCACCCCCGGCACGGTCATCGGCAGCGGGGACGTGGCCCTGAGCACCGGGCAGTTCGGGCGGACGGAGTACGCCCCCGGCATGAACCTGGGGGTGGGCTGGAAGTTCGACGACGGGACGGTGCTGACCGCCCGCGTCATGCACCTGAGCGGGCAGACGTGGGGGGCGTCGGCCAGCCTGGCCACCCAGTTCGCCCGCAACCGCACCGACCTGGCCGACTCGTTCCTGTTCTCGGACGTGTTCAACTTCGCCCCGCAGTTCGCCGGGCCGGACGTGAAGACGGCGTACGAGAACACGTTCATCGGGCGGATCGTGGACGTGAACGGGAACGTGATCGACCCGGGCGTGCAGGTGCCCACGGGCGCCTTCTACGGCATCTGGAACGGCATGTCGAACACGTCCATCGAGTACAAGCGGTGGTACACCGAGGCGGAGATCGGCGGGCGGACCCCGCTGTTCGAGAGCAACACCTCGAAGGTGTACGGGCTGGGCGGGGTGCGGTACCACATGTTCATGGACCGCTTCCGCTGGCTGGCCCAGAGCTTCGACCTGCTGGGCAACACCGGCGGGCGGTTCGAGGCCGAGTACTCGAACATCCTGTCCCAGCGGATGTACGGGCCGTACATCGGGTGCGCGCACGACGTGTACCTGGGGAACAACTTCAGCATGAGCGTCGACCTGACCGGCGAACTGCTGGCCAACTTCATCAAGATGCGGGCCAAGTACTCGCTCGGGGACAACACGGTGCAGGCGAAGCGGAGCCGCAACGCCATCGACCTGGTGCCGGCCGCCGGCGGGAACATCAACCTGTGGTACTACCCGGTGCGGGGCGTGCAGGTGCGGGTCGGGTACACGGCCAACACCTTCTTCAACACCCGCAACATGGACGAGCCGATCGGGTTCAACTACGGGGCCATCGACCCGCCGTACGGCACCCAGCACTTCCGCCTGATCCACGGGCTGAACGTCGGGGTGGGCATCTTCTTCTAAGGTGCGGCGGCGTCCCCATCCCCACGGCCGCACCCCCGCCCGCCCTCACCGGCGGGCGGGGGCGGCCGGATTGACCGGCGGGGGTGAGGCACCGGCGGCCGGGCCTGTCAGATGTCGAATTGCCGTCACTGGGTGGCTCCATATATTCCCGGATACTCGCGGCCGGACTCCCGGCCCCGCAGGCACCGGCGAATCGTGGATCCCACCGAGGAAGACAGCATGGCGGCCGACGGGCGTGTCGAGGCTCCTGCCCCCACCGGCGGCACGGCAGCCAACAACGGCTGGTTGTGGCTCAACCTGTTCCGCAGCTTCCAGGTGGCCCTGGACCCCCGCAAGCTGTTCGTCGCCGCGCTGGGCATCCTGGTGATGTCCCTCGGCTGGTGGCTGCTGTCCGTGACGTTCATGGCCGGGTACAGCCGGCAACCGATCCGCGACGACTACGCCAAAGAGAAACTGGTCGGGTGGGGGGTGAAGCCCCCGCAGGAGAAGCCGACCGACGCCGAGATCGACGCCTTCTACGAGGCCGAGAAGGAGCGGCAGTACCAGCGGGCGGTCGCCCGGTACCGCACCCTCGAGGAACTGGCCGGCGAGGGGGGCAAGCTCCGCACCCTGCCGTGGAACGAGTTCCGCGGGAAGAACCCGTACCTGTTCGCCTCCGACCTGAGCAGTTCGCCGTCCGCCACCTGGGGCGGGCAAATCCTCACGTACTTCTCCGAACAGATCCCGGTGCTCACCGAGCCGCTCCAGAAGCTGCTCCTGCCGGTGCTCAAGTTGTCCGACCCGAACGCCAGCACCTACACCCGCATCTACCTGGTCCTCTGCCTGGCCTGGAGCATCGCCACCTGGGCGTTCTTCGGCGGGGTGATCACCCGCCTGGCCGCCGTGCAGTTCAACGGCAAGGAGCGGACTACCCTCAAGCAGGCGGTCAAGTTCGTCCTCAGCCGGTACATCTCGTACGTCCTGTCGCCCACCTTCCCGCTGGCGGTGGTGGCCATCATCGTCCTGCTCATGGCCGTCTACGGGCTGGTCGCCCTCATCCCGATCGTCGGCGACGTGCTCCTGTACGGCCTGCTCTTCCCGCTCATCGTGTTCGGCGGCATCGCCATCGCCGTCATCCTCCTCGGGCTGATCGGCTACCCGCTCATGTACGCCACCATCAGCGTCGAGGGGTCGGACACGTTCGACGCCGTCAGCCGCAGCTACAACTACGTGTTCCAGGCGCCGTGGAGCTTCCTCTGGTACTCGTTCGTCGCGCTGGTGTACGGGGCGGCGGTCAGCTTCGTCGTCATCCTCCTCGGGTGCGTGATGGTCGGCCTGGGTAAGGGGGCGGTGAGCATCCCGGCGTCGGCCGTGTACGAGCCGCGGAAGCCGGACTTCATGTTCGTGTACGCCCCGGAGTCGCTCGGCTGGAAGGAACTGCTCCTGCGGGGTACCCCCCTGGAGGTCAAGTACCACCCGAAGCCGACGGACGAGCAGCAGGCGGCCAACAAGCGGGAACTCGAGCTGGCCCAGAAGCCGCACAAGGACCTGCCGTCCGGCTACCAGCCGACCGACCCGAAGCAGTCCGACGCGTACATGAAGGAGATGACCTGGTCGAACTACGCCGGGGCGGGCATCGCCTGGTTCTGGATGGTGCTGGTGTTCCTGCTCATGATCGGGTTCACCTACAGCTTCTTCTGGACGTCTGCCACCATGATCTACCTGCTCATGCGGAAGAAGGTGGACGAGGTGGAGATCGACGAGGTGTACATCGAGGAGACGCCGCCCACCCCGCCCATCCCGCCGGCCCCGACGACTCCCGTGGCCCCGACCGCCCCGAGCGGCCCGAGCGGGGGCACCTCGCTGCCGGTGGTGCCCCCGCCGCCGGTCGCCCCCACCCCGCCGCCTCCGGCCAGCCCCCCGATGGTGGCCGAGGACACGGCCCCGCCGTCTCCACCGGCCGCGTCGTGACCACGAGCCGCGACCGCGAGGGAGCGGGGGTGGAATCACCGGCGCCCTCGCGGTCGCGGCTCGTTTGGGAGCAATGGACATGCCCCGACCGCTCCTCCTGTTCTCCGGCCCGTTCGCCGACCTGCCGTTCGACACCCTGACCGCCAAGGCCGCCGAGTGGGGCTATCAGGGGTTCGAACTGTGCTGCTGGGGCGACCACCTGGAAGTGCAGCGCGGGCTGAGCGACGACGGCTACGCCCCCGCCCGCCTCGACGCCCTCGCCCGCAACGACCTTCACGCCCCCGTGGTCGCCGCACACAAGGTCGGGCAGGCCGTCAGCGACCCGATCGACGAGCGGCACCAGGCGTTGCTCCCGGATTACGTGTGGGGCGACGGCAAGCCGGCGAAGGTGCAACAGCGGGCGGCGGAAGAGATGATGGCGACGTTCCGGCTGGCCGAGAAGCTGGGAGCCGGCGTGGTGAGCGGGTTCACCGGTTCGCCGATTTGGAGCTTCGTGACCGGCTACCCCGGTCCGAAGCCGGGAGCCATCGCGGAAGGTGTGAAGCAGTTCGCCAAGCAGTGGAACCCGATCCTCGACGTGGCCCGCGACTGCGGGGTGCGGTTCGCCGCCGAGATCCACCCCGGCCAACTGGCCTTCGACCTGTACTCGGCCGAGTTGGCACTCGACGCCCTCGACGGCCGCGAGGAGTTCGGGTTCACCTTCGACCCGAGTCACCTGCACTGGCAGGGCGTCGAACCGGTCGAGTTCCTGCGGCGGTTCCCGGACCGCATCTTCCATGTGCATGTGAAGGACGCGACGCTGACACTGAACGGCCGCACGGGGGTGCTGAGCGGGTACTGGCCGAGCGGCGACGCCCGTCGGGGGTTTCAGTTCCGCAGCCCCGGCCGTGGCGGGATCGACTGGGACGCGGTGCTGCGGGCACTGAACGAGATCGGGTACGACGGCCCGCTGAGCGTGGACTGGCACGACCCCGGCCTCGACCGCGAGTTCGGCGCCGCCGACGCCGCCCGGTTCTTGCAACAACTCGCCTTCGACCCGCCCCCCCGCGGCCCGCAGGCGTTCAGACCCTAGGGTGGCCCATGTTCCCCACCAAAGCCGCCGTCGATGAGCTGAAGCGCCAGTGGACGGACAAACTCGTCCGCGTGAAGCCCGGAGTTCGCCCGGAGTTGCTCCGCTTCGAAGGGCGAGTGGGGCGGGTGGTGACGGTGAACTACGGCGGGCGGGCGGTGGTCGATTTCGCCGACGGGGCGTGGTACGACGTGCCCGACTTCGCGGCGGTGCTGGAGGATGTCACCGACGAGGCCGAGCGGAAGAAGTACGACTCCGCCGTCAACAGCGCACAGAAGTTGCCCGGAAGACAGGGGTGAACCGATGCACGTCCACACCATCCGCACGAAGTACACGTTCGGCGACCAGGTGCGGTATCAGTCTCAGTCACCCTTCAACGGGAGCGGGACGGGGACGATCATCGGAATCAACTTCGACCAGACCGGCTGGATCGACTACTTGATTGAGGTGGATGGGGGCCGTCACATTCAAGGCGGGATCACTGACGACGAGATCACCCTGCTGACGGACGATGCGTGAGCCAGTGGAACCGCGACCGGCCTGCATAAGATGCTTTCACCTCCGCATTCCACCGTCAGCCAATGCTCCTGCTCATCGACAACTACGACTCGTTCACTTACAACCTGGTCCAGCGGTTCGGGGAGATCGACCCGAAGCTGGCGATGGAAGTCCACCGCAACGACCGCATCACCCTCGACCAGATCGCGGCGCTCAAGCCGACGCACATCGTCATCTCGCCGGGGCCGTGCTCGCCGAACGAGGCGGGCATCTCGAACGACGTGCTGAAGCGATTCGCGCCCACCATCCCGACGTTCGGCGTCTGCCTCGGCCACCAGTGCATCGGCCACAGCTTCGGCGGTGAGGTGGTGCGGAACAGTCGCATCATGCACGGCAAGACGTCGCCCATCCACCACGACGGTAAGGGCGTGTTCGCCGGGCTGAGCAACCCGTTCGAGGCGACGCGGTACCACTCGCTGGTCATCAAGAAGGAGACGTGGACGAACCCCGACTTCGAGGTGACGGCGTGGACCGCCGAAGGGGAGATCATGGGCGTGCGGCACAAGGTGTGGCCGCTGCACGGGGTACAGTTCCACCCGGAGAGTTTCCTGACGGTGGAAGGGCCGAAGCTGCTCAGGAACTTCCTGGAGATGGGGAAGTAGGTGCCACCGACTTCGTCAGCGGGCGGGAGGCGTTCAGCCCGAGGGCGGACGCGGCGGCGATCACGAACGTGACGGCACACACGGCGAACGCGGCCGGCCAGCCGGAGGTGGGCACGCCCTCCACGGCGAACCCGCGTTGCACCGCCCCGAGCAGCACCGGACTCAACCCCGCCCCCAGGTTGCCCCACATGTTCGCCCACCCGAGCGCCGCCCCGGTGTGCCGCCCGCCGACGTCCTGAGCGAACGCCCAAATCGCGGGCGTGCCCACGTCCACGAACGCCGCCATCACGCACAGCATGGTCACCACCAGCTTGTAGTCGGCCGTATTCGCCGCCACCCCGCACGCGGCCGCGCACACCAGTAACGCAGCCCCGACCGGCAACCCCCGCCCCCACCGCAGCCCGAGCCGGTGGGTCAGGTAGTCCGTCAAGAACCCGCCGACGAACATGCCGCCGATGGACGCCCACATCGGCAGCGACGCCCACTTCCCCTTCTCCTCCCCGGTCAGCCCGTGCCCTTTCTCCAGGTAGTCGCCGAGTGAGGTGATGATGAACGCCCAGCCGATGTTCACGCAACACTGGGTAAGGCTGGCGAACCAGAGTGGGCGGGAGAGGAGGATGGGCACGAGCGGGAACGGCTCGGCCGCTTTCGGCGGGGTCGGCGGTACGAGGGCGGCTTCGGCGGCGTTCGCCCGCGGGTGGTCGGCCGCCCGGTCGCGGGCGACGAACCAGTACACCACCGCGTACCCCATGCCGAGCAGGCCGAACAGGGCGAGTGTCTGCCGCCAGCCGCTCGTCGCCGGGTCGTAGGCGATCACGGCCGGCCCGCCGGCGATTGCCCCGTGAACCTCCTTCGGGTAGGCGGCGAACGCCACCACCAGGATCGGGGTGAGGTACAAGCTGACCGCCCCGCCGATCCGCCCGCCGAGGGCGACCATGCTGCTGGCGAACCCGCGGGCGTTGAGCGGGAACCAGTTCCGCACCAGCGAGGCGGCGATCGGGTACGCACCGGCTTCGGTGATGCCCACCAACAGCCGGGACGCCACCAGCACGACGAACCCGCCGCTCAGGCCGGTGAGGACGGTGAACGCCGACCACAGGAACAGGCAGGCGGCGAACGTGTGCCGCAGCCCGTACCGCACCGCCACCGCCGCCGAGAACACCTGGGCGAGGGCGTAGCTGAAGAAGAATGCCCCCTTCACCCAGTCCATCTGCCAGTCGGCGAGGTGTAATTCCCGCTGGATGTCGGTCGTCACCTGCCCGAGGCAGGCGCGGTCGACGTACATGAACAGCGCCACCAGGAAGGTGGCGACGAGGATCTGGTAGCGGACGAGAGTCGGGCGCATGGGAAGAAGTGTATTGCCCGACGAGCCGCGACCGCGAGGGAGCGGGTGATTCAAACCCCGCTCCCTCGCGGTCGCGGCTCGTTATCGCCCCCGTTCGACCACCTTGGTGGACTGCTCCTCGACGAGCGGCTTGGTCAGGTGGTCGGCCAGTACTTCGGCGCGGGTGCGGGCGTCGCCTGCCTTCGCCCCCTCCACCTCGAACGTGAACACCACACTCCCGCCGGCCGGGATCTCCCTCACCACCGGGAAGATGAGCTTGTTCCCCTCCGGCTTCACCGCCTCGCGGTCGGCCCCGCTGCCCCGCACGTTCGCGTACTCGTCCGGGAGGACCGCCACCACCTTCACGTTCTTCGCCGCCCCGCTCCCCTGGTTCTTCACCGTCAGGCGGTACCCCGCCCGCCGACCGACCGGCACCGACTCGGCCGGGTCGGCCAGTTCCACCAGCAGTGCCGGCTGACCCATCACGCTCACCGCCGCGTCCGCCTTCACGCTGGTGAGGGCGGCGGTGGCGGCCGCCTTCGGGTCTTTCGGGTTCGGGGCGTCCCCGCTGGCGGCGGTCACGCCGATCGACCCCTTCTCCAGCGTCCGCTCGGCCCGCACGCTCAGCTTCAGCACCTTGCTCGTGCCCGGTGCCACGTCGCCGATCCGCCACACGGCCGCACTCGTGCCGGTGAGCGTGCCGCCGTCGCTCGCCTGTTTCACGCTCAGCGCCCCCGGCAACGCCGCCCGCACGGTCACGTTTGGTACGGTGATGTCGCCGCGGTTGGAAATGCCGATCTCGTACAGCCCGTCCGCGCCGGGGCTGAGCCGCTCCGGCCCGGCGATCGTGGCGGTCAGCTCCATCTTCCGCACGTCCACCACCGTTTCCTGCTCGTCAGCCAGCTCGCCCGACCGCACGCGGGCTTGCACCCGAAACTTCCCCTGCTTGCGGGCGATGAGCGGCACCGTGACCACCCGCGTCTCGCCCGGCGGCACCGTCCCCACCGTCGCTTCCACCTGCTCCTGGCCGGTGTCGTGTTCCAGACCGTTGCCGAAGGTGAGGAACGCGGTGGCCGTGTCGAGCGGCACGCTGCCGGGGTTGGTGACGGTCAACTTCACCGGCACCCGCTCGCCGACGGTGGCCGTGTAGCTCGGGTCGAGTGACAGTTTCAGGCTGGCGTTCCCGGCTTCCACGGTGGCGCTCTTCTTCGCCTCCAACCCGTCGCTCGTGCTCACCGCCGCCGCCAGCGTGAACGACCCCTTGTCCGCCGCCCGCACCGGGATCTTGATCTCGTGCTTGGCGCCAGGGGCGAGGGCGGGCAGTGTCCACGCTTTCAAATACTGTTCGACTTTCACGTCCGGGCTGGGGGTCGCCCCGCCGACGTCTAACCCCTGCTGGAACCACGCCGACACCGTGCCGGGCGAGCCTTCCACCTTCCCGGTGTTGGTGGCCACCAGGGTGACGGTGCTGTCGCGGCCGATGGCGACGTTCTTGGGGGAGAGCAGTTCCAGTTGTAATGCCGGCGCCACCCACTCGACCGACGTCTTCGACCGCCCGACCACCTTCGCGGATTTCGACGGGTCTTCGTCCGGTTTCAGAATCTCGATGGCGATGTCGCTCTTGCCGGGGCGGATGTTCTCCGGTTGCTGCGTCACCTTGATGGCCGCGGTGCCGTCGCTGTCGGCGGGGATTTCGAGGAAGTCGTTGCCGGCCCGTGCCCCGCTCACCCCACGCGGGGGGATGAAATCGACCGGCACCCCGCCGGCCACCCGGTACCGCACCCGCAGGTCCGACGGGTGGACGCCTTCCTTCGCGGCGATGCTGCGGATGGCCGTGTTCAGGGCCGCCTGCCCGCCGAACCGGGCGGTGGTCGGGGCGGGGAAGTCGAAGTTGCTCACGTCGCCCCACGTCAGCCGCACGTTCACCCGCCCCTTGTCCCAGTCGAACACGCCGGGGGCGTAGGCGGTCACCACCGTCTCGCCGGGCACGGCCGACGACACCACGCACCACGTCTGCCCCGGTGCCAGGGTGAAGTCGTCCCCGCGGTCGTTGTTCCCGCGGGTGAAGGTGTGCTCGAACATGTTGGTGTACCCGACCGCGTACTTCGGGTTCACCTTGTACCCGCGGCCGGCCGTCCACCCGGACTCGTCCACCTCGATGATCTGCCCCGGCCCCTCCAGCATCCACTCCACCCGCCGCGCGCGGCGGGGGGTGCCGTCCTTGTCGTACACGGTGGCGACGAGCACCTGCTGGTGGCCGGGTTTGTTGCTGCTATTGGCCGGCGTCACTTCCAGGCGGGTGGCCCGCGTGTCGAAGTCGCGGTAGTACCCGCCGCCGGCCGGTTTGGCGTGCGTCTGGATGATGTCGCCGGCGGGCAGCCAGCTCGGGAAGTAGGCGGGGTTGTGCGCGCCGCCCAGGCAGCCGACGGCGGTGGCCAGCGGCAGCAGGGCGATCAGGCGCAACACGAACCGGGGCATACGCCGCACTCCGGGCAGGGGCGGCGGGTATAGGCGGACTGGGAAAGCGGATCAAGGCCGATTGGGGGGGCACACCAATCGGCTCACGGCACGAGTTCGACCGGGTCAGTCGACGAACACCCCGCCGGTGTACTCGGGGACGAAGGCGAAGAAGTCCTCGGCGGCGGCCAGCCCGCTCGCCCGCAGCACCCGCACCCGCGAGCCGCCGCCCGGCCCGGCCCCGAGGATGATCTCGTTCACCCCGTCCTGGAGGGCGTCCGCCTCGCCCACCCGCACCCCCCCGCGGAACGCCTCCTCGTACCCGTAGAACGAGGCCAGCAGGGCGCCGTCGGCGATCCCGCCGTCCGGGTTCCGCTGGTTCACCCGGGCGGTGTCGATGACCTTCACGTGCGGCCCACCGCCCGGCCCGGCCCCGGTGACGACGTCCGCCAGCCCGTCGCTGTTCAGGTCCGCGCCGGCGGTCACGAACACCCCGCCGAAGAACCGCAGGTCGTACGCGAAGAAACTGGCCAGGAGGGCGTCGTCGGCGACGGTGCCGTCGGCGTTCACCTGCCGCAGGCTGGTGCCTTCGATCACCTTCACGTGCGGCCCGCCGCCCGGCCCGGCCCCGGTGACGACGTCCGCCAGCCCGTCGCTGTTCAAGTCGCCGGCGGCCACCGTCACCCCCCCGCTGAACCCGAGGTGGTAGGCGAAGAAGCTGGCCAACTCGGCCCCGCTTTTGCCGTCGAACACCTTCACGTGCGGCCCGCCGCCCGCCCCGGCCCCGGTGATGACCTCGGCGTACCCGTCCCCGTTCACGTCCCCGCCGGCCACCCACACCCCGCCGGTGAAGGACGGGTCGTAGGCGTAGAAACTGCGGATCTCCGACCCGTCCACCCCGCTGAACACCTTCACGTGCGGCCCGCCGCCCACCCCGGCGGCGGCCAGGATGTCGGCGTGCCCGTCGTGGTTCACGTCGGCCGTCCTCAACCGCACGCCGCCGAGGAAGCCGGGGAAGGCGGTCAACCGCCCCCGCTCGCTGCCGTCGGCGTTGTACACGACGACGATACTGTGCCCGTTCAACCCGGCCCCCACCACCAGCGCGGCCTTCGGCTGGAGGGCGGTCCCCGCCCCGGCGGTGGGGGCGATGTCCCCGGCCACCACCACCGGGGTGACCCCGGGGGCGGTGATCGGCGTGTTCAACACCGGGTTGGGCGCCCTCAGAGGAGGCACCAGCAACGGCACCAACTGCGGGGTGGTGGACGGCAGCAGGCTTGGCACCAGCAACGGCGGCAGCCCTTGCGTGACGATCAGCTGCGGAACCAATACCGGCTGCAGGGGCGGGGCCACGATCGGGTTGGGGACCGCGAGCGGAGGGATCCCAACAAGCGGCGGCGTTGGGATGCCCAACACCGTGTTGCCGAACTCGGAGGTGCCACCGAGCGTCGGGGTGGCGGTCGCGCTGGCGAACAGGCTGACCAGGCTGCTCGGGGCGTTGAACGTGAAGGTCGCGTTGCCATTCGGCTCGGGCGTCACGCTGGTGGAGCCCAGGTACGTCTCCCCCTCGCCGAACCCGGACGCGTCGCGGGCGGTGCTGGAGAAGAATTCCAGCCGGAGGGTGACGCCGGGACGGCTGTGAACACTGCCGAAGATCTGGTTGCCGACCACCGACGTGATGACCGGATAATTCTGGAGTTGGTTCGGGCCGGTGTCCGCATCAAGGTTGTCGTTCGCCGTGACACCAGCCGCTCCGAGGTCGATGCCGAGACCGCCGTTGGAGTGGATCGAGTTGCCGAGAACCTGGTTGCCCTGTGGGTGCGACGAGCCGAACCCCGTCTGGATCGCGACTCCTTGTGAGGAGTTAAAGGCGATGAGGTTAGCGGCGCCGACCGCGGTCCCGCCGATGGTGTTTCCCGTTGCCCCGCTCGCGATCAAGATACCTGTGCCGTTGCGCACTCCCGCCGTTCCAGAAGCGTTTGAGCCGATGTAGTTACCCTGGACCGCGTTCCCCGACGCGTCCTTGTTGATGGTGATGCCGGTGCTGTTGCCGGAGATGACGTTGCGTGCATCCGGCGTGATCCCGCCGATGGTGTTGTTCGAGGCACTCCCGGAAACGATCACGCCGACCGCGCTAGAGCGGTCGAGCGTCCCGGTAGCATCGAGTCCGATGATGTTGCCGACGACGGCGTTGTTCGACGTTCCCGATCCGGTGAGCAGCACTCGGGAGCCGGTGTTCCCCGAGAGCACGTTGCCGTCCTGCCCCGCGATGCCGCCGATCGTCGCTCCTGTGGCCCCGCCCGCGACCGCGACGCCCGACTCAGCATTGCGCGCCACGGTCGTCCCGTCTGCGTCGATCCCGATGCGGTTCTCCCGAACAATGGCTCCTGTCGCGCCCGCCCCGGTGATGAGGATGCCGTTGGAAGAGCTGCGCACGATCGCCAGCCTGGCGATCGTGACGCTCGGCCCGGTGATGACAAACGTCTTGAACTGCAAGCCCCCGTCCACGGTAATGGTGGGGTTGCTTCCGGCCGCCCCGGTGAGATTCCCCTGGACGACGACCCGCTTGGTGATCGCGTCCAGATCGCTGGCGAGGGAGATCGTTCCGCTCAGCCCGAAGGTGAACCCGATGTTGTCGTTGAACGACCCGTAATTGGACGCGGTCACGTCGGCGTTGATGTTCGCCCCGGCGTTGATCGACTGGATCGCCTCGCGGAGGGACACCGCCCCGTCCACCGCCACCGTGTCGGCGAGCGTGGTGACGGTGATGATCGCCGGTGTCGAGCGGTCCTCCAGTTGGGACACGGTCGGCAGGAAGCGGGGCAGCCGGCGCGGGGAGAGGCGAGACATGTGAAGAGTCCGGGTCCGAGTCGGGCAGGATATCCCGTTACTGTACCCCCCCTAAGTGGGCGTCCGGTCTCGCCTGGCAGAATCCCCCGATCGCCCATCAGCCCCCGATTACGTTGTCGAACGATCCGACACAATCGGCAAAGTCGCATCTCACCCAGGCGGCTCAGACCCGATCCCGAACCGCTTGATTCGTGGAGGCCGCGCTCTTCGTGTTCACCGATTTCACCCGGCGGCAACCCACGGGGTGCCAACAGCTTCCGCGCCTATGATGGGCGTGGGCGGGTGACGGCGGTTCGCCGGACGCCGGCCAGTTCGGCGAGGTGACGATGGCGACGGTGTGCATCGCCTGCCCGGCCCCGCGGGGGTCGCGGACGGGCAACCGCGTGACGGCGCTCCGCTGGGCGGGCCTGCTGCGGGGGCTGGGGCACCAGGTGCGGTGGTGGGCGGCCGACGCCGACGTTTTGGTCGCCCTGCACGCGGTGAAGTCGGCGGCCGCCGTCGCCAACTTCAAGAAGCGGTTCCCCGGTCGCCCGGTGTGCGTCGCCCTCACCGGCACCGACATTTTTCAGGACGGCTCCACCGCCGGCGTGCTGCACGAAACGCTCCGGCAATCAGATCGCGTCATCGCTCTGCAACGGCGGATGGCCGACGCGGTGTCGGCCGAACACCGCCACAAGTTGCGGGTCATCTTCCAGAGTTTCACCCCGCCGGATCGACTGCCGACGCCGCGAACCGATCGCTTCGACGTGTGCGTGCTGGGGCACTTGCGGTGGGTGAAGGATCCGTTGCTCGCGGCCGAGGCGGTGCGGGATGTGCCCGCCGAATCGCGGTTGCATGTGGTGCAGGTGGGCGGGGTGTTGGAAGCGGAGTACGCGGAGCTGGCGAAGCGAGAGCAGGCGGCGAATCGGCGGTACGAGTGGCGGGGCGAACTGCCGCGGGCGGAGGCGGTGCGAGCGCTGGCCGGGTGTCGGCTGCTGGTGATGTCGTCCGTTTCGGAGGGCGGGCCGAGTGCGGTGTCGGAGGCGGTGGCGTGCGGGGTGCCGGTGGTCAGTACGCCGACGAGTGGGGTGGTCGGGCTGCTCGGCGAGGATTACCCCGGCTACTTCCCGGTGGGCGACGTGGTGAAACTGCGGGAACTGTTGCTGCGGTGCGAACGGGATGCAGCGTTCCTGGCGGAGTTGCGAACGGCCTGCGACCGCGTCCGCCCACTCGTCGACCCGGCGACCGAACGCGCGGCGTGGGCCGGCCTCCTCACTGAGCTTGGGTTGTCGCCCTGAGCGTGTACAATTTCTCACTTCACTTCCCCGGAGCCGCAGCATGGCCGCACGCTTCCAGCTTGAATCCGAGTACAGCCCGGCGGGCGACCAGCCGCAGGCCATCGAGCAGATCATGGGCGGGTTCAACGGCGGCAAGCCGGTGCAGGTGCTGCTCGGGGCGACCGGCACCGGGAAGACGTTCACCAGTGCCAACATCATTGCACAAGTTGGCAAGCCGACGCTCGTGCTCGCCCACAACAAGACGCTCGCCGCCCAGCTCTACAAGGAGTACAAGGCGTTCTTCCCGCACAACGCGGTCTGCTATTTCATCAGCTACTACGACTACTACCAGCCGGAGGCGTACATCCCGCAGCGGGACATCTACATCGAGAAGGACGCCAGTATCAACGAGAACATCGACCGCCTGCGGCTGGCGGCGACGGCGGCCCTGGTGTCCCGCGAGGACGTGATCATCGTGGCGTCGGTGTCGTGCATCTACGGGTTGGGTTCGCCGAGCGACTACAAGCGGATGATGGTGTACCTGCCGAAAGGGACGGTGATCGAACGCGACCAACTGCTGCTCAAGCTGATCGACATCCAGTACCAGCGGAACGACATCGAGTTCCAGCGGGGCAAGTTTCGGGTGCGGGGCGACACCATCGAGGTGTGGCCGGCGACGGAGGAGGCCGGGTACCGCATCGAGCTGTTCGGCGACGAGGTGGAGAAGTTGAGCGTCATCCACCCGGTGAGCGGCGAGGTGATCAAGGAGTTGGACGAACTGTACGTCTTCCCGGCGAAGCACTTCGTCACCCCCGAGGACCGCGTGCGGGAGGCGATCAAGGGCATCGAGGGGGAGCTGGCGGAGCGGCTGGAACAGTTCAAGAAGGAGGGCAAGTTGCTGGAGGCGGAGCGGCTGAAGGCCCGCACCCGGTACGACCTGGACATGCTCCGCGAGGTGGGCTACTGCTCGGGCGTCGAGAACTACGCCCGCTGGTTCAGTGGCCGCAAGCCGGGCGACCCGCCGTACACGCTGCTCGACTTCTTCCCCGACGACTTCCTGCTGGTGGTGGACGAGTCGCACGTCAGTTTGCCGCAGGTGCGGGGCATGTACCACGGCGACTACGCCCGCAAGACGACGCTCGTCGAACACGGGTTCCGCCTGCCGAGCGCGATGGACAACCGCCCGCTGCGGTTCGAGGAGTTCGAGAAGCGGCTGACGCGGTGCCTCTGCCTGAGTGCCACCCCCGGCCCGTACGAACTGGAGAAGACCGGCGGGGAGGTGGTGGAGCAGATCATCCGCCCGACGGGGCTGGTCGATCCGGTCATCCACATCAAGCCGGCGAAGGGGCAGGTGAAGGATTTGGAAGCTGAGATCCGCAAGCGGTCGGAGAAGAAGGAGCGGACGCTGGTGACGGTGCTCACCAAGCGGATGGCCGAAGACCTGACCAACTTCTTCAAGGAGGCCGGGCTGCGGTGCAAGTGGCTGCACAGCGAACTGGACGCCATCGAGCGGGTGACGGTGCTGCGGGAGCTACGGGAGGGGGCGTTCGACGTGCTGGTCGGCGTGAACCTGTTGCGGGAAGGGTTGGACCTGCCGGAAGTGTCGCTCGTTGCCATCGTCGATGCCGACAAGGAGGGGTTCCTCCGATCGGACAAGTCGCTGATTCAGACGATGGGGCGGGCGGCGCGGAATGTGAACGCCGAGGTCATCCTGTACGCCGACAAGGTGACGGACAGCATGGCCCGCGCCATGTCCGAGACCGGCCGCCGCCGTGAGGTGCAACTGGCGTACAACGCCGCGCACGGTATCACCCCGAAGTCGGTCATCTCGGCGATCAGCAAGGGCATCGAGGACTCGATCGCCGACCCGCTGCCGGAGGCGACCGGCCTGTCGGCCGAGCAGGTGGTGACGACCGAATACCTGGCCGAGCTGCACCGCGAGATGCTCGAAGCGGCCGAGGGGATGGAGTTCGAGCGGGCGGCACTGCTCCGAGACAAGATCGCCGAACTGAAGGGCGAGAAGGTGGCTAAGCCGCAGGTGAAGGGCCAGGGGAGGGGTCAGCGGAAGGCGAAGGACAAGCCGCGGACCGGCCCGCCGAAGGAGTCGATCGACCCGACCCGCCCGAAGCGGCCGCCCCGGCCCCGCCCGAGCGGGGCGTAAACGGAGGAGCCGCCCATGATCGTCTGGCACGCCCACGAGCGGTGCGCGGTTCACGACCTCGCCTTCCTCCCGGGCGGGCGGGTGATCACGTCCGGGGACGACGCCACCCGCCTATGGGATGTGAGCACTCAGACCGAACTGACGTGGTGGATCGCCGGGCACGCGGTGAACCTTGCCGTCAGCCCGGACGGGCGTTGGGTGGTCGGGGCCGGGTCGGGCCGCCTTTGGCGGTGGGAGGTGGATGGCAACTTCCGTAGCCTCCTTCGTGGCGAGTACAACGGCGGCTTCGCTACCTTCTCACCAGACGGGCGGTTCGTCGTCAGACACGGCGGGTTCGAGTGCCAACTGTTTCGCTCGGCGGTTGAGGGTGAGGATCCAGGCCGGTGGGGCGGCCCGCCGGCAGGGCGGTCGCAGTCCTACGGCCCGCTCGTGTTCAGCCCCGACGGGCGACTGCTCGCGACGGCGGACGAGGGCGGGTCGGGATCGTTGATCGCCTTGCGAGACGGGGACACTGGGGAGGTACGGAGCAGTCTGTGGCCGAGCGTCACCACCCCGCGGGCCACCCGGCTGGCCTTTTCCCCGGACGGTAAACTGCTCGCCAGCATTCACGGCCCGACCCTGGTTCTGTGGGACATGGTCACCCGACGAGAGTACGGGCGGGGGCGGGTGGCCAAGAAACCGTTCATGGGGGTGACGTTCACCACCGATGGCAGCCGCATGTTGACCGCCAGTAACGACACGCATCTGCGGGTGTGGACCGCCCCAACGTGGGACCAGACCACCATCTACGGCTGGGACGCCGGGAAACTCGGGTGTGTCGCGGTGTCCGCCGACGGCACCCTGGCCGCCGCCGGCGGCAGCACCGGCAAGGTGGTCGTGTGGGATCTCGACTGACCGCCCCGGTCACTTCGCCGGCATCGGCATCACCAGCACCGGCCGCACGTCCACTGCCCCGCCGGCCGCCACGCACGGGCACTTGGCCGCCCACATGGTTGCCTCGTCCAGGTCCTTCGCCTTGATGACGAAGTACCCGCCCGGCTTGGCCGCGTTCGACACGAACGACCCGTCGGCGGTGGTCGCCTTGCCGTCCTTGCCCACCACCGTTTTGCCCGTCTCCGGCGGCAGGACGGCATTCCCGCTCACCGTCACGCCGGCGTCGGCCAGTTCCTTCGCGTACGCCATGTACTTGTCCCAGTACGCCTTACTCTTCTCCCCGGTGCGGGAGGCGAACTCGGATTCCGGTTCGTAGATGGTGAGCAGGAACTGCGGTTGTTCCTTCGGCTTGTCGGCCTTCGGCGTGTCGGCGATGATCGCGGTGGCGGCGACGGCGACGGCGACCAGGGCGGCGAGGCGGATACGGGTCATGATGGTTCTCCGGTGTGAGGCACCCGGCGGGGAGTCCGCGGGCACCTCGCAGACGAACCGCCGATGGCCCGTTCGACACGCCGGGGAAAAATTTCGTCCGCCTGGATTCGTGTCGAACGGCCGACCCGCCGCCCGTCATCGGGGTGTCCGCCGCACCCCGCCGCGGACGTCACCCACCGGAACACCGTCCATGCAGTACCTCATCCTCATCTACGAAAGCCCGGCCGACGCCGACCTCCGCCACGGGCCGAACGCTCCGGCGTACTGGGGCGGGTGGCAGGCGTACAGCCAGGCGCTCACCCAGGCCGGGGTGATGGCCGGCGGGAACGGGTTGCAGTTGCCCGCCACCGCCACCACCCTCCGCGTGGCCGGCGGCAAGCGGCAGGTCCACGACGGCCCGTACGCCGACACGAAGGAGCAACTCGGCGGGTACTACCTGATCGACGTGCCCGACCTGGACGCGGCGCTCGAGTGGGCGGCCCGCTGCCCGGCCTTGCCGAACGGGGCGATCGAGGTGCGGCCGGTCCTGCAAATGAACTGAGACGCGGAGGGCGGTCATGGACGACACCCGGCGGGCGGTGGAGGCGGTGGCCCGCGACAGCTACGGCCGGCTGGTGGCGTACCTGGCCGCCCGCACGTCCGACCTGGCCGCCGCCGAGGACGCGGTGGGCGAGGCGTTCGTCGCCGCCCTCGCCCACTGGCCGACCGACGGCGTGCCGCACAACCCGGCCGGCTGGCTGCTCACCGCCGCCCGCCGCCGGCTGATCGACGCCGCCCGCAGCGGCGACGGCCGCACCGCCCGCGGGGTGGACTTCAGTCAACTCGCCGCCGCCCTGCCCGCCGAAGAGGACGACTTCCCCGACGACCGCCTGCGGCTGCTGTTCGCCTGCGCCCACCCCGGCATCGACCCCGTGTTGCACTCCCCGCTCATGCTGCAAGCGGTGCTCGGGCTGGAGGCGTCCGACATCGCTCGCGCGTTTCTGGTCGCCCCGGCCGCCATGAGCCAGCGGCTGGTGCGGGCAAAGGCGAAGATCCGCGACGCCGGCATCCGTTTCGAGGTGCCCGCTGCCGACCGCCTGGACGACCGCCTGCCTGCCGTGCTGGAGGCCGTCTACACCGCCTTCGGGTGCGGGTGGGAGGCGGTCGGCGGGAGCGGGCGGGTGAGCGGGCTGGCGGACGAAGCCGTGTGGCTCGGGCGGGTGCTGGTGACACTCCTGCCGGGTGAACCGGAAGCGGCCGGGTTGCTCGCCCTCATGCTGCACAGCCACGCCCGCCGGCACGCCCGCCGCACCCCCAACGGGCGGTTCGTGCCACTCGCCGAACAGGACACCGCCCGCTGGGTGGGCGAAGAGATCGACGAGGCCGAGAACCTGCTCACGACCGCCGCGCGGGCCGGGCGGATCGGCCGGTTCCAACTGGAGGCGGCCATCCAGTCGGCGCACAACGCCCGCCGACAGTTCGACCGCACCGACTGGCCGACGGTGGCCCTGCTGTACGAGGGGCTGGTGCGGCTGGAGCCGTCGGTGGGGGCGCTGGTCAGTCGGGCGGTGGCGACGGGCGAGGCGTTCGGCCCAGAGCGGGGGCTGGGGTTGCTCGGTGACATCGAGGTGTCACTGGTGAAAGGGTATCAGCCGTACTGGGCGGCGCGGGCGCACCTGCTCGCCCGCCTCGGCCGCCCCGCGGACGCCGCCGCCGCCTACACTTCCGCCCTCGGCCTGACCGATGACCCCGGCGTGCGGGCGTTCCTGCTCGAATGCCGGGCGCGTCTGAGTTGACCGCCTTCACCCGTTCTTCTCCTCCACCCGCTACGCTGTCTCCGTTCCCCCCGGAGGCCTCTCGTGCGTGTACTCGCAACCCTTCTGCTCCTCGCGTCTGTCGCCATCGCCGCGGATAAGCCGACCGCGCTCGCACCGTACACCAAGCCGACTAACGTCGCCCACCGCGGGGCGAGCGCGGACGCGCCCGAACACACTCTCGCGGCGTACGAGCTGGCGCTCAAGCACGGGGCCGATTTCGTCGAACCCGACCTGCAACTGACCAAAGACGGCGTGCTGGTGTGCCTGCACGACATCACCCTCGACCGCACCACCAACGTGAAGGACGTGTTCCCCGACCGGGCGAAAGAGGTGAGCGGCAAGAAGACGTGGCCGGTCGCCGAGTTCACCCTCAAAGAGATCCAGACGCTCGACGCCGGGGCGTGGAAGGGCAAGGAGTTCGCCGGGCAGAAGGTGCCGACGTTCCAGGAGATGATCGACACCGTGAAGGGCAAGGCCGGCATCATCCCCGAGACGAAAGCCCCCGAGGTGTACGGCAAGCTCGGGCTGAACATGGAGAAGGAGTTGATGGCCGTGCTGAAGGCGAACAAACTCGACACGCCCGGCGCCGACCCGAAGACGCCGGTCGTCATCCAGTCGTTCAGCGCGGACAGCCTGAAGGCGCTGCGGAAGGATCACGCCTGCAAGCTGCCGCTCGTGTACCTGGTCAGTGTCGATCAGTCCGCCGACAAGTTGAAGGGGATCAAGGAGTTCGCCGAAGGCATCGCCCCGAACAAGGCGGTGGTGCTGAAGCGG
>CAYMHO010000040.1:467-33293 GCA_964390195.1 uncultured Fimbriiglobus sp. | reverse complement strand
CCGTCCGCGTCCATCAGGTGCGGCTTCGACACACCTTTGATGAGGGCGGTGAACCCCAGCCCCTTCCCGTCGGGGAGGAAGAACAGCCCGGCGTTGTAGTGGCTGACTCGATCCACGGCGGTCAGGTTCGTCGCATTGCTTGTCGCCAAATCGAGCAGGATGGTGTCGTACCGCCACTTGTCGTTCTCCATGCGGAACGTCTTGTGTTCCTCCTCCCACCTGGCGTTCTCCGGCGACTGCCAGCCGACGCCGACCACCGCGGCCTTGCCGTCCGGCGACCAGCCGGCGAACTGCGTCCAGGTGTCGGCCTCCTTGGCCAACCCGTCGCCCACGAGCGTGCGGCCGGTGCCGTCGGCCCGCACCACCGCCGCCCGCATGGAGCGGATGTTGGCGTGCCGCCCGCCGGGCAGGTCGGTGCGCAACTCCGAGTACCCGATGCGGGTGACGGAGGCTTGCTGCTCCACCCACGGGGCCACCTTCTCCACCCACTTCGCGGCATGTTCTCTGAGGCCCGGCCCACTGAAGTGGACGCCCTTCCCGTTGCTGTCCCGCCACTCGCCTTTCAGGGCGTCGGTGTCCGGACCTTCGAGGGCCAGTTTGTCCTTCCAGAGCGACGCTTGGGCGTCGCGGATGTCGGCCGAGCCTTCGTCGTCGGGTCCGTGATAACTCGCCCGCGCCACGAACCACGGTGCGTCGCAGCCGACCTCCTTGCGGGTGTCGCGGATCAACTTCTCCAGGTACTCGCGGTACAGCTTGCCGGGCAGGGTGCGGGTGGCATCCTTCTGGTTGGCGTCGCTTTCGCCCTGGTGCCACAGTACCGCGCGAAACCCGTTCGGCCCGAGCGCCTTCATCCGGGCACAGAACGTGGCGTGGATGTCGCCCTTGCTCTCCCAGCCGTCGCCGACCTTCTTCACGTTGGTTTCGATGGTCGGCGGGTTAGGGAACGTCGCCCCTTTCGGCAGCCACTCCCGCACGCTCGTCGTCCCGACGCCGCATGCGACCAGCCCGACCGGCACGCCGAACTTCTCGGCCATCGCGTCGCCGAACGGCGGGAGGAAGCTGCCGCCGGTGCCGCTCGCGCCCGGTTGCGGGTCGTCGGCGAGTTGCCAACCGGACTCTCCCAGCGCGCTCACCCGTTTCGTCTTCGTGGCCTGCTTCTCCGCCCCGTGGTTGGCCGAGTTCGACTGCCCGGCGACGACGAACACCTCGCCCACGCCGACCCGTTCCACACTCGCCTCGGCCACCGGCTTGCCCTTCACCAGTCCCCGCACGCCGAGCGTGTACCAACCGCCGGCTGGCACCTCGATGGTCGCCTCGAACCCGCTGCCCTTCAGTGTGGCATCGAGCTTCCTCCACTCACCCGGCTTGCCGTCCGCACCGAGGCGGTACTCCATCCCGTCAGCGGCTTTCGCCAGATCGCCGAACCTGCCCCGCACCCGGATCGTGCCGACGTTCTTCGTGCCCCGCTGCACCACCTGATACGGCTCTGGTGATTCGATCCGTAGCCCGACCCCGGTATGGTCGATGACGAACTGCACCAATTCCTTGCACCGGAAGAACCCCGGCCACATGTTGTGCCCCTGTCCCGGCGGGACGATCAGCGTCATCGAACCGCCGAGTTCCTTGTACCGCTCCTTCAACCGCCCGCTGTTCGCCTCCAGCGGGACCACCTTGTCCACGTCGCCGTGGATGGCGAACAGTGATACCTTCGCCTTCGCCAGCCCCGCCAACCGGTCCACCGGGGTGAACTCCTTCAACCGCCGCTCCAGTTCCTCCGCCTTCAGCTCGTAGGCACCCGCCGCCTTCGCCACGCCGGGGTAACTGGCCAGGTCGCACACCGGGTAGATGCCGGCGAACCCGCCCATCTTGTCCGGGTTGGCCGCCGCCCACGAGAGGGTCTGAAGGCCGCCGCGGCTGCGGCCGAGCAGCACCGGCTTCGCGGAGTACCCGCGCCGGGTCATCTCCGCGTGCAGCGTGTCGAACACCTTGTTCCCGGCCGGGCTGCCGTAAGACTCGCCCGCGTCGATGCCCGCCACCGCGATGCCGGCCGCCCGGAACCGCTCGAACATCCACGCCTCCTCCGGGCCGGGAAGGTTCGGCAGTGTCGGGGCGTACCACACCCACGGTTTCGTCGCGGCGTGCGGGTCGGCGTTCGCCGGGATGAGGAAGGCGGTGCGGCCGGACAGGTCGAACACCTCGCCGGGCAACGGGAGCGCCTTCTTCGGCGGGTCGGCGGCCGTGGCTGCGAGTAGCGGCAGCAGTACGAGAGGGAGTGCGGAGAGGTGTTTCATGATCGGCGAGCGGTGGTGAATGGTGGCCCCATTGCACCCCACTTCGAAGGCCGGTGCAAGTTGCGATTGGTGAAGCCGCCGGGCGGTATGATGACCCGCACCTTCGCACGGGAGAAGCCCATGACCAGGATCGCACTCACCTTCGCCGTCTGCCTGGCCCTCGCCCCTCCGCTATTCGCTCAGGACGTGGATTCGCTCGCCGGCAAGCGGGTGGTCGTCCTCGGCGACAGCAACACCCAGGCCGGCGGGTACGTGTCGTTCCTGTCGTACTACCTGGACAAACTGCACGTCGAGAAGTCGTTCGACGTGATCGGCCTCGGGCTGGCGAGCGAGACGCTGTCCGGGCTGAGCGAGGACGGGCACGCCGGCGGCAAGTTCCCCCGCCCGTGCCTGTTCGAGCGGCTCGGCCGCGTGCTGGAGAAGGCCAAGCCGGAGGTGGTGTTCGCCTGCTACGGCATCAACGACGGCATCTACCTTCCGCTCGACAAAGACCGCTTCGCCGCCTTCCAGAAGGGGGTGACGAAGCTGATCGACCGATGCAAGGAGGGCGGGGTGAAGCGGGTGTTCCTCGTCACCCCGCCGATTTACGACCACACCCCGAAGAAGGACGAGACCGACTACGACGCGGTGATGACCGCCTACGCCAAGTGGCTGACCGAGCTTAAAGTGGAAGGGGTGACGGTGATCGACCTGCACGCCGCCATGCGGAAGGCCCGCGACGCCCGCACCGAGCCGTTCGCCAAGGACAAGGTCCACTACGGCGACGACGGCCACCTGCTCGTCGCCCGGACGATCCTGACGGCGTTCGGGGTGAAGGTGCCGGACGACACGGTGGCGACGATCAAGGCCGACCCGCTGTTCAAGCTGGTCGATCAGAAGCGGGCGCAGCGGTCGGCCGCGTGGATGAAGCACGTCGGGTACACGCGAGAGAAGACGGTCGAGCCGCAACCACTCGGCACCGCCGAAACCGACGCGGCCAAACTGCAAGAGCAGATCGACACCCTGCGGCGGAAGAAGTGATCGTCACCCGCCGTTCGTTTCCCCCTCCACCGCCACCGTTCGCACCGGAGGTAGCGTGTCTGCCACATCTCGTTCGCTCACCCTGCTGGCCGTCCTCGTCGCCACGCTCCTCGTACACCCCGTACGGTCCGATGACCCCGTGCGTGCCCCGAAGTCGGACGGCCTGCCGGCCGGGTGGTCGGCCCGCTCGCCGCGGGATGAGATTCGCCCGACGTTTGCCTACGACCCGGCCGGCGGGCCGCGGCGGTCCGGGGGATTCATCATCACCCACGACCAACGCGCGGGACTCCAGGGGTGGGTGGAGAAGGAGTACCCCGTGACCGGCGACACGTGGGTGCGGGTCGGAATCGTTCGCAAGACGCGGGGTGTGGCCGACCCTCGGCGGAGTTGCCTCGTTCGCGTGCGGTGGACCGACGACGCCGGGAAGATGGTGTCCGCCGCCGTGCCGGAAGAACGGGTGAAGGAACTGGGGCACACGCCGTCGGCCGAGCCGGAACACCCGGCGGACGGCGCGACGGATGCCGACGGGTGGACGACAGTGGCGGGTGTGTACCGCGTGCCACCGAAGGCGACGAAAGCCGTGGTTGAACTGCACCTGCAATGGGCGCCCGGCGGACGGGTCGAGTGGGCTGGTGTGGAACTGTCGAAGACTGAACCGCCGCCGCCGCGAACGGTCCGGCTGGCCGCCGTTCACTACAAGCCGACCGGCAAGTCTCCCAAGACCAACTGCGAGGAGTACGCGCCGCTCATCGCCGAGGCCGCCAAGCAGAAGGCCGATCTGGTGGTGCTCGGCGAAACGATCCCCTACGTGAACGTGAAGAAGTTGCCGCACGAGGTGGCCGAGGCGGTTCCCGGTCAGACGACCGAACTCTTTGGCGCACTTGCCAAGAAGCACGGCACGCACGTCGTGCTGAGTGTTTACGAACGCGAGAAACACCTGGTGTTCAACACGGCGGTGCTGCTCGGCCCGGACGGCAAGCTGATCGGCAAGTACCGCAAGGTGTGCCTGCCGCACGCCGAGGTGGAACGCGGGGTCGCCCCCGGATCGGACTACCCCGTATTCGACACGAAGATCGGTAAGGTCGGGCTGATGGTCTGCTACGACGGCTTCTTCCCCGAAGTGGCCCGCGAGTTGAGCAACCGCGGGGCGGAGGTGATCGCGTGGCCGGTGTGGGGGTGCGACCCGCAGTTGGCGAAGGCCCGCGCCGCCGAGAACCGCGTGCACGTGGTGAGCAGCACGTTCATGGCCCCGAAGGACGGGTGGATGCTGTCGGCCGTGTTCGACCCGAGCGGCAAGGTGCTGGCGAAGGCCGACGAGTGGGGCACCGTCGCCGTGGCGGAGGTGGAGTTGGGGCGGCCGGTGATGGGGCCGTGGAACCTGGGCGACTTCCACTCGATGGTCGCCCGCCACCGCCCGACGGAGGCTGTGGAGCAGCCGAAGGCGGTCCGCGTCGATCCGGCGGTGTTCATCGACAGCGGGTTCGAGAACGCTTCGCCGGTGTGGTACGAGACGTGCGACGACGGGGTGGTGAACGTCCACATGACGTACGACCACGAGCGGAGCGGTGGCAACCGGGCGGCGGGGCACATCCACTTCGCCGTGGAAGCGAAACAGGGTTCGGACGTCACGCTCGAATTCAAGAACATCCTGAACGTGTACAACGGCAAGCCGGGGTCGGTGGCCGGCGAACTGAAGGCGGTCGTCACTTCGCCCGACGGTAAGACGTGGACGCCGGTGGCGACGCGTTCATTGCCCGACAACCGGGTGCAACTCGACCTGAAGATGGCCGGCCCGCGGATGTACGTCGCACGGGTGGAACCGTATCGGCTGTCCGACCTTGACCGCTGGCTGGTGGGGGTGAAGAAGAACCCGCTCGCCGAGGTGACCACCATCGGCAAGACGGCCGAGGGGCGAGACCTGGAAGTCGTGCGGATCGGGGATGCGGACGCCGCGAACCACGTGTTCGTCCGTGCCCGCGCCCACCCGTGGGAGGCCGGCGGCAACTGGGTGGCTCAGGGGTTGGCCGACCGGCTGCTTCAGGACGATGCCGACGCGAAGGCGTTTCGCGGGCGGTACTGCCTGTGGCTGCTGCCGATGGCGAACAAGGACGGGGTGGCGAAGGGGCGGACGCGGTTCAACCTGAACGGCATCGACCTGAACCGCGGGTGGGATAAGCCGGCGGACGAGAAACTGACTCCGGAGAACGCGGCATTGGAGGCGTGGCTGAACAAGCAGATCAAGGCGGGGCGGCGGCCGGCGCTCGCGCTGGAGTTGCACAACGACGGCAACGGGAAACTGCACTACCCCCGCCCGGCGATGCTCGACGGTAAGACAAGTGCAGAGAAGATGGAAAAGCTCGAAACGCTCCTCCGCAAACACACCTGGTTCACCGAGGGGAGCACCAAGCCGACCGCCGCCGCGACCACCTTCACACTCGCGGACGGCTTCTTCCAGCGGTTCGGCATCGACGCGGCCGTCCACGAGTTCAACTGCCACTGGATCGCCGGGCTGAAGGAACACCCGACGGCCAAGCACTGGCAGACCTACGGCGGCGGGCTGGCCCGGGTGCTGCACGACTACTTCGGGCAGGAGCGATGATCTTGCTGTCGCCGGGGTCTGTGACCCCGGCCGGACCGGCCTCACAGAGGCCGGCTACAACAGGCGGGTTCAGCCGGGGAACTTGTACGGCTTGCGGTACTCGGGGGTGAGCAGTTTGTTGGCGGCAGCGTTGTCGGCGAACTGCTCGCCCTTCGCGTCCCACGTCAGCAGCGACTTGGTGCGGTGGGCGATGCCGGCGACGAGCGCCGCCGTCGTCACGCGGTGGCCGTACTCCACGTCACACGTCGGCGTCTTCCGCGACTTCACGCAATCGAGGAAGTTGCGGGCGTGGTCGGCGTCGAGCACCTTGCCGGCCACCTTCTTCGGCTCGATCTCCGTCTTCGCCCCCGTCCGCCAGCCCTTTTCAATCGTGCGGTCCACCGGCGTGCGGGCGGCGAACTCGTTCGGGGTGATCGACTCCGGCACCACCTCGTACCCGCTGGTGGAGAAGTACATCGTCCCCTTCGTCCCGCGGAACTCGATCTCGCACGGGCGGGCGGCCGGCGGGGCACCGGTGGCGTTGAACTGCGAGAACGTCACGAGGGTGTCGCCGGGGTAGTGCCACATCACTTCCATCGTGTCGGGCACGTCGCGGTTGTCGTAGTCGGCGAACTTGCCCCCAATGGCCGCCACCGCCTTCGGCGCGTCCACCCCGAGCGCCCGGTGAATCTGAGCCAGGTAGTGCACGCCGAAGTTGGTGAGCTGCCCGCCGGAGAAGTCGTCGAACCAGCGGAAGCGGTAGAAGGTGCGGTTCTTGTTGTACTTCCGCATTTTCGCCGGGCCGGTCCATGCGTCCCAGTCGAAGCCCTCGGGCGGGTTGCCGTCCGCGGGGCGGCCGATCCCCTTCGGCCACTCGTTCTGCACGTGGAAGGCCCGCACCACCGTCACCTTGCCGATGCCCCCGGAGCGGACCACCTCGGCCGCCTCCGCCGCCATCGCGCTGCTCATCCGCTGGATGCCGCACTGCACCACCCGCTTGTTGTCTCTGGCCGCGTTCACCATCGCCCGCCCCTCGGCCACGTACAGCGAAAGCGGCTTCTCGCAGTACACGTCTTTGCCCGCCTTGCAGGCGTCCACCGTCATCAGGGCGTGCCAGTGGTCCGGGGTGACGACGACGACTGCGTCCAGGTCCTTCACCTCCAGCAGCTTCTTGTAGTCCTTGAACTGCGTCGGGTTGGTGCCGATCTTTTTCGCGGCGAAGTCGAGGTACGGCTGGTAGATGTCGCAGACGGCGGCGACCTCGGCGTCCTTGTGCGACAGGAAGGCGTCGAGCACCTGGTCGCCGCGGTTGCCCAGGCCGATGAACCCGAGGCGGACGCGGTCGTTCGCCCCGAACACGCGGTCGGCGGCGAAGGCGGAGGTGGCGAGGCCGGCCGCGGCGGTGGCGGCGAACGTGCGACGGGTGATGCGCGACATGGCGCCTCCGGACGGGTGACGGGCCGAAGGAGTCGTGCTCCCGCGGGCACGGGTAGTGTACCCCCGGAGTGGACGCGGCCAGGTGTCGCCGGGTGGGTGGGGCCGAGAAGAGGTGGCTGATGGGAGGGCCGAGTCGGGGCGTCACTGGGCTGATCTGGAGGTGTCGGCCGGTCACGAGCACCCGCAGGGGGCGACCTCCGACGCTTCGGCGTCGAGCAGGCAGGCGATCTCGTCAGCGCTCACCGGCCGCACGAGGTGGCCGTCACACCCGTCGGCGGGGGGAGCGGACGCCATGGCCTCCCATCCGATCAGGGCCAACAGCCACACCCGCCCGGCCCGCTCCCGCACCCGCCGCACCTGCTCCCACCCGTCGGCCGCGGGCACGTCCATCAAGATCAGGTGCGGGTGAACACGGTCCGCCACGGTCGCCGTGTCCGCCGGCGGGCAAGTCGTCACCTCGAACCCGCTGTCGGACAACCGCTGGACCAGCCCGTCCGCCACCGCCTGGGCGACCAGCACCCGGCGGCCGCCGTCGGCTCGAACGTGTTCCATCGGTCCGCTCCCCGTGGGATGCACCGTTCCCCGCCGGTCCGGCCGGCGAGGGGCGGCTGAGTCTCCCGTCCGTGAGATGGGTCTTGGGTTCGTGTCATCATGAGCACCCGAAGGGCAGGGGGTTGAAGGGGAGTTCCTCGAACCGTGTCAGGAGCTTTCCGGACGTGGGTACTACGACTGGCACGCTGAATGCACTGCCGATTCGACTACTCCGGAGCGTGCCATGCTTTTCCAACTGCGAACGGACAACCACTTCACCAACAGTGACCGGCTGGCCGACGCCGTGCAGACGACGACCGACGCCGCGTTTCTCGAACGCCTGGGCGATCGCCTCCGCCGGGTCGAGGTGTATCTAGAAGACACGAACGCCGGCAAAGGCGGGATCGACGTGCGGTGCACGGTCGAGGTCCACCTCGCCGGCCTGCCCGCGGTGGCGGCCGACCACCGGGCGGCGGACGTGGACGAGGCGGTGGACGGGGCGGTCGAGAAGGCCCGGCGGGTCATCGAGCACAAACTCGGCCGCATCGACGACCGCGCCGGCCGCACCTCAGCCAGTGGGGAGCCGACTTGATCACCCAGCCCCGGCACGGTGAACCGCCCCGTGCTCGTGTCGGGAGATCCCTGACACGTCTCGCATCAAACGGCGGTGTAGCCTGACGGGGTGCGTATGCCTGAAATGACGCCATGACCACGCCCCCGCCCCCGCCGGCCGACCCCAGCTCGGCGTTTCTGTTGGCTCTGAGTGACTCGCTCCGCCCGCTAGCCGACCCGGCGGAGGCGCAGGCCGTCGCCTGTCGGCTGTTGGGCGAACACCTGGGTGTGGACCGCTCCTTTTACGTCGAGGTGGCGGACGCGACCGGCACCGCCCGCGTCCGCCACTGCCACACCCGAGCGGGATCGCCGTCGCTGGCGGGCGAGAACCGGGTGGCCGACTTCGGCTGGGCCATCCCGCCCATGCGGCGGGGCGAGTTGCTCGCGCTGGCGGACGTGACCGCCTCCCCGCTGGTGCCCGAGGCCGACCGGCCGGCGCTCGCCGCGTTGCGGATCGCCGCGCACGTGAACGCCCCCCTGGTGAAGAACGGAGTGCTGGTCGGGGTGCTGTGCGTGACGGACTCGCGGCCGCGGGTGTGGACGGCGGCCGAGGTGGGGCTGGTGCGGGAGGTGGGGGAGCGGACCTGGGCGGCGGTCGAGCGGGCGAAGGCGGAGGCCGAACTCCGCCGCGGCCACGCCACCTTCCTGGGGCTGGTCCGCAACGCCCCGTTCGGGGTGTACCTGGTGGACGCCGACTTCCGAGTGGCCGAGGCGAGCGTCGGGGCGGAGAAGGTGTTCGCCAGCGTCCGCCCGCTGTTCGGCCGCGACCTGGCCGAGGTGCTGCGGGTGATCTGGCCGGAGCCGTTCGCGTCCGAGGCGGTCGCCCGCTTCCGTCACACCCTGGCCAGCGGCGACCCGTACCACTCGGCCGACACCACCGAGCGGCGGCACGACGTCCCGCAGGTGGAGAGCTACGACTGGCGGATCGCACGGGTGCCACTGCCGGACGGGCGGTTCGGGGTGGTGTGCTACTTCTACGAGACGACCGAGCTGCGGCGGGCGGCGGCCCGCGACGCCTTCCGGGCGAAACTGAGCGACGCCCTCCGCCCGCTGGCCGACCCGCGGGAGGTGAAGGTGGCCGCGGCCGGCGTGCTGGGCGAACACCTGCGGGTGCACCGCGCCTTCTACGCCGAGGTGGAGGGCGACGACTGGATCGTCACCAAGGGGTACGAGCGGGGGGTGGCGCCGCTGCCCGACGGTGCGTACTCGGCCGCCCGGTTCGGCCGGTGGGTGATGCGGACCTACCGCGACGGCGGACGGATCGTCTTCCGCGACACCCAGACCGACCCCCGCTTCACGTCCGCCGAACGGGCGGCGCACGCCGCGGCCGGCATCCGGGCGGCACTCGGCGTCCCACTGGTGAAGGGCGGCCGGCTGGTCGCCATCCTCGCCGTACACTCCGCTGCCCCCCGAGACTGGACGGCCGACGAGGTGGGGTTGGTGGAGAAGACGGCCGAGTGGACGTGGGCGGCGGTCGAGCGGGCGAAGGCGGAGGGGGAGTTGCGGGCGAACCGGGGGCTGCTCGGGGTGGTGGCCGGGCTGGGCAGTGACTGGTGGTTCACCGCCCGGGTGGAGGCGGACGGGACGGCCGTCACGGAGGTGGTGAGCGACGGGTTCACCCGCCGGCTCGGGTACACCCCCGACGACCTGATGGCGGCGGGCGGGTGGGCGGCGGTCGTCCACCCGGACGACCGGGCGGAGGCCGGGCGGCAGATGGCCCGCCTGCTCGGCGGGGAGACGATCGAGGGGGAGTTGCGGCACGTCGCCCGCGACGGGCGGGTGACGTGGTCGCAGTACCGCACCCGCCCGGAGGTGGACTCCGGCGGGCGGGTGGTGCGGGTGTACGGGGTGGCCCGGGACATCACCGCCCGCAAACTGGCCGAGGACGAGCTGCGTCGGACGCGGGACTCGCTGGAGGGGCGGGTGGCCCAGCGGACGGCCGAACTGTCCGCCGCCCTGGACGCCCTGGCGGGGGAGATGGGCCGGCGGCGGTCCCTCGCCCGGCGGCTGGCCACCGCCCAGGAGGACGAGCGGCGGCGGGTGAGCCGCGACCTGCACGACACCCTCGGCCAACTGCAGGCGGCACTCGCGCTGGCGGTGGCGGCCGTCCGTCGCACCCCCGGCCTGCCGCCCACCGCCGGCGACCAGTTGGCCGAGGTGCAGCGGCTGGCCGACACCCTCGCCCGCGAGACGCACGCCCTGGCGGTACGGCTGCGGCCGACCGCCCTGGACGACTTCGGGCTGGGGCCGACCCTGGCCCAACTGGCCGCCGACTGGTCGGCCCGCACCGGGGTGCCGGTGCAGCTCCAGTCCGCCGGGCTGGACGCCGGGCGTCTGCCGGCGGAGGTGGAGACGGCGGTGTACCGCATGGTGCAGGAGTCGCTCACCAACGTGCAGAAGCACGCCGGGGCGACGCGGGTGGGGGTGACGGTGGCCCGCCCGGGCGGGCAGGTGACGGTGACGGTGGAGGATGACGGGGTCGGGTTCGACCCGGCGGCCGTCGCCCCCGGCAGGCTCGGGCTGGTGGGCATGCGGGAGCGGGTGGAACTGGCGGGCGGGACGCTCGAGGTGGAAACGACCGACGGCGGGGGGACCACCGTGTTCGCCCGCTTCGTCATCGCGGGAGATCCCAATGACTGAGTTGCGGATCGTGCTGGCCGACGACCACGCGCTCCTGCGGGCGGGGCTGAAGGCCCTGTTCGACGCCGAGCCGGGCATGGCGGTCGTCGGGGAGGCGGCGGACGGGCCGTCGGCGGTGGCGCTGGTGGCCGACCTGGCCCCGGCGGTGCTGGTGCTAGACGTGTCCATGCCGGGGCTGAGCGGGCCGGAGGTGGCCGAACGCGTCCGCCAGTCGCACCCGGACGTGATGGTGGTCGCCCTGAGCGCGCACGAGGACCGCGGGTACATCCAGCGGATGCTGGCGGCCGGCGCGAGCGGGTACGTGATCAAACGGTCCGCCCCGGTGGAACTGGTGCGGGCGGTGCGGGCGGTGGCCGGCGGTGGCACGTACATCGACCCGGCGGTAGCCGGGTCGGTGGTGGGAGCGGACGGGGCGGAGGGGGTGGAGTTGAGTGAGCGGGAGGCGGAGGTGGTGCGGCAGATCGCCCTGGGGTACTCGAACAAGGAGATCGCCGCCCGGCTGAAACTGAGCGTCAAGACGGTGGAGACCTATAAGGCCCGCAGCCTTGAGAAGCTCGGCCTGCACAGCCGGGTGGACCTGGTGCGGTACGCCCTCGGCCGCGGCTGGCTGACCGAGGGGTGACCCGCCGACCGCCGGCCGTTCTCCGCTCACGCCCGACGGGTGGTGAGGGTGACGGTGTTGGAGTAGTCGGAGTACCCGCCGGCGTTGGCCGCCCGCACCTTGAACAGGTAGCGGGTGTTCGGCAACAACCCGCTCACCCGCAGGCCGGTGGCGTTCGCCCCGGCCACCCCGACGTTCTCCCATGTGCGGCCGCCGTCCCGACTGACCGCCACCCGGAACTCGGTCTCACCCCCGCTCCGGTCATCCCAGTTCAGGTCGGTCGCCCGCGCCCACACGTTTGCCGCCCGCAGGTTGGCCGGGGTGGCCGGGGGTGTCGGGGCCGCAGCCGGCGGGGGCGACACCGAAACCGGCGGGGGCGAGACGGGGGTAGGCGGGGGGGACACCGGAACCGGAGTGGGCGGCACCGGTGCCGGAGCGGGCGGCGGAACAGCCGGCGGGGCGGCCAGGTCGCGGGGCAGGGTGTCCTTCTTCACCAGCGGCAGGCCGAGGAACTTGCGGAGCACCTGTTGTTCCAGGTGGTCGAACGCCAACCCGGTCTCCGCCGTCTCGTTCCGCTGGCCGGGGGGGATCTCCTTCCCCTTCTGCGACCCGCTCTTGAACTTCGGGCGGGCGTACCCGTCTACGTCGAACCCGCTGCCGGCGGTTTCGGCGAACAGGTTGTACGACGGCCGCCAGAGCAAGGACGTACGCACCGACTTCGGCTTCCCGTCCAGCCACTCGTCCAGGCTCGGCTTCTTCGTCGTCCCCGACCCGTCCGCGTTCGCGGTCTTCTTCGACTCGTCTTTGACGCCGTTCCCGTCCAGATCGCCGGCCGAGCGGACGAACACCCCGTCGTTCGAGAACACCCCATACCCCTTCGCGTCGTCCGCCAGCCCGTGGTACTCGTGTTCCAGCGGGAGCGTCAGGTCGGCGGTCCCGTCGGACGACCGCACCCGCTTCAACTCCTTCCGGCCGGGCACGTCGGCGGCCACCGGGCGGTCCTTGTTTTCCTCCTCCCCGTGGACGGACGAGCGGCGGAAGGTGAGCCGGCCGAGGGTGTCGGCGGTGAACTTGCTGGCCACCAGCCGGGCGGCGGCGGCGAAGTCGTCGTAGGTGCGGAAGTTGTCTTCGAGCGACGGGCTGACCACGAACGACACGCCGGGGGTGTCGAGCGGGGCAGGTCGCCCCCCGCCGCCGGGCGGGTCGGCGGTGGCGAGGAAAGAGTTCAGCCCCTCGGCCAGCCCGCCCAGGTGCTTCTTCAGTCCGGAGTCGGTCGCCACGTCCCCACGCGTGTGGAAGCCCAGGTGGACCGTCACCCGCACCCCCCGCCCGGCGGCGACCAGTTCGTCGATCACCCGCCGGATGTTGGTGTACCGGCTGCCGGCGTCGCCGTAGTTCGCGGCGAACGCGATCTCCACCGGCGGGGCGTCGGCCGGCTGCTCTTTCAGCACGGCAATCAGGTTGCCCACGCTCTCCGCCGACCAGCGGGAGAGGAGGACCGCCTGGATGCCCTTCGGCACCATCCGCTCGTCGGCCGCGGCGGCCGTCGCCGGGGCGGTGGGCGGGGGGGCGAGCCGCGGGGCGAGCGGCACCTCGCCGAAGTTGTTGTTCACCGACTCGCGTCCGGCGACGAACGGGATGCCGGCGATGGTGTCGTTCGCGGCCACCCCGCCGAGGGTGCCGGGGGTGTCGGTGCCGTCCTGGTACCCGGCCGGTTGCAGTCCGGTGAGCGAGTACGGGCCGGGGCCGACCAAGCCGCCGAAGCGGTAGAACCCGCTGTCGTCGGTGGTGGCGGTGCGGGCGACGTTCGCCCCGTGCAGGACGACCGCCGTTCCGGGGATGCCCGCCTCGCTGGCGTCTTTCGTCCCGTTCCTGTTGGCGTCCGCGTACACGAACCCGCTGACCGCCGCCGGCAGGAGCGGCGGGGGCGGGTCGAGCGGCAGGTCGCGTGCGACGGCGGTGGCCGGCCGCAGGATGCGGAGGGCGGTGGCGAAATACTGTTGGCGGCCTGGGAACGAGTTCGTGTCGTACTGGTTGACGATTTTGGACAGCTTGAGGCTGACGGCGGCGAGGGTTTCGTCATCCGACTTCGGGTTTTCCGAGTACACGTCGGCCACCGCGTTCATGCCCCGCAGGTGCCAGAAGGCCCCCGCGGTCCGGGCCGCGACCAGCGGATCAGTCGCAACCGAATCGGGGTTGTCGAGCAGGGTGGTCTCGTCCCCGTACAGGACTTGAGACACCTCCTTGTAGTTGCTCTCCCCGGTAATTTGCTTGAACCCACGCCCGCGGTACTTCCACCCGTCCCCGCTCGCCTCGTCCCGGTTCCCGTTCATCCCGGCGTACACGAAGTTGGCGAGCGCCTCCGGCCTGCCGGCGAACGTCTTGGCCTTCTCCAGCCGCTCGGCACGAGTGGCGTTCGCCAGTTCCCCTCGCTTGAACGCGCCGAACACCGCCAGCATCCGCTCCGGCGTGTAGTTCAGGTACTCCTCCAGCCGCCGCAGCCCGCCCGCCCCGTCCGCGGCGACGACCCCCTTCGTCTCCCATCGCACCTGGCCCAGGAAGCCCGCCTGACGTTTGTAGGTGACGATGCCGAACTCGCCGAACGTGCGGTTGACCGCGTCCAGATATCGATCCAAGGTGGCGTCCGGCTGCCCGCGGCGGTCTCGGCCCATCACCGCCGACAGTTGCGCCAGGGTGATGCGGCCGAGCGGCTGGGCGTTGTTGTCCTCCCGCGGCTCCATCACCGCCCCCACCGGCGACGGGTCGGCCGGGTCGGCCGGCACGTCCGCCAGCACGAACAGGTACGGCTTCTCGGCGGTGCCCCGCGGCGGCTGACCGAAGCTCACCGTCACCTCATGATCGCCCAATTCCTGGGCCGGCCGGCCGGCGGAGTCTGTGCCGGGCGCGGCGGTGCCGATCAACTCCGCCCCCGCCCGCTCGAACGTGGGTGAGGCGGAGCGGTACAGCCCGAACCGGACGGGGGCGAGCAGGGCGGCGTTCTCCACCGCGTACCGCACCGTCACCCCGCTACCGTCTTCGGTGAAGGCCGCGGAAGTGCGGACGTCGGCCAACCCGCCGACCAGTACCACGTTGTCCGTCTCGTTCGGCTCGCGGAACCGCCCAGCCCCCGCCCCGACTGTCGCATAGGGGATCGGCGGGTCGTCCAACGCCACGAACAGGTACGGGCGGGCGGCGGTCGCGCCTTCGTTCGGGAACAGGGCGACGTTGAACTGGTGGTCGCCGGGCTTCCCGTCGTCGGCGTAGGCGCTGGTGGTGAACTGCGGCTGCACCAGTTCGGCCGACGCCCGGTCGAACACCGGCGACGCCGAGCGGTACACCCCCACCCACAGGTTGTCGTTCAGCCCGTACCCGCCCAGCCGGTAGTTCACCCGCAGGCCGGACCCCGGCACCACCTCCGCCGACACCGCCGTCACATCCGTCGTGGCCATTTGGACGGCGTACCTGCCGGTCAGCCCGTCCGCCCGCTGCCCCTGTTTCAGCACCAGCGTGTCCCCGGTGCGGAAGTTGTAATGGTCGTTCCGCAGGGCGGTGACGATGAGGGTGTACACCCCCGCCTGCTCGAACCGGTGTAGGAGCAGGGGCGAACGGCTGGCCGGGCGCTCGGCGAACCCGTGACGGATGTCCACGCCGGGGCCGATCACCCGCACCAGCAGGTCCGGGGTGCCCTGACCGCGGACCACGTCGAACCCGATCACCTGTCCGGCCCGCACGTCGAACTTATACATGTCGATGTCCGCCCGCCGCTCCTTCGGCTTCGCCCCCGGCTGCATGGTGAGTTCCCCGGACACCTCGACCGGGCGGTCGGGTTGGACTTTCAGCACCTGGGCGTGGTCGATTTTCCCGCCGGCGTCGCGGGTCTCTCGCACGGTGTCGGCCGGGGCGACGACGACTTGCGGCAAGACGGGGGTGGCGTCGGGCACCTCGCGGGGTTCGAGGGGGGTGAGGGCGAGCGGCGGGACGGGGCGCATGACGACCTCGGCGGATGTGAGGGGAACGGGCACACGGCGGACGGCGGCCGCCACCCCAGGTAGGGGGTGCGAGGGCGGTCGCTGCGCGAGAGCGGGAAAAAAATGTGATGTCGGCGGAGGTGCCCGCGGTCAGTCGGGCTTGAGGGCGTACTTCAACTTCTGACCGGGGTCGGCGAGGCGGAGCTGGAAGCCGAAGTCGCCGTCCCAGTTGCCGCACTTCACCAGCAGGCGGTTCCACCCCTTTTTCAGCCGCACGGCGAACAGCCCCTGCTCCTTGCTCGGGTCGCTGTGCGCCCACAGGTCGTGAACCAACTCGTCCCCCACCCACACCTTCGCGCTGTCGTCCTGCGAGAGGAACCCGCAGGTGAGTGTGTCTTCCCGGGCGTGGACGTACGCCAGCCCGTACCCCACCTTCCACCCGCCGGTGAAGGTGACGTGCGGCCGGTTCACCTCCACCCACTTGGCCGGTTGCTCGCCCGGGCGGTCGTAGGCGGCGACCGGGTCGGGGTTGGTCTCGGGTGGCAGTTTCTGATCCCACTCGGCCGCGGAGCGGCAGTCCCAGGTGCCGCAGGCGTGCCAGGCCGGCACCACGGGTGAGCCGGACGCGGCGGTAACCCCGGACAGTTCGACGGTGGCGTCGGCGTCGGCCACGAACCGCACCCGGTGCCGCCCGCGGGCGAGCGTCCACTTGCCGAGCGACACCGGCTGCCAGGGGGAGTACACCTGAGCCGACAGGTCGACCTCCCCGCCCGCCGGTTTGTCGTCCACTTGCACCCGCACCTTGCCGAACCCCGGCCCGCGGTTGACCAGCAGGATGAGGGTGTACTCGTCGTCGGCCAGCACCCGCATCGTGGCCTCCATCGCCTCGCCGGCCCGCAGGGTGGCGCGGTACACCAGCCCGCGGGCGGCCGGCAGGTCGGGGTGGGCGGACGAGAGCGGCTCGGCGTCCACCCGGGCGGGCAGGCGGTTGCGGTCGGCGGCGGCCGGGTGGACCACCGCCTGCGGTTCCAACTCGCACCCGAACACGTTGACCGCGGTGCCGACCTCCGGGCGGGTGCCGCGGCGGACCTCCCGCGGGGGCGGGGGCGGTTGCCCGGTGGCGGTGTCCAGGTAGTACATCACCACCCCGCCGCCCCGCACCGGCCCGTCCGCACCGGGGTCGTCGAACGTCCACCGTGCCGACCGGCGGAACGGCACCGCGTCCGGCACCAGCCAGCGGCACGCCTCCACCAGCCCGCGGGCGGTGTCGCGGTGGGCCAGCCCGCCGAGCGGCCCGGCCGCCTGCCGCCCGCCGCCGTCCCAGCGGTTCGCCCCGCCGAAGAAAGAGGTCACGTCGGACTGCCAGACGCTCCCCACCGGGTCGTTGTCGGCCGTCAGCCGGCTCGCCCGGTCGAGGAAGGTAAGCCGCCGATCCCCCGCCAGCGACTGGAACCCGGCCGACACGCCGACCAGTTTCCCCCGCCCGCCGGTCGCCGCGAACACGGCGGTATCGCCCGCCCGCGGCCCGACCCGGCGGACGGCGTACCGGGCGTGGAAGTACCCCCGCCCGTCCAACGCCTCCTCCGCCACCGGCCGCCACCGCACCGTCGAATGGAACTCGACCGCCTCCGGCCCCTCGTTGGTGAACGTGAGGGTGGCCCCGCGGCGGAACGGCATGGGCCAGTAGACGGCCGCCGCGTCCGCGTCCAGGTGGGCGAGGAGGGTGTTCAGCCGAACGGTCCCGTCCCCGCCGCCGCACAGGTCGGCAAGGGGAACCGACACCGAGGGGCCGTCGGCCTCGTCGTACCGCACCGACAGCACGAGCTGCCGCAGGTGTTCGGCCCGCGGGCGGGCGAGTGTCACGCGCACCTCGTCGATCACGCCGGGACCGGTCAGCTCTATCACCCGCGCCTCGCCGGCCGGCACCTCCCCCTTGTCGGCGGTCGTGCGGTCGTCCGGGTGATCGGGCCACGGCCGCCGGCCGGGGTTGTCCCACACGGCGGCGATGCGGTCGTGCTTCGCCCGCTGGGACTCCGCCCACCCCGGCGTCCAGGTGTCCGCCGGGGTGTCCTTGAGCCGGCGGTAGGCGATGTGGTAGCCGTCGATCCGCTGTCCCACCACCCGCAGTCGCTTGGCGAACGGGACGGGCACGTACCCCACCCCGACCGCCCCGACCCCCGGCCGGTCCGGGTCGCCGGGCAGTACCCCCGCGAGCGGCGGGAGGAACGGGTAATTCGCCCCCTCGCCCCCGAAGAAGTGGCGTGCGGGCAGGTCGATGGCCGGCATTTCCGCCCCGTCGAGGTACCACTTCAGTCGGCAGTCGTCGGTCAGGAACTGGCCGGGCGAGCCGGTCGCCCACACCCGCGTCACCACGCCGGGACCGTCCACGTCGAGCAGCACGCGCTCGCCGGGGGCCACGGGCACCGCACCGCCGGTCGGCTGCGGCCGCCCCACCTTGTCCGCCACCTCGTCGCTCAGCAGCGGCAGGTCTTCCAGGTTCAGCAGGGCGTCGTACCCGACGGGCGGGTTGCGGGCGGGTTTCGCGTCCGCGGGCTTCGGCCGGGTCACTGGCGGCGGTGCCGTGGCGGGGACGGTGGACGGGGGGTCAGCCGCCCGCGACGGCTCGGCCCGCGGCCACAGGGCGAACAGCGAGGCGAGTCCGACGCCGAGCAGGAACGCCGCTAGCCCGACGGCCGGTGTTCGCCACCCCAGCGTTGGGCGGCGGGCGACGGGCGGTGTCGGCGACACCTCGGTAGCGGTGGCGGCCGGGGCGGTGTCGGCGGCCGGCAGGGTGAGCAGGCGGGTGGCGCGGGTGAGGCGGTCGTTCGGGGTGGGCGGAGTAGCGTCCCACGATTCGATCTGCTGGCGGTGTGCGGGGTAGGCGGCGGCGAACAGGGGCACGTCGAGCAGGTCGGCGTGCAACCGCGCCTGGAACTCGGCCCGTACCAGTTCGAGCGGCGGTCCGTCCGGCCCGTTCAGTTGCGGGGCCAGCACCAGGTAGTCGGCGGCCGTCGTCCGCTCCGCCCGCGCCCACCGCAGGCCGAGGTCGTGGGCGGCTACCCGCGCGACCGTTTCGGTGGGAGCGTCCTGGCGGGCGGTCAGCCAGACGGCGAACCGGTCGGCGGTCCAGCCGTCGGCGTAGGCGGTGAGCGGGTCGGCGTCGGTCAAGTGCGGTCTCCGGCGGCGCGGAGCAGTTCGTCGCGGAAGGCGGTCACGTCGGGGAACCGTTCGTCGGGCCGCCGGGCGAGCGCTCGCTCGAGGGCCGCCGCCACCGCCGCGGGCACGTCCGGGCGGCGGTCGCGGAGCGGGATGAGGGTACCGTCGAGCAGGGTGCGGATGGCGGCGTAGCCGGGGGCGGCGGCGGCGAACTCGTACACGTACCGGCCGGTGAGCAGGAAGTAGACGGTGGCGGCGGCCGAGTACTGGTCGGCGGCCGGCGTCACCCGTTTGAAGTCGGTCACCTGTTCGGGGGGCATGAACGGCACCGTCCCGCGGGTCTCGCCGGTGAGGGTGAGGCCGCTCACCCGCGACGCCTGGTACACCCGCGCCAGCCCGAAATCGGCCAGCCGCCCGACCTCCCCGCCGGGGGCCGGCTGGAGGAGCAGGTTGCCCGGTTTCACGTCCCGGTGGATCAGCCCCAGGCCGTGGGCGTGGGCGAGGGCGGCGAGCAGGTGGTCGGCCGCCCGCACCGCCCGCGGCAGCGGGAACGGCCCCGCCCGCCGCACCTCGGCCGCCGCGTTCACCCCCGGCACGTACTCCATCACCGCGAACAGGGTGCCGTCACTCCCCCCGCCGCGGTCGATCAGGCGGACGACGTGCGGGTGCTTCAGCCGGCACTGCACGTCCAGCTCGCGCAGGAACATGCGGGCGTGGACCGTGTCCGCCCCGCCGGCCGCGAGCAGCGATTTCACCGCCACCGGCCGGCCGTCGGTGAGCCGCACGCCGACCGCCACCGCCCCGAACCCGCCGCGGCCGAGTTCCCGACCGAGCGAGTAGCCGGGGTACGGCTGCGGCCGCCCTTCCACCTCCGCCCGGCAGCCGGGGCAGAGGGTGTGGACCGGGCCGGCGGCCAGTTCGGGCGGGGCGGTCGGGCAGAGCGGGCACGGGGCCGGGCCGACCGGCCACCTTGGGCGGGTCGGGGCGGTCAGGTCTTCGCTCACCGGCGGCAGGGCGGCGGCGGTCGGCGGGTCGGCGGTCACCCGCACCCGCAGTTCCGTCTGGCCGACGCACACCGTCTCGCCCCCGGTCAGCTCACACGCGGTCACCGGCCGGCCGTTCACCAGGGTGCCGTTGCTACTGCCCAGGTCGACCAGTTTGGCCACCGGCCCGTTCGCCTCCAGCAGGCAGTGCAGGCGGGAGACGGCGTCGTCGGCGTCCGACAGGCGGAGGTGGGCCTGCCGCGACCGCCCGAGCAGGAAGGTGACGTGCCCGTCCAGGCGGAACGTCCGCGGGGCGTTCGGGCCGGTCAGCACCTCCAGTTCGATCATGACGCGCCTCCGCCGTGGGGTCAGTCGAGGGACAGGACGGACCACCCGAACCCCGACACCGTCGACCGCACGGCGACGACCGCTTTGCCGCCCGTGACCACCCGCAGGCGAACGGGGGACCACCCGCCGGCGGTCGCCGCGGAGGTGCTCTCGGCGTCTTCCCCGCACGAGTCGGTGTACACCGACAGCACCTCCTCGCCGCTCAGGTCCCACACCTCCCACCGGCCGAACGAGTCGAGGGTGATCAGGCGGTCGTCACCCAGAAAGGCGGCCGTCAGACAGGACAGGTCGGTGCCGCGGACCACCCGCCGCCTCCCCTCGCCCGACATCGGCACGAGGTGCGTCTGGCCGTCCTCGCCCACCACCGCTGCCAGTCGGCCGTCCGCCGAGGTGGCCAGCCCGACCGCTCGCACGCCCACGTCAGCGGTGAAAGACGGGGCGGCCGGTCGGTCGAGCCGCCACGCCCACAGCTTCCCGCCGTCGCTCACCCCGACCGCCACCGCCCCGTCGGCCGACACCGCCGCCCGAGCCACCGGGACATCGGCACCGCCGAGCGGGACCTCGGCGGCCGCTTCGGTGTCTCGCACCACCAGCCCGCCCTCGGCCCGACCGATCAGGTAGCGGCGGGCGGACACCCACTCCAGCAGTTTCACCCCGCCCCCGCCCGCCGGCACCAGCCCGGTGAACCCCTCCTTCCCGGCCGTCACCCACCGTAGCACCGCGCCCTTGTCGGTGCCGGCGAGCAGCACCGTGCCGTCGGCCGAGAGGGTGAGGGCGGTCACCCCGGCCGGCTCGGCCGCCGACCCCAACGGCTCTCCGGTGGCGGTGTCGATCGCCCACAGTTTGCCGTTCAGCACGCCCACCGCCACCCGCCCGTCGGCCGACACCTCCACCGCCTCGGAAATGGTCCCGTCCCCGGCGTCCGCGTCGTCGCCGAAACGACGGTCCTCCTGGTTCGCCCGCCCGAAGGTGCGGCCGTCGCACGCCGCCCGCAGCACCAGCACCCGGTTGCGGGTGGCGACGGCGTACCGGGTGCCGCCGGGCAAGACGACGGCGGCAAGTGCCTTATCCCCCACCGGGTCGCGGGAAAAGCTCTCGCCGGCGGCGACGACGAACCCGCCGTACTCGGTCGAGATGTGGCCGAGCATCCCGGCGGGGAGTGCCACACCGCCCGCCTGAAGCGCCGCCGTCCGATCCGGGGTGGGTGAATCGTCCCGAGTGCCGGTGGCCAAGTTCCATCCCACGGGTGTGCCGCCGAACCCCTCCAGCCGGTCGCCGGCGGCGGTGAAGTAGAGCAGGTGATCCGGGTCGTGGAAGAACGCGGGCGGTTGCCCCTGCCCGCCGCCGGTGGTCTCGGTCAGCCGGCGGGCGGTCTTCCCGTCCCAGACCGTCACCTGAGAGTCGGCGGCGACGGCGGCCACCTTGCCCCCACCGGCGGTGACGAGGCGGGTGATCGCCCGCGGGTTCAACGGGCCGGCGGCGGGCCGGGTGGGGGCGGGCGGGGTGAACAGCCTGGCCAGTTTCGCCCCCTTCCGGACCGGCCACGTCCACACCCCGCCGCCGCCGTCGCCGGCCACCACCGCCCCGCCGTCGGCGGTGAACACGAACGCCGTCAGGGCGGGGGTGTGGTCGGGCAGTGGGAACACCTTCCTCTTCGACCAGACGGCCACCGCCGGGGGCGTGTCCGCCCCCTCGTTCGGTTGTGCCCGGAGGCCCCCCGGCCGTCCGGAGTTGTCCTCCGGCACCTCGAACACCAGCACCTGATCCCCGTCCGGGCTGACCACCAGCCGGTTCGCCGCCGCCTGGTCGTCGGGCAGCGTCCACTCCTCCGGCTTCGGGTCCGGCAGTGTCATGTCCCACCGCAGCAGGCGGCCGGAGCCGGTCGCCACCAGCCACTGCCCGGAGCGGCTGACGCCGAGAGCGGCGGGCTCGAACGACAGGGGGAGGGGGAAGGAGCGGTCCAGCTCGCGGAGGCGGTGGCGGAGCAGGGCCAATTCCGGGCCGGGGGTGGCGGTCAGGGCGACGGCCTCGTCGTAATCCTGTCGGGCCATCGCCCAGTCGCCGGCGTTGATCGCCTCGCACCCGCGGCGGACCTTGCTGGCGTACAGCCGGCGAGAGAGTTCGGCGGACAGCCGCCGCACCCCGTCCCGCTCCCGCTCGGCGTCGGCCTTGGCCGCGTCGGCCGCGGCGGCCAGTTCCGCCTGTTGGCGGGCGGAGTTCGCCGCCACCCCCACCACCGCCAGCAGGCAGAGCACCGCCAGCCCGACGGCGGCGGACAGCAGCGGCTCCTTCGCCACCCACCGCCCGGCCCGGCGGGGGAGCGACTCGCGGCGGGCGAACACCGGCTCGCCGGCCAGCCAGCGGCCGAGGTCGGCGGCCAGTTCGCCGCACCCGGCGTAGCGGTCGCCGGCCCCCTTCGCCATCGCCTTCAGGCAGACGGTCTCCAGGTCGCGGGGCACCTCCGGGCGGAGGCGGCGGAGGGGCGGCGGGGGGGTGTGGACGGTGTGGAAGTACACCACGTCGGCGGTGCCCTCGAACGGCATCCGCCCGGCGAGCAGCTCGTACAGCATCACCCCCAGGCTGTACTGGTCGGCGGCCGCGTCCGACCGCTGCCCGTTGGTGGTGATGGTCTCCGGGGACAGGTAGCCGGGGGTGCCGGTGACGCTCCCGTCGCGGGTCATCCGCTCGGCCTCGGACTCCTGCCGGGCCAGCCCGAAGTCAGTCAGGTGCGGGCGGTGGTCGGCGTCGACGAGCACGTTCTCCGGCTTCACGTCGCGGTGCAGCACCCCGGCGGCGTGGGCGTACGCGAGGGCGTCGGCCAGGGCGGCGATCCACCCGACCGCCCGGCGGACGGGCACCCGCCCGCCGCGGGCGGCGTCGGCCAGCGTCTTCCCGTCGACGAACGCGAACGCGATGTACGGCCGCTCCCCGCCGGTACTGGCGTCGTAGATGGGCACGATGTTCGGGTGCCGCAGCCCGGCCGCCACCCGCGCCTCCCGCTCGAACCGGGCGAGCTGGTCCGGGCGTGCGAGCACCCCGGGGTGTGGCACCTTCACCGCCACCTCCCGGTTCAGCCGGTCGTCGGTGGCGCGGTAGACGCTGCCGAACCCGCCGCGGCCGAGCAGCCCGCGGACGCGGTACCGGCCGATCCGCGGGACGGGGTCGTCGTCCGGCAGGGGCGAAGTCACGACGGGGTCACTCCGTGGGGCGGGCGAGGCGGAGCCTGGCGCGGGTGGGCGGCCAACCCCAGTCGCGGGCCAGTACCCATCCCAAGCCGGCGGTCAGGGCGGGTTCGGACAGGGAAGACAACTGCACCCGGTGTTCGTCTCTCGCCAGCCAGATGGCGACGTAGTACACCCAGGTGGCCACCTCGCCGGCGACGGCCGCCTCGAACCCGCCCGGCCCGTCGGCCGGGCGGGACGACCGGCGGTACCGCTTCGCCCACCCGTGCGCCAGTTGCAGCTCGTACAGGTTCGGGTGCGGGGCGGTCAACGCCGCTTCAAGCGAGGTGCGGTGTTCCGCCGCGAACGCCCGGTCGAAGCGGTCGAGCACGTCGTCCGCGGTGGCGGTCGTGACCAGCGCTCGCAGGTGGACGGTGGGCGGACCGCGGTGGGTGGTGTCGCCGACGGTGACGGTGTCGGGGGAGTCCATCAGGTACGGCAACTCGGTCGCCCGCCAGCCGCCCACCCGGTCGTGCGCGAGCATCACCTCGAACAGTTCGCGGGCCGCCTCCGCCCGCACCTCCGGCCCGGCGTGCGCCGGAAGCAGCGGGGCTACGACCAGCTCTCGGAACAGCGTCCGCCCGTCGCGGGCGGCGGCGTCCACCTGCCCCTTGGTGTTGCCGAACCGGCCGGCCAGCGCCCACCCCGGTTCGCCCGCCGGCTCCAGGTAGCGGGCGCGGAACACGTTCCACACCAGCCACTTGGACCGGTCGGCGGCGCACCGGCGGTGCAGTTCCTCCACCGCCTGCCGCCAGGCGGTCTCCGCCCACGACGAGTCGAACGCGGCGTCCGGGCGGTCGTCCGCCGGGTCGTCGTCACCCAGCGGCAGTTCACCCCCACCCGCCCGGCCGAGGGCGGAGGCGACGAACCGGCGGGCGGAGGTGGCCAGGTACCAGCGGAACTTCCCCTTCGCCCGGTCGGCCCGGTGGACCAACTCGAGCAGCCACCCGGTGGCGATCAGGAAGTCGTGCAGGGCGTCGTCGACGTGGTGCCCGTCCGCCCCGCGGAAGCGGCAGTGCAGGTAGTGCCGCAGGGCCGGGTAGTACCCGTCCACCAGTTGCCGCAGTTCGTCCGGGTCGGTCTTGGCGTCGTCGATCGCCCGCCACACGGTCGTCTCGAACGGGACCTCGTCCGCGTCACCCGCCGACATGACATGACCTCTCCGAACACACTCGGAAAGTCTACCTACCGTCGGCGGTCGGGTGTAGGCGCAATCGGCCGGAACTTTCCGGGCGGAATTCCGCGCAGCGACCCGCCCGCCCGCCACTACCTCCCGCGACGAGACCCCCGCACCCCCCACCGGAGGACGACGATGAACCCCGAGACCGATCTGGTCGACCTGGAGGCGGTCGAACCCCGACAGTCGGCCGACCCCCTGCCGCTGCTCAAGGACGGGGTGAAGCGGATCGAACCGCTCCGCTCCGCCTGGCTGCTCTGGTCGTTCGTCGCGTTCGGCAACTTCGCCCTGTTCGCGGCGGTGGTGGTTGGCGGCTTCCTGCTGTTCCCCGAAACGCCGGCCGTGTGGATCACCGCCGGGGTGGTCGGGCTGGTGGCGCACTGCGTGTTCGGCGCCATCAAGCGGGGGTGCGAAGGCAAGGTGCGGGTGGCGTTCGACCGCTGGCGGGCGGACGTGTTCGCCTTCCTCGAACGCGGGGCGGAGTTCTCGGCCGGCGGGTACATGGCGGCCAGCGAGTTCGACAACTCGGGGCTGAACAGCGCGTACTACAACCGCTACTCCGGCAGCGGGTACGTGCAGGCGCGGGGGCTGACCGCGTCCAACTTGGCCATCAACCACGTGTACACGAAGACCGAGTACTACACCGACTCGAACGGCAACCAGGGGTCTCGCACCGTCACCGTCACCGACCCGGTGTTCCACGGCATCCTGATCGTCACCGACGCCCCGCTCCCGTGCCGCGGGACGGTGGTGGTGAACGACCCGCACCACGGCATCGGCACCCTGCGGAAGGTGCAGGTGGCCAGCCCGCACCTGAAGAAGAGCTACGCCGTCGGGGCGGACGAGCCGTTCACCGGCCACCGGGTGCTCACCCCCAGCCTGCAAGAGGCCTTGTGGGAGTACCGCCGCGGGTTCAAGTACCTGCCGCGGTTCGCCTACCGCTCCGGGCTGCTGTACGTGGCCATCCCCGGTGCCAGCCTGGACGCGGGCACCTGCCCGACCCGCTTCTCGCCGGTCACCATCGCCCGGTTGGAACGGGTGCTGGTCCAGTGCGGCGAACTGCTCGCCTTCCTGCACGCCTCGGCCGAACGCCTCCGCCCGGAGACGGACGACTGACCCGCCCGGACTTCTCACCCCCTACACCCCCACAACCCGGAAAGCCCTGCCATGGAAAACCTGATCATCCCGCTGGTCGTCGTCGGAATCGTCGGCCTGATCCTGCTCGTCTGGTGGTGCAACACGCTCGGCAAGCTGTCCGCCCTGCGGGCACAAGTGCGGGAGGCGGTCGGCGCGCTGGCCTCCCAGCTCCGCCAGCGGTTCGACCTGATTCCGGACAGCCTGACCGCCGCCCGCGAGGGGGTGGCGGCCGAGATGCAGTACCTGAAGGGCATTCTGGACACCCGCCGGGACCTGGCCCGTCCGGCCCCGACGAGCGTCGATCCGGACGCCCCGGTCGAGCTGGTGCCCGTGCTGCAAGCGATGAGCGGGGGCGGTGGGCGGAGCGTCACCGAGTCGAACCCGACCGCCGGCGCCCCGGCCGCCCTGTACCAGCAGTTCATGAAGGTGATGGCCTCGACGGAGAAGGACGTGACCGCCGCCCGCCGGTTCGTGGAGGCGGCGATCGGCGAGTACAACGCCGGCATCAACGCCTTCCCGGCGTTCATCGTCGCCCGCGTCCACGGCCTCACCGCCCTCAAGAACACCAAGATCACCAAGAAGCTGGCGACCAAGCCGAACTACTTCGCCTGACCCCCCACCCGGCCGTCCCGGTCACCCCGACCGGGACAGCCGACCACCCCCACGGTGACTCATGCCCAGCCAGTCCAACGACCCGAACCGCAACCACCACAGCCCCGCCTTCGGCGACACGTCCGGCAAGAACAACGAGCAGCCCGATCTGAGCAAGGCGAGCATGCCGGCCGGCCACCGCGACGAACAACTGAAAGGCGGCGGGAGCAACGGCGGCGAGTCGAAGGGTAACGAGCAGCCCGACCTGAGCAAGGCGAGCATGCCGGCCGGCTACCGCGAGGCCGGCCAGAAGGAGGCCGCCGAGCAGAAGGCGAGTCCGCCGCAGCCGTCGCCGATGGCGGCCGAGACGAGCGGCCCGCAGGCGGGCGGGCCGAGCCAGAGCCAGCCGCAGCCGTCCAAGATGGCGAGCGACGTGAACCCCCCGCAGGCGAGCCAGCCGGCCCCCGCCCCGCAGCAGCAACAGCAGCCGGAACAGAAGTCCCGCTGACCCACCCGGAGGACACCCCATGCCCCGCGACCCCCGCGACCCCCGCGACGCCGCCGACCAGGCCGCCTTCCGCCGCGACGCCTTCGGCCACATCGCCGACGGCAACGCCCCTTCGCTCGAGGTGCTGACCGACGGCGCCGGCAAACCGCACACCGACCGGCCGGGCTTCCGCAACGAACAGGGCGAGTTCGTGCCGACCGGCAAGCCGGGGGTGTACTCGATGGAGGGGGAGCAGCCGGGGTTCGTCGAGTTGCAGATGGACGCCAGCCACACCCACCGGGCGGCCGACGGCACCGGGGCGCTGGCCCTCGAGGACAGCACCACCAACCGCCGCGACGGGGCGACGCTGGAGAAGGAGTACACCCTGGAGAAGAAGGCGAAGGAGATCGAGGGGGTGGCGATGGCCGAACACACCGCCGAGCGGATGGAAGGAGCCGGCATGCTCAAACCGGGCACGGTGGCGAACGCCCCGGACGCCCGCGGGTGGGTGCGGGGCGAGGGGAACGTCGGGCTGGACGGCCAGCCCCTTCCGCCGCCGCCGCCCGCCCCGAACCCGTCGAAGATGGCCCAGGAGGTGAGCGGCGGGGCGACCCCTCCCCCGCCGTCACCCACCCCGGAAAAGGAACCGACCGTCCACTAACCCCCACCCCGAGGCCGACATGGTTTCCCCCGAACTGACCACCCCCCTGCTGTCGCTGTCGAAGAACGACCCGTGGACCCTGGCGGACGCCTGCGAGGGCACGATCATCTTCGGCGGGAACGGGTCCGGCAAGACGAGCGGCAGCGGGCGGTCGCTCGCCCAGTCGTTCCTGGCGAACGGGTACGGCGGGCTGATCCTGACCGCCAAGATCGACGAGGCGGAGAACTGGCGGAGCTACGCCCAGCGGGCCGGGCGGGCGGCCGACGTGATCCTGGTCGAACCGGCCGGCCGGCACCGGCTGAACTTCCTCGACTACGAGGCGCGGCGGCCGGGCGACGGGTCCGGGCTGACCTACGAACTGGTGCGTCTGCTGCAAACGGCCATGAACGGTGGGCGGGACCGCGGGCAGTCGGCCGACCCGTACTGGGACGAGGCCGGGGCCGAACTGCTCACCAACGCCATCGACGTGGCCCAGATGGCCGACGACCGCCTCTCCCTGTCCGGGGTGGTGGACATCATGCGGTCGGCCCCGCTGTCGGTGGCGGACGCGGCCACCATGAGCTGCTCCGACCCCGCCCGGTTGCAGGAACTGATCAAGGAGACCGGCCGCAACTGGGGGACCGACTCGACGTGCGCGCGGGCCATGCGGCGGGCGGAGAGCCGGACCACCGACCCGGAGCGGGTGGCCGACCTGCGGGAGTGCTTCTCGTACTTCCTCACCCAGTTCGCCGCCCTCGCCCCGCAGACCCGCGGGTCGGTACTCGCCTGCCTGATGGCCCGCCTGACCGGCCTGCTGCGGTCGCCCTTCCGCGGGCTGTTCGGCACCACCACCACCGTCACCCCGGAGGACTCGTTCGCCGGCAAGCTGATCGTCCTCAACCTGCCGGTGAAGGAGTACGGGGAGGTGGGGCGGTTCGCCCAGGTGCTGTTCAAGACGGTCTGGCAGCGGGCGGTCGAGCGCCGCGGGACGGCCGGGGTGCCGGTGTTCCTCTGGGCGGACGAGGCGCAGTACTTCGTCACCGAGTACGACATGATGTTCCAGCAGACGGCCCGGTCGTCGCGGGCGGCCACCGTCTACCTGACGCAGTCGATCGTCAACTTCCGGGCCGCCCTGGACGCCGCCGACTCGCAGGCGGTGTCCGAGTCGCTGCTCGGCAACCTGCAGACGAAGATCTTCCACGCCAACGCCTGCCCGGAGACGAACGAGTACGCCGAGCGGCTGTTCGGCGAGGAGTTGAAGTACACGACCGCCGCCGGGGTGGACTCCGACCGCCGGGCCAACCTGACCATGACCCAGACGTACCTGCCCATCCTGCCGGCCATCAAGTTCACCACCCTACGGAAGGGCGGGTTCGTGAACGGCAAGCAGGTGGACGGGTACGTGTTCCAGGCGGGCAAGGTGTGGAACGGCGACGCCGGCGGGGGGAAGGCGAACTGGCTGAAGGCCACATTCCACCAAGACGCCCCGATGCCCGTCCCGCGGCAGCGGTAGTCTCCCCCCACGGGCGGAGGGAAAGGGAAGGTCACGGCCCGGCGATTCGGATCCCGGGCCGGGGGTACTGAGTGGGTTGCAGGGGACGTGTTTCGAGTACCGAGGGCCGGACTTGAACCGGCGACCTATCGCTTATGAAAGACTGGTCTGGCACCCCATCAATACGCGAATACGCCTGGATTTCAAGGGGATTATTGGGATCGGTCACACACGTCGCACTGGACGTTGAAGACGTGAGAAAGGCTGGAAAACGCACAGTACTCCGCCGAAGGGGAGTAGAAGGTGAGTAGTGGTCTTGTGTTTATACTGAGTCGGCGGGGCCCTCGTTCTCGGCCGCCCGCGGGGCCGTCACCCCTTCAAACCCGCCACAGGTTGGCCGCCGTCCACCCCTTCCCATTGCGGGTGCGGCGGGCGAATGGGACCCTGGCGTGATTGTCCCCAGTCGAGGCTGCTGAAGCTCCCGCTCGCCTTCGCCCCCGTCCCGCCCATACTGTCCGAATCGGGCAATGAGGGCGGGCCATGGACGACAGCAGTCGGGACGATTTGCGGTACGAGATCGAGGAGGTGGTGCGGGCGGCCACCCTGTGCGGCGACGTGCTGCACGGGTACGACCGCCGGGACGCTGTGTTCCTCTCTGTTCCGCGCACCCCTGCCGTCCGGCACGAGTGGCGGGTGTCGGTCAACCGGCTCGACTCGGACGCCACCACTCCGGAACTGCCGCCGCTCGACGCTGGCAAATTACTCGGGTTGGCGTTGACCGAGGTGACGGCGCTGCTCGCCCTCGCCAGCTTCATCCAGATCCTCCTCTCCCTCCCCGACCTGCGCCCCCCCCGCCCGGGGAATGATCACCATGATCCCGCTGCTCGTCTCCGCCGCCATGGCCATCCCCAACGGCTCCGCCGTATCACTCGACACGCTGACCGTGGCCGAAGCCGTCAGCCTTCATGGGCAACTGGTGCGGGTGACGGTGACAGCGTCACAACCGCCCGACACGTTCGCCGGGTGGACGTTCGCCGGGTGTGAAGTCGGAAACGTCGAGCGGTCGGTGCAGTTTCTGGGCAAGTGGAACGTGAGCCAAGGGGGGGGCTGACGGCGATCGGCGTGCTGAAGGTGGTCACCACCCCGGCATCGGTGGTGAACTGCGAGAACGTGCCGGCGAGTACGTCGGTGGTGGTGGTCGGGGTGCGGGTGAGGTGATCGGGCCGTGAGTGGTGACGGGCCGGTGGTGTACTACGGTGGGGGGTTCGCACACCGCCCCCCGCCGGAGTACCGCCCATGCCCCGCGGTATCCACAGCAACGTCGACAGCGACTCGGAGTACAGACTCCCCGCAACCACGCGGGGAGACCCCGCCGGGGGGGGGTAGGGCGGTGGCGCCGGTGGTCTGCGTGCTGCTGGCCGTCGCCGTGGGGCTGGCGGTGTATGCGCTGGTCCTGACCGCTTTCTGATGGTGCGGATCCCACGTTCATCAGGTCGGCCGCCCCCCCCGCTGGGTGACTGGTAGTGAGGAACCGCTCGAATGCGGATACTCACCGGCGTACTTGGTCGGGTCACAACTATGAGTGTATCCACCCCTCCTCTGCGGAGGGGCTCAGGAACGGGATGAGACCAACCGTAATTCACGGCCGATTCTTACTAACTACTGAAAGTTCCACACCGATCTCGTCCGTAGTTCTGGCGACGCCCCGCCCGTGACTGAGTTCTCGGGTGCCGGTCACACCACCTGCGGAGAGTCAACATGCCTCGCACGCACGCCCTCGATTTAACGAAGGACACGGTGAAGAACGGTTACGGGCAGGCCACTACGGTCGTGCAGAAGCCGTACCTGCTGGACGACACCGCCCAACTGGTCGTCGACCGGAGCGACGGGGTCATCCGCGACGCTCACCAGCTCGTTCCGCACGGAGCGAGCAACCAGAAGGCTGACGTTAAAGCAAACCCGCTGGCCAAGAATCTCACCCATGCCACCCAGATCGCCTACTCCGTGAAGCCCTTCATGGACGGGAAAGGCCCCCTGGCACCGTTCCCCTCCACGAAGCCTCAGTACGTCGCCGGGGCGACGATGACGTTCGGATCCGGCAACTGCCAGGACATGGCCGCGGTCGTGTACCTCCTCCTGCGGGAGCGGTTCGACAACAATTACATCGTCGATTACGGATGCTCGCCCGCGAACAAGCACAGCTTCTGCCTCATCTGGCCGAAAAACCAGAAGGACGCCGAGCACACCGTGGTCGTCGACGCCTGGCCGAAGTATGCCCAGGCCCTGTTGTGGAAGCACCACTTCTGCTTCCAATCGCAGTACGTGAGTTACGTGCAGAAGCCCGGGTCCGGTCTGCAGGGCAAGGTGGCGAAGGCGAGGGCCAAGTACAGCAACCTGGCGTTCGTAGTCCACGTGCTCTCTCAGGTGGTGAACACGCAGTACGGCAGCTCCCCGTACAACCTCAAGTTCGCAAGCTACGACGAGGCCATCTACGCATACCACCCCCCCATGAGCTAGTCCCGATCCCGCCGCTTCCTCTCCAGCCGGATCGTCCACTCCGAGGCCGGCCACACGTTGGCCACGCTATCGGCGGGAAATTCGGGGGGGGGACGGCGTGGGTGGCGGCGACAGCCGGGTCGGCCGGCAGGTAGCCGGCCCCGCGGCCTGCCGGGCAGTCCTCCGCCCGGCAGGCCTAGCAGTCGCCCACCGGACGGGCGGCAGGGGGTCGCCGTGCGGTTCCGGGAACAGCACCTCCAGCAGGTGGCGGCGGAGGACCTCCATGTGCGGTTCGTGCGGGGTGATACCCTCAGACGCGATGTAGCCGTCCGGCGGCGGTGCTGACAGACGCTCTGGCTTTCGAGTTGCCCGCCCTCAACCGGTGGTTACACTCGACTCCATGTCCGACGTGACCCGCCTCCTCGACGCCGCCCGAGCAGGTGACCGCCAGGCTGCCGCCGACCTGTTGCCGCTCGTGTACGACGAGCTGCGGAAGCTCGCCGCCGCGCGCATGTCGGCAGAAGTCCCCGGCCAGACCCTCGACGCCACCGCCCTCGTCCACGAGGCGTACCTGCGGCTGGTCGGCGACCAGCAGTTCGATGGCCGCAGGCACTTCTTCGCCGCCGCCGCCGAGGCCATGCGGCGGGTGCTCGTGGATCGCGCCCGCGACCGCGGCCGGCAGAAGCGGGGCGGCGGACGCCGGCAGATCGACCTCGCCGACATCCCCGGCCGCGCCGACGCCGACCCGTACATGCTCCTCTCCCTCGACGACGCCCTCGCCCGCCTGTCCGCCGAAGACCCGGCCGCCGCCGCTGTCGCCACCCTGCACCTGTTCGCCGGCCTTCCCATCGACGACGCGGCTGCCGCCTTCGGCGTCTCCCGCGCCACCGTCTACCGGAACTGGACCTACGCCCGCGCCTGGTTGCAGGACGCCCTGTCCGAAAATCCGTGAGACGGTTCCGCCCCGGACGGAGCATTGACTGGTGAACCCGGAGGACTCGCCGTGCCCGCCGACCCCGCCGCCGCGAAGGCCCTGTTTCTGGAGGCCGCCGCTCTGACCGACCCGGCGGCCCGCGCCGCACTGCTGGACGACCGGTGTGGGGGCGACGACGGCCTCCGCGCCCGTGTCCTCGCGCTGCTCGCCGCCAACGACCTGGCGCTGGCGAACGAGGGGACGCAGTCGTTCGGCGATGCCGACGTGACCGTCGAGCCGGAGGCCGCCCCGACGGCCGACTTCCCCGGTAAGGACGAGCACGTCGGAGCGGTGATCGGCGGCAAGTACACGTTGGTGGAGGCCGTCGGCGAGGGCGGCATGGGGTCGGTGTGGCGGGCCCGGCAGACCGAACCGGTGACGCGGTTCGTGGCGGTCAAACTCATCAAGGCGGGGATGGACTCGAGATCGGTGCTGGCGCGGTTCGAG
>CAYMHO010000040.1:0-457 GCA_964390195.1 uncultured Fimbriiglobus sp. | reverse complement strand
GCCGAGCGGCAGGCGCTCGCCCTGATGGACCACCCGAACATCGCCAAGGTGATGGACGGTGGCATCCACGATGGCCGGCCGTTCTTCGTGATGGAACTGGTGAAGGGCGCTCCCATCACAGATTACTGCGACGCCGCCAAGCTCACCCCGAAACAGCGGCTGGAGCTGTTCGTGCAGGCGTGCCAGGCCATCCAGCACGCGCACCTGAAGGGGGTCATCCACCGCGACATCAAGCCATCAAACGTGCTGGTCGCCCTATACGACGACCGGCCGGTGGTGAAGGTGATCGACTTCGGCGTCGCCAAAGCCACCGGCGGCACGCTCTCCGAGAAGACCATCGACACCGGCTTCGGCGGAGTGGTTGGCACGCCCCAGTACATGAGCCCGGAGCAGGCCACGTTCAACAACCTGGACATCGACACGCGGAGCGACGTGTACGCCCTCGGCGTGCTGCTGT
>CAYMHO010000039.1:0-33377 GCA_964390195.1 uncultured Fimbriiglobus sp. | reverse complement strand
GGGGGGGGGTGGGGGCCCCGCCGGGCCCGGGCCGCGCCGTCGCCGGGCCCCCGCGCGCGCGGGGGGCTCGCGGCTACAATGCCGGTATGCCCCCCATCCGCCTCTTGCCGTTCGCCGCCGCGTCCGGGGCCGACAACATGGCCCGCGACGAGGCCCTGTTGCACGCCGCGTCCGACCGCGGCGTCGCCTCGCTCCGCTTCTACACCTGGACCGAGCCGACCCTTTCGCTCGGGTACTTCCAACCGTCCGCCGACCGGCTCACTGACACCGCGCTGTCACAGATGGCGTGGGTCCGGCGGGCGACCGGCGGGGCGGCCATCGTCCACGACCCGGCCCACGAGATCACGTATTCACTCGCCCTGCCACCGGGCGACGATTGGCAACCCCGCGGCGAGCAGTGGATCTGTCGGATGCACTATGTCGTCCGCGATGTGCTGAAGTCGCTCGGCGTGCCGGCACGGTCGGTCGTGTGCGGAGAGGAACAGAAACTCGGCCCGGTGCTCTGCTTCCGCCACCACACGCCGGGCGACCTGACGGTGGACGGGCACAAGGTGGCCGGCAGCGCCCAGCGGAAGTGGAAGGGGGCGATGCTCCAGCACGGCAGCATTTTGTTCAGCCGCTCCCCGCTCGCCGAGTCGCTGCCCGGCATCGCCGAACTGTCCGGCGTGACGATCACGAAGGCGATCCGCGAACCGATTCTGGCCGAGTTCGCCAAACAAACCGGCTGGAGGCTCGAACCGGGCGACTGGACGGCGGACGAACTGGCCGACGCGGGCCGGATCGCGGCCGAGAAGTTCGCCTCGCCGGAATGGAACGAAAAGCGGTAACGGCGAGGAGGATGTCTCGCCAAGCCGCAAAGACCGCAAAGATTTTGAACGGGAGTCGAGTCCTCGATTTTCATCACCCCTCTTTGCGTCCTCTGCGGCTTGGCGAGAGAATCTGCCTGCCGTCCCACCCAACGATACTTACCCATGCTCCCTCTCCTGGCTTCCCTCGCTCTCGCCGCCGATCCGGTGGTGTCCGCCGACCTCGTGCTGGTGAACGCCAAGGTCTGGACGGTTGACACCGCCAAGCCGGAGGCCGAAGCGATTGCCGTGTGGAACGGGCACATCCTGGCGGTCGGCAGCAACGACGACATCAAGAAGCTCGTCGGGGCGAAGACGAAGGTGATCGACGCCGGCGGCAGGCGGGCGCTGCCGGGGTTCTACGACAGCCACCTCCACCTGCTCGGCGGCGGGCAACAGTTGGCCCGTGTGGAGTTGAAAGACTGTGCCGACGAAGCCGAATTCGGCAAACGGCTGAAGGCGTTCGACGACAAGACGCCCAGCGACCGCTGGATGCTCGGCGGCAACTGGGACCACGACCGCACGTTCGGCGGCAAACTGCCCACCGCCGAGACGCTCGACAAGTACGTCAAGAACCGACCCGTGTTCCTCCGGCGGTACGACGGGCACATGGGGCTGGCGAACACCGCGGCCCTCAAGCTCGCCGGCATCACGGCGGCCACCAAAGACCCGGACGGCGGGGTGATCGGGCGGTTGGCCGACGGCAAGACGCCGAGCGGCATCCTGAAAGACAACGCGATGGACCTGCTCGACAAGCTCATCCCCGAGCCGGGCGAGGATGAGATCGCCGAGGCCGTGAAGGCGGCGTGCAAGGCCCTCGCCGAGAACGGCGTGACGAGCGTGCAGGACATGGACGGCAGTTCGCCCGCCACCCGCCGCGTGCTGTTCAAGGTGCTGCAACGGCTGGCGAACAAGGGTGAACTGACGGTGCGGGTCGATCTGCGGTGGCCGATCGCGCTGCACAAGGAGCTGGCCACCTTCGGGGCCGAGGCGAACTACGGCGGGTGGGTGCGGGTAGGCGGGGTGAAGGGGTTCATGGACGGCTCACTCGGCAGCAGCACGGCCAAGATGTACGACCCCTACGAAGGGGACCCGAAGAACACCGGCGTGTTTGTGACCCCGCCGGACGACATGCTGGCACTGGTGAAGTCGGCCGACCGCGGGCGGCTGAGCGTGTGCGTCCATGCGATCGGAGATGAAGCGAACGGCCGGCTGCTCGACATCTTCGCCGCGACTGCAAAGACCAACGGTGCCTATGACCGCCGCTTCCGCATCGAACACGTCCAGCACCTGCGGCCGGAGGACTACAAGCGGTTCAAGGAGATCGGGGTGGTGGCGTCGATGCAACCGTATCACGTGGTCGATGACGGCCGCTGGGCGGAGGGGCGGATCGGCAAGAAGCGGTGCGAAAGCTCGTATGCCTTCCGCTCTCTGCTGGACGCCGGGGCGGTGCTGGCGTTCGGCTCCGACTGGCCGGTCGCTCCACTCGATGTGCCCGCCGGCATCGACGCCGCCGTCAACCGCCGCCCGCTCGACGGCAAGCACCCGGACGGCTGGTTCCCCGCCCAGAAGATCACGGTGGAGGAAGCCATCGCCGGGTACACCACCGGCAGCGCGTTCGCCGCGTTCCAGGAGAAGGAGCGGGGGAGCCTGAGCGTGGGGAAGGTGGCCGACTTCGTGCTGCTGTCCCGCGACATCCTGGCGAAGGGCGAGCGCGACAAGATCGCCGACACGAAGGTGACGCTGACGGTGGTCGGCGGGAAGGTGGTGTACGGGAAGTAACGAGCCGCGACCGCGAGGGAGAGGGTGATTCAACCCCCGCTCCCTCGCGGTCGCGGCTCGTCGATCAAATCGCGTACAGCCGCGCCGCGTTGTCGTGCAGGATTCGCTTCTGGTCCTCTTCCGGCCGGCTGCTGATGATCTGCCGCAGGGCGGTCAGCCAGTCGGCGTAACTGCCGGCGCTCGTGCACACCGGCCAGTCGCCGCCGAACATGCACCGCTTCACCCCGAACGTGTCGATGATGTGGTTCACCACCGGGGCGAGGTCCTCCGCCTTCCACTTGCCCTTCTCGTACCCGTTGGCCACGAACCCGGACACCTTCACCATCACGTTCTTCCGCTTCGCCACCTCGGCCGTGTCCGCCTTCCACTGGTCGAACTGCTTGGCGGTGAACTTGGCCTGCGGGTTGCCGCAGTGGTCGAGGACGAAACGGTTGTCCAGGCACTTGTCGAGCAGCTTGGCCACGTCGGGCAGCTCGGCCGGGCGGATGCACAGGTCGAAGATCATGCCCAGGTCGGAGAGCAGTTGCACCCCCTTCACGAACTCGTCCTTCAGCATGTACCCGGTCGGGGTGGCGTCCACGTGCAGCACGCGGCGGAACCCCTTCACGTACTTGCTGTCCTTGAACTGGGCGACGTAGGTGCCGAAGTTCTTGTCGGCCGGGTCGCCGCCGAGGATCGCCGCCACCATCGTCGTCTTCGCCTCCTTGCACAGGCCGACGATGTAGTCCGCCTCCTTCTGGCGGTCGTCGGCCACCACGTCCACCTCCATGTACACGCTCTTCACCACGTTCAGGTCCTTGGTCGCGGCGGCGTACTCCTCGGGGCCGAACCTGGCGTCGAGCGGGCTGCCCTTCTTCAGCCAGCCCAGTTTCAGCTTGGCCGGGTCCCACAGGTGCTGGTGGGTGTCGATGACGGGGAGCATCTTCTTGTCGTCCTTCTTGGGAGGGTCGGCGGCCAGCAGGGGGGTCGCGGCGACACCGGCGGCGGCGGCGAGGAACGAGCGGCGGTGCATCGACGGACTCCGTGGCGGTGGGCGGATTGTAATCGGCGGGCGGGTAGATGACGAGCGAGCGGGGGCGGGCAAACGGCGGCCCGGCTGGGAGCGCGGGCGTCCCGCCCGCCCACGATGCACGGTTCGGGATTGGGGCGAGAGGGCCAACCGCCTTCCCACCTCGCCACGATCCCGGAACAACGACTGTGGGGCGGGCGGGACGCCCGCGCTCCCAGTGAGGGCCTCACACCACGAAGTGCCGCAGGGCCGTCACCCGCTTCCGCAACTCGTCTCGGAAGTCCGGGTGGGCGATGCCGATGAGCAGCCCGGCCCGCTCCCGCAGGCTCTTCCCGTGCAGGTCCACCGCCCCGTACTCCGTCACCACCCAGTGCACGTGCCCGCGGCTGGTCACCACCCCGGCGCCGGCGTCCAGCTCCGGCACGATGCGGGAGAGGGTGCCGCCCTTCGCCGTGCTGGGTAACGCGATCACCGCCAGCCCGCCCTTCGACAGCACCGCCCCGCGGATGAAGTCCATCTGCCCGCCGATGCCGGAATAAATCCGGTGGCCGATGGAGTCGGCGCACACCTGCCCGGTCAGGTCGATCTGCAGGGCCGAGTTGATCGCCACCGCCCGGTCGTTCTTGCGGATGAGGGCGGTGTCGTTGGTGCGGTCGCACGGGTGGAACTCGACCAGCGGGTTGTCGTCCACGAAGTCGTACAGCCGCCGGCTGCCGTTCACGAAGCTGGTGACGCACCGGCCGGGGTGGACCGCCTTGAACTTGTTCGTGATCGCCCCGCATTCCATCAGGTCGATGACCCCGTCGGACAGCATCTCCGAATGCACGCCCAGGTCTTGCTTGTGCTTCAGCCGGGCGAGCACCGCGTTCGGAATGCCGCCGATGCCCAGTTGCAGGCACGCACGGTCGGGCACCAGGTTCGCCACCAGCTCGCCGATGGCGTCCTCCACCGGGGTGGTCGGCTCGGGCGGGTGCTCGTGCAGCGGGCGGTCGGAGTGGCAGTAGGCGGTCAGGCGGTCCAGCCGCACCACCGAGTTGCCGTGCACGCGGGGCATCCGCGGGTTGATCTCGGCGATCAGTACCGGGGCGGTGTCGGCGGCGGCGCGGGCGGAATCGACGCTCGTGCCGAGGGTGCAGTTGCCGTGCCTGTCCGGCGGGGAGAGGGTGAGCAGGGCGGCGTCCAGCTTCACCCGCCCGGAGGTGAAGAGGGCCGGGATGTCCGAAAGAAACACCGGCACGAAGTCGGCCCGGCCGGCGGCAACGGCTTCGCGGAGCGGCCCGCCGGTGAACAGGGACACCGCCCGGAATCGCCGCTGCACCCCGGGGGCGACGTGCGGGGCCGGGCCGTTGGTGTGCATGTGGTAGAAGGTGACGTTCTCCAGGTCGGTGCGGGCGACGGCCGCTTCGAGCAGCGGGGTGGGGGTGGCGGCCGCCCCGTGGACGAACACGTTCATCCCGCTGCGGAGGACCGACACGGCGTCGGCGGGCGTGGCGAACTCGGGCATGGTAAACTCCCTTCGAGGGGTATCCCGGATATTGTGCAACCCCGGAGGCCGATCATGTCCGCCGACCTGCCCGTCCGCTCCGCCCGCGAAGCCGACTTCCGCCCGGAGTGGTCGCCCGCCGACAAGCTCCGCTTCTGCCTGAATTTCGCCACCCTCGCCCCGTCCGGGCACAACTCGCAGCCGTGGCTGTTCCGCGTGCTGAACGACACCGTCGAGCTGTACGCCGACCGCAACCACGCCCTGCGGGTGGCCGACCCGCACGACCGCGAGCTGACCATCTCGTGCGGGGCCGCCCTGCACCACCTCCGCACCGCCGTCCGTTTCTTCGGCCACGCCGAGCGGACCACGCTCATCCCCGACCCGCACCACCCGGACCTGCTGGCCGCCGTGAAACTGGGCGACCCCGCCCCGCACGACTACCAGGACGTGCTGACGTTCCGGGCGATGGCCGACCGCCGCACCAACCGCGGGGCGTACAAGCCGGACCCCATCCCGGACGACGTGCTGGCGAAGGTGCTCCACCTCGACCCCTCCCCCGGCGTGTGGGTGCACTGGTGGGACACGCCGAACGACAAGCACCGGGTGGCCGAGCTGGTCGGACGGGCGGACCAGGTGCAGTTCGCCGACCCCGCCTTCCGGGACGAGCTGGCCCACTGGCTGCGGTCCAACTTCACCGAGGCGGGCGACGGCATCCCCGGATACAGTCAGGGGGTCGGGGCGGTGGCCTCGCTGGTGGCGCCGTGGGTGGTGCGGACGTTCGACGTGGGCGACGGCACGGCGGCGAAGGACGAGCGGCTGGCCGACGGGTCGCCGGTGCTGGTGCTCCTCGGCACCGACGCCGACACCCGCGACCGCTGGCTGGCGGCCGGGCAGGCGCTGAGCCGCCTGCTGCTGGTGGCCCAGTCGTACGGGCTGGCGGCGTCGTACCTGAACCAGCCGATCGAGGTGCCCGAGGTGCGGCCGGCGGTGGCCGGGCTGGCCGGGCGGGTCGGCTTCCCGCAACTGCTGCTTCGGCTCGGCGTCCCGACGAGCCTCCCTCCGCTCACCCCCCGCCGCCGGTTGGAGGACGTGCTCCAGCGGCTGCACCTGCCGGGCATGGGGTGAGGGGGTGCGGCAGTCCGGTCGGGGCGGCGACGGCCCGCCGGGAACAGCGAGATCACAACGCCAGCGACAGGCTGACCGGAGGGCGCGACATGTCGAACGGGCGGGTGGTACTGGTCACGGGCAGCGGCAAACGGCGGGTCGGGTCGGTCGTGGCCGACGCCCTCGCCCGCCGCGGGTACGCCGTCGCCGTCCACTTCCGCACCTCCGAGGCCGAAGCCGAACAGACGGCCGCCGAGTTGCGAACGCACGGGGTGGACGTCGCCACCTTCCAGGCCGACCTGGCGGACGAGACCGCCGTCCGCCGGCTGGTCTCCGAGGTGCTCGCCCGGTTCGGCCGGATCGACGTGCTGGTCAACTGCGCGGCCGTCTGGCAGAGCAAGCCGCTCGAAGACGTGACCGCCGCCGATGTCAGGTTCCACTTCGACACGAACGCGCTCGGCACCTTCCTGATGGGTCAGCACGTCGGGTTGCAGATGGTGAAGCAGGCCGACGGCGGGGCGATCGTCAACGTCGGCGACTGGGCGGAGGTGCGGCCGTACCGGAACTACGCGGCGTACTTCCCGAGCAAAGGCGCGGTGACGGCCATCACGAAGACGCTCGCGGTGGAGCTGGGCACGCGGAACCCGAAGGTGCGGGTGAACCAGATCTCGCCCGGCCCGGTAATGCTCCCGCCGGATTTGCCCGAGGCCGAGAAACGGGAGGCGGTCGACGCCACGCTGGTGAAGCGGGAGGGCAGCCCGGCGAACGTGGCCGCCGCGGTCCTGTCCCTCGTCGAGAACGACTTCATTACGGGGGCGGTGCTGCCGGTGGACGGCGGTCGGACGGTGTACGCCCCGGATTGACGGCTACCCCTGTAGCCGGCCTCTGTGAGGCCGGGGGCTGGTCTGGCCTCACAGAGGCCGGCTACAGCACGGAGGCACGGATGCCCGAAGCGAAATGGCTGGCCGCGACCACCCTGTACGAACTGAACCTGCCGCGGAACACGAAGGGTCAACACCGCAAGTGGCGACTGGTGGCGGCCGCGTGGTGTCGCCGGGCGGTCACACTCGCGGTGCCCGACCCGCGGTTGATTCAACTGCTGGAGGCGGCCGAGCGGTTCGCCGACGGGGTGATCGACGCGGACGAACTGAAGCAGGCCCGCAAGGTGCTGACGGCCATCCGCCAGGAAGTCGGCACCGACCACTTCGGCCCGCCGGAAGCGCTCAGCAACGCCGCGAAGGCGCTCGACTTCGCAACGCACAGCAACCCGGTGAAGCCGCTGTCGGCGAACGAGTCGTGCTACTTCGCCTTCGCCGCGCTCACCCGCAAGTCGAAGAAGCGGAAGGCGTGGGAGCAGGCGATCGAGGCCGAACAGGCGGTGCAACTGCGACTCGCCCGCTGCATCTTCGGCAACCCGTTCCGCCCGGTTCCGTTCCCGAAGAAGTGGCGAACCGAGTCGGCCGTGTCGCTCGCCCGCACCGCGTACGACACTCATAACTTCGCCCTGCTGCCCATCCTGGCCGACGCCCTGGAGGAAGCCGGGTGCGACCACCCCGACACGCTCACCCACCTCCGCGCGCCGACCGCCCCGCACGCCCGCGGGTGCTGGGTGGTCGATCTGGTGCTGGGTAAGGCGTGAGTGTTCCGGTTGCAACGCTCACGAGTCCGCCCGAGTGTACGGAAACACGGTCGGTCGATCTGGTGCTGAACACAGTGTGATGTTACTTTCTCCGGCGGAATCCCGACGCCCACGCCCCGAGCCGCCTAATAGTGTGGCGGCATCGTCACCTCCCCCTCGGACCGCCCCGGAGTATTTGCAGTGGCCGACCGGAAGTACAAGCCGACGGACGCCGGCGTGAAGGCGTTTTTGGATGCCGTCGCCGATCCGAAGCGGAAGGCCGACTGCCAGGCGCTCATGAAACTGATGCGGGCGATCACCGGGGCCGAGCCGGTGCTGTGGGGGGCGTCGGTGGTGGGGTTCGGCAGCTACACCTACACCTACCCGAGCGGGCGGACGGCCGACTGGTTCACCCTCGGCTTCTCCCCGCGGAAGAAGGACATTTCGGTGTACGTCACCCCCAGCCTGAGCGGGTTCGGCGACCTGCTCGGACGGCTCGGCCCGCACAAGTGCGGGAAGGCGTGCCTGTACCTGGACAGCCTGGGCGACGTGGACGCCAAGGTGTTCAAGGAGTTGCTCACCCGCGCCGCCGCCAAATCGAACGGCACCGCCGGTTAGCCGACCGCCGCCTTCACCACCGTCCCGCCCACGTCGGTCAGCCGCTCGTCACGGCCGCTGTGCCGCACCGTCAGCTTCTCGTGGTTCAGCCCGAGCAGGTGCAGGATGGTGGCATGGAAGTCGTTGACCGAGATCGGCGTGTCCTGGGCGTGCAGGCCGAACTCGTCGGTGCTGCCCACGCTCACCCCCGCCTTCGCCCCGCCGCCGGCCAGCCACATGGTGTACCCGAGCGGGTTGTGATCCCGCCCGGCGCTCCCCTGGCTGTTCGGCGTGCGGCCGAACTCCGAGCACCACACCACCAGCGTGTCCTTCAGCAGCCCCGTCCGCTTCAGGTCGGTCAGCAGCCCGGCGACCGGCTTGTCGGCGTGCCCGCACATCTTCTCGTGGTTGCCGTTGATGTCGTCGTGCGCGTCCCACTGCATCGTCAGCGGGCCGCCGCCGTGATACACCTGCACGAACCGCACCCCGCGTTCCACCAGCCGGCGGGCGAGCAGCAGCCGCGTGCCGAACTCGGCCGTCTCCTTCTTGTCCAGCCCGTACAGCTCCTTCGTCTCCTTCGTCTCTCGGCTCAGATCGACGGCGTCGACCGCGTGCGTCTGCATCTTGAACGCCAGCTCGTAGCTCGAAATCCGCGCCTCCAGTTCCGTGTCGCCCGGTGTCGCACTCGCCTTGTTCAACTCGCCCACCAGGTCGAACACCCGCTTGTTCTGCTCGCCGCTCACGTCCGGCGGCGGCTTCAAATTCAGGATCGGGGCCGCCCCTTTGCGGAACAGCGTGCCCTGGTACACCGCCGGCAGGTACGCCGCCCCCCAGCACGGGGCGCCGCCCTCGCTCACCCCTTCGGGCTGCGGCATGACGCAGTACGCCGGCAGGTTCTCGCTCTCCGAACCGAGGCCGTATGTCACCCAACTGCCGATGCTCGGGTGGCCCATCAGGGTGCGGCCGGTGTGCAGTTCGTAGATGGCCGGGGCGTGGACGGTCGAGTTGCTCTGGCACGATTTGAGGAAGCAGATGTCATCCACGCACCCGGCCAGGTGCGGCATCAGGTCGCTCACCCACTGCCCGCTCTTGCCGTGCTGCTTGAACTTGCGGGTGCTCGCCAGCACCGTTTCTTTGCCGGACGTGAACTGCGACTTCGGCCGGCCGGTCGCCTCGGGCAGTTGCTTGCCGTGCCACTTCTCCAGCGCCGGCTTCGGGTCGAACAGGTCCATTTGGCTCGGCCCGCCGACCATGAACAGGAAGATGACCCGCTTGGCGGTGGCGGCGAAGTGCGGCTTTTTCACCGCGAACGGGTTGGTGGATGACTTTCCGCCGTCCGCCCGTGCGAGCATGGCGTTCAGGGCGATGCCGCCCAGCCCGCCGCCGGCGGCGAACAGGAAGTCACGCCGCGACCGGGCGGCTGGGATGTGCGGGGTGTTCATGCAGACACCGTACCCGGGGTGTGGGCCGGACACAAGCGGGCGGTTCCGCTGGCCCGACACTCGCACCCGTGGTACAGTCGGTGTCGCCTTCTCCGCGAGGTCGTGCCATGCGATCCCTGTTCGTCGTGCTGGTGGTCGCCCTGCCGCTGCTGGCCGCCCCGGTGCCGAAGGTGAAGGCGAAGACGACCGAGGAGAAGCTGATCGGCAAGTGGCGGATGACGCAGAGCGACACCGGCGGCGGGCGGCGGGGGTACGAGTTCTTCGTCATCTTCAAGGAGAAGGGCGAGTTGGAGTTGCGGTACGAGTACACCAACGGGATCCCGCCGCAGAGCTACACCGGCACCTACAAACTGATCGGCGACGACAAGATCGACTACACCGTCGACCAGAACGGGCGGAAGAAGACGGAGGTCCTGGACATCACCACCCTGACCGACACCGAGGTCGCCTGGACCGACCCGGACAAGCTGAAAGAGAGCCTCGAACGGGTGAAGGACGACAAGTGACCCGTCCCGCCGCCCCGCCGCTCCCCCGCTCCCATTGGGCCGCCTTCACCGACGCCCAGTTGCTCACCCAGTGCGAGGTGGACACCTACCGCGCGAGCGGGCCGGGCGGGCAGAAGCGGAACAAGACCAGCTCCGCGGTTCGGCTACGGCACCTGCCTACGGGCCTCATCGTCATCGCCGAGGAGAGCCGCTCGCAGCACGAGAACAAGGCCAAGTGCCAGCAGCGGCTGCGGCGGGCCTTGTACCTGAACCTGCGGGAAGTGGTGATCCCGGAACAACTCGCGGCTCATCCGGACTTCGCCCCGGCCCGCGACGGCGACGGCCGGTTGCACCTGCGGGAGAAGGACCCCCGCTTCTGGCCGGCCGCCGGGGTGGTGCTCGACGTACTGGTCCACACGGAGGGGCAGGTGAGCACGGCGGCCGAACTGCTCGGAACGAGTACGGCCAACCTGATCGACTTCCTGCAAACCAACCCGAAGCTGTGGCAGGAGGCAAACCGCCTGCGGGTGGCGTTCGGCCTGAAGGGGCTGCGGTCGGACGGCTGACCGGCGGGCGTACCCCCCTCCCACACACCGGGGGAGAGGGGAGCCGGACTCACCTCACCACCACCGGGGCGACGTTCTGCGCCTGCTTGAGCACCTTCTCCCACACGAGCGGGTAGAAGTCCTCCAGCCGGGCGAGCGGCTTGTACATGAGCAGCGCGCTCACCTTCCCCTGCGTGCCGAGCTGGCGGAATTGGGTGAAGAAGGCGTCGTCGAACCCCAACCCGAGGGCGGCCACGTCGAACTCCCCGCGGGCCGCCTTCGCCTCCAGTTTCACCCGCTTCTGGTGCTCCTCGGCGATGGTCAGCTTGTTCTTCAGGGCCGACTTGCCGCCGTGCAGGTGGGCCAGCTTGTCCAACTCGACGGCGAACCGGGCTTCGGCCAACAGGGTTTCGGCTTTCACCGGCCCGGCCACCGCGTGCACCACCGTGCCGTCCGGGCGGCAGAAGTAGACGGCCACGTTGCCCCCCTGCTTCTGCCCGTTCACGATGGCGAAGGTGCCCACCTTCTGGTGCGTGGACACGAAGTTCTCGTTCACGAACTCACCCACCTTCTCGTCGGCGAGGGCGTTCTCACGGAGCGCCTGGGCGTTGTTTCACGTGAACCCCGGGTCTTCGATGTTCCCGGACAGGTGCAGCACGAACACCAGCCGGCTGTCGGCCTTCGCCCGCTTCTGGGCCGTCTCAAGGTTCTTCACGAAGTGGATGGCGGTGTCGTACGTCTTGCACCCGTCGGGGATCCTGATCGGCTTCTTCTCGGCCACCACCGGTTGCGGGATGTCCACCAGCGGCGGGTCTTCGTCTTCCTTGCCGGCGAACAGGGTGGCCAGCACCAGCTTGCCGCCGTCGGCGAGGGCCTTCGCCACCTGCGGGTCGAGCTTCTTCACCGGCTCGTCGGCCGGCCGCGGCGGGGGCAGCACCTCGGGCGCCTTCGCCACCTCGACCGGCGGTGTCGGCGTGGTCGGCTCGGCCGGTGCCGGGACTACCACCACCGCCCGCGGGGTGAGCCTGTGCCACGCCACCACCCCGACCACCAGCCCCCACATGGGCAACCCGGCGACCACCACCGTCCGCCAGTCGACCACCTGCCACCACCGCCTGTCCGCCCGACGTGCCTGCGACATGCGTGCCCCTCCCGCGCGTGCGAAGACGTGCGACCCACCGATACAGACAGCACAACCGGACCGGCGTTGGCGGGAAATCCGGCCCGAGTGGACTGCTCGCTCCGCCAGCGGGTGCAAATGACCTCTCGCGGAGCGAGCAGACCACTCGGGCGGGGTTCGCCCGATCCGGCTGGATTCACCCCCCACGTTTCCCCTACCATCTCCACGTCCCGTCGGCCCTCCGGATACTCCATCGCCAATGCCCGCCACCGCCCCTCACCGCCCGGCAACCCGGCCGAGTCCCGACCCCCGGCAGAAATCGGCGGTGATCGTCGGCGCCGGCCCCGGCGGGCTCGCCGCCGCCATGCTGCTCGCCCACGCCGGGGTGAAGGTGACGGTGGTCGAACGCCTGCCGCACGTGGGCGGGCGGACCTCGGCGATCCTGGCGGACGGCTTCCGCTTCGACCTGGGGCCGACGTTCTTCCTCTACCCGCGGGTGCTGGAACGCATCTTCAAAGCCGTCGGCCGCGACCTGTGGGCCGACGTGCCGATGACGCGATTGGACCCGCAGTACCGGGTCATCTTCGGGGATCAGGGGCACATCGACTGCACCCCGAACCTGGACCTGATGGCCGAGCGGGTGGCGACGCTGAACGCGGCCGACGGGGCGAACGTGAAGCGGTTCATCCTGGACAACCGGGTGAAGCTCGAACGCTTCCGCCCGGCCCTCGAAAGCCCATTCCAGAAGTGGACCGACCTGCTCAGCCCGGCACTGGTGAAGTTGCTCCCGCTGCTGCGGCCGTGGGCGAGCGTGGACGACGAGCTGCGGCGGTACTTCACCGACCCCCGCGTGCGGCTGGCGTTCACGTTTCAAAGTAAATACCTGGGCATGTCGCCGTTCAACTGCCCCAGCCTGTTCAGCATCCTCAGCTACCTGGAGTACGACTTCGGCGTGTGGCACCCGACCGGCGGGTGTGCGGCGGTGAGCGACCGCATGGGCGAACTGGCCGACGCGATGGGCGTCGAGTTCCGGCTGGGTGAGGAAGTGACCGGAGTGCTGTTCGACGGCAAGAAGGCTGTGGGGGTGAAGACGAAGGAGGGCGAGTACCGCGGGGACGCACTCGTCATCAACGCCGACTTCGCCCACGCCATGACGAAGCTGGTGCCGAACCGCCTGCGGCGGGCGTGGACGGACGCGAAGATCGAGAAGAAACGCTTCTCGTGCAGCACCTTCATGATGTACCTCGGGATGGACGGCCCGCCGCCGGACCTGCCGCACCACACCATCTACACGTCCGGCGACTACCTGGGCAACCTGGGCGACATCGAGAACAGGCACCGGCTGAGCGACGACCCGAGCGTGTACGTGCAGAATGCCTGCGTGACCGATCCGGGGCTGGCCCCGAAGGGGCAGCACACGCTGTACGTGCTGGCCCCGGTGACGCACCAGCACGGCAACGTGGACTGGGCGAAGGAGGCCCCGGCCTTCCGGGTGAAGGTGGTTCAACAGTTGAAGAAGCTCGGCATCGAAGACGTGGAGCGGCGGGTGCGGTACGAGAAGGCGCTGACCCCGGCGAACTGGCAGTTCGACTACCACATCTTCAAGGGGGCGACGTTCAACCTGGCCCACAACCTCGGCCAGATGCTCCACCTGCGTCCGCGGAACCGGTTCGACGAGTTGCCCGGCGTGTATCTTGTGGGTGGCGGCACCCACCCCGGCAGTGGCCTGCCGGTCATCTACGAGAGCGCCCGCATCACCAGCCGGCTGCTGCTCGGCGACCTGGGAATGGACGCCGGCTGGCTGGATGCGGTTGACAGCCCCCCCTCCGCCGTGCGAGCCTAAGCGGGTATTCGGACATCTTCATCCAGAAAAGGAACGTCTCGTGTCACGCACGACCCCACAGCGGATCGCCGTCGTCGGCGGCGGCCTCGGCGGCCTGGCCGCCGCCTGCACCCTCGCCGCCCGCGGGCACAAAGTCGTGCTGTTCGAGAAGTCCGACTGGCTCGGCGGGAAGGCCGCGGAGTTGAACGAGGGCGGGTTCCGGTTCGACATGGGGCCGACCATCCTGACCATCCCGGCGGTGCTGCGGCAGATCTTCACCGAGGCAGGGCGGAAGATCGAAGACTACCTGGATCTGGTGCGGCTCGACCCGCAGTGGCGATGCTTCTTCACCGACGGCGGCGTGCTCGACCTGTGCGAAGACACCGCCCGGATGACCGCCGAACTCGACCGCTTCGCCCCCGGTTCGGCCGACGGGTACCAGAAGTTCCTCGGCCTGTCCGACCGCCTGCACGACATCTCGAACAAGTACTTCTTCTGGAAAAGCATCGGCGGCATCGGCGACATGATCGACATGAAGGCCGGGTTCAGCCCGAAGATCCTGGCCGACGTGATGGCCATGCGGATGGGCAAGAGCGTGGCCGGCACGGTGCGGAAGTTCGTGCCGGATTCCCGCGTCGCCCAGATGATCGACCACTTCACGCAGTACGTCGGGTCGAGTCCGGACGCTTCGCCGGCGGTGCTGTGCGGCATCGCCCACATGCAGACGAACGAGGGCGTGTGGTACCCGATGGGCGGCACGCGGGCGGTGCCGCTGGCGCTGGTCAAGCTGGCGGCCGAACTGGGCGTGGAACTGCGGACGGGCGTCGGGGTGAAACACATCCACACCACGCCCGACGGGAAGAAGGTGACGGAGGTGGAACTGGACACTGGCGAGCGGGTGGCGGTGGCCGCGGTGGTGAGCAACGCCGACAGCGTGCGGACGCACCGCGAGCTGCTGAACGGGCACAGCAGCAAGTCGAAAGCGAAGTTCGAGAAGCGGCGGGGGTACGAGCCGGCGTGCAGCGGGGTGGTGCTCTACCTCGGCCTGAACAAGATGTACGACCACCTGCTGCACCACTGCTTCGTGTTCAGCCGCGACCCGCACGAGGAGTTCGACGCCATCTACCACAAGGGCGAGCCGGCCCCGGACCCGACGTGCTACCTGGCCAGCACCGCCCGCACCGAGCCGGCCACCGCCCCGCCGGGCGGCGATGCGTTGTACGTGCTGGTTCACACGCCGTACCTGCGGCCGCACCACGACTGGTCGAAGATGCTGCCCGAGTACCGGCAGGTGATCCTGAACAAGCTGAAGACGACCGGGCAGATGCCGGACATCGAGGACCGCATCGTGTTCGAGCGGACGCTCACCCCGCAGGACATCCACGACCGCTACCGCGTGCTGAACGGGGCCATCTACGGGCTGGCCAGCCACGGCAAGTGGCTCGGGGCGTTCAAGCCGGCCAACCGCTCGCCGGACGTGAGCGGGCTGTACCTAGCCGGCGGGGCGGCCCACCCCGGCCCCGGCATGCCGATGGTGCTGATGAGCGGGTGGATCGCCGCCGACACGTTGGACCGCGACGCCGGCGGCACCCCCCGCCCGACGCCGACGACGGCAATGGCCACCGCATAGGCATGCTCCCGACCCGCTGGAACTGGTTCGTGAACGGCTTCCGCCGGTACGTGCGGAAGTACGTCCGCAAGCACTTCCACGCGGTGCGGGTGAGCAACACCAGTCACCCGCTCCCCGCCGATGATTCGCCCCTGCTGTTCGTGCTGAACCACCCGAGCTGGTGGGACCCGATGGTCGGGGTGATCCTGACCGACCTGTTGCCGACGTACACCCACTACGCCGCCATCGACGCCGCGATGCTGAAGAAATACTGGGCGTTCAACAAGCTCGGCTTCTTCGGGGTGGACCAGACGAGCCTCCGCGGGGCGGCCGAGTTCCTGCGGACCGGCACGGAGATTTTGAGCGCCGACCGCCGGGCGGTGTGGGTGACGGCACAAGGCAACTTCGCCGACGTGCGAACACGCCCGCTGAACCTGCGGAGCGGGGTCGGGCATCTGGCAGCGCGGGTCAGCCGCGGGTGGGTGGTGCCGATCGCCATCGAGTACACGTTCTGGACGGAGAGCAAACCGGAGGCTTTGGTCAGACTTGGTTCCCCTCTCCCCGTTGCGGGAGAGGGGTTAGGGGTGAGGGGGAAGGTGTGGACCCATCAGATTGAGGCCGCCCTCACCGCTTCGCTCGACGCCCTGAACGCCGAGACGGCCACCCGCAAGCCGGCGATGTTCACCGAGTTGCTCGGCGGGACGGTGGGTGTCGGTGGGGTGTACGACGCCTTCCGCCGGAGCGTGTCGTTCGTCAGCGGGCAGAAGTTCGACCCGTCGCACATGGCCAACACCGCGGAGAAACCGGCGTGATCGTGCTGGCCGTGATTGCGCTGCTCCTGGCCGCGTTCCCGCTGCTCATGTTCGTGCGGAACGTGAAGCAGTTCAAAAGACCCACGATTAGCCGCGAGCAGTCGGCGAGCGTGCCGGCCGTCTCCGTCCTCATCCCGGCTCGCAACGAAGAGGCCGGCATCGCCGCGTGCGTCCGCTCCGCCCTCGCCAGCACCGGGGTCGATGTGGAAGTGGTCGTACTCAACGACTCGTCCACCGACCGCACCGCTGACATCGTGTTGTCACTGGCGAAGGACGACCCCCGCGTGCGGCTCGAAACCGCTCCTCCCCTACCCCCCGGTTGGTGCGGTAAACAGCACGCCTGCTACACGCTGAGCAAGTTCGCCAAGTACGAGGTCATCACCTTCCTCGACGCCGACGTGCGGCTCGAACCGCAAGCGTTGGCGAACATGGTCGGTTTCCTGCACTCGTCGAACGCGGCGCTGGTGTCCGGCTTCCCACGGCAGGAGACTGTGGGCGTTCTCGAACAACTCGTCATCCCGCTCATCCACTGGCTGCTGGTGTGCTACCTGCCGTTCGACCGGATGCGGAAGGACCTGCAACCGGGTCTCGGTGCCGGCTGCGGGCAGTGGTTCATGACGACGAAGACGGCCTACGAGAAGGTCGACGGGCACGGCCACCCGCTCGTGAAGGGGTCGCTCCACGACGGCATCAAGCTTCCCCGCGCGTACCGCACCTGCGGGCTGATGACCGACACGTGTGACGCCACCGCGGACGCCACCTGCCGCATGTACCGCACCGGCGGGCAGGTGTGGAACGGGTTCGCCAAGAACGCCCGCGAGGGACTCGGCGGACCGATCACGATTTGGATCTGGACGGTGCTGCTCGCCGGCGGACACCTGCTCCCGTGGGTACTGCTGGCGGCAAACTATGTTCTCGCCAATTTGGAACACAACAGCACCGCTTATCCCAATGCCATACTCCAAAAGGCACCTCCTCCGGAGTGGTTGCAAGGCGGCCAAGTGGCGTTCGCCATCTCCGCGGTGGCGTGCTTGCTCTCACTCGTGCCGCGGTTGGTGTGCGCCATCAAGTACCGGCAATCCTGGGTCGGCGCGCTGCTGCACCCCATCGGGGTGCTGCTGATGCTGGCGATTCAGTGGTACGCGACGGTGCGGGCGTGGGCCGGTCGGCCGGTCGGGTGGAAAGGGCGGGCACACCCGACATCCACACCGGCGTAGCACAACTCCCCTTCTAGGTTCAGGTGCCACATGAAAGCGCTGCTCCTCATCGACCTGCAGAACGACTACTTCCCCGGCGGTAAGTTCCCCCTGTGGAACGCCGACGACACCCTGGCGAACGTGGAACGGGCCGTGACCGCCGCCCGCGCCAAAGGGGTGCTGGTGGTTCACGTTCAGCACGTCGCCGACCCGGCCGGCGGGATCGCCCCGTTCTTCAACCGAGGGAGCGGCGGGGAGGGCATCCACCCGCGGGCGCTGGCCGCCGCGCCGGACGCGCCGGTGGTGGTGAAGGCGTTCGCCGACAGCTTCGAGAAGACCACGCTGGAGTCGGTGCTGTCCGCCGCCGGGGTGACCGAATTGCTGGTGTGCGGCATGATGACCCAGAACTGCGTGACCCACACGGCCATCTCGAAGGCGGCCGAGAAGTACGCCGTCACCATCCTGCCCGACTGCTGCACGACGGTGAGCGAGATCCTGCACCTGATCGCCCTGCACGCCGTCTCCACCCGGGTGAAGCTGACCGCCTCCGCCGAAGCGATCTGACCGCCCGCCGGGTGGAAAGGACGGGGTCACCCGAGCCTACCATCGGGGCATGGATAACATCCCCGCGTTCGTCATCGTCGGTGCCGCCGGCGGCATCGGCTCGGCCGTCTGCCGCCGGCTGGCCAAAGCCGGTGCTCGCATCCTGCTCGTGGGCCGCACCGCCGCGAAGCTGGAAGCCCTCACCGCCGCCCTTCGGGAGTCCGCGCCCGACGGGATGTACGTCCCGCACATGGCCGACGCCACCAAGTCGGCCGACATCGACGCCGCGTTCGCAACGGCGGTCGAACTGTTCGGCACCGTCCGAGGCGCGGCGAACCTCGTCGGCTCGATCATCCTGAAGCCCGCCCACCTGACCACCGACGCCGAGTTGGAGGACACACTCTCGCTCAACACGCGGTCGGCGTTCTACACCGTGCGGGCGGCGGCGAAGGCGATGATGAACACGGGTGGTTCGATCGTGCTGGCGTCCACCGTGGCGGCGACCATCGGGCTGACCAACCACGAGGCCATCGCCACCGCGAAGGGGGCCGTGAACGGGCTGGTGCTGTCCGCCGCCGCCACCTATGCCCCGCGGAACATCCGGGTGAACGCGGTCGCTCCGGGGCTGGTGAAGACCCCACTCGCGGCGAAGATCACGAGCAACGAGCTGGCGCTGAAGGCGAGCACGGCCATGCACCCGCTCGGGCGGGTGGGCGAGCCGGACGACGTGGCCGCGTGCGTGGCGTGGCTGCTCGACCCCGCGACGACGTGGGTGACGGGGCAGGTGATCGGGGTCGATGGCGGCCTGGGGCGGGTACGGGCGAAGTGAGTTGGTCGGGTGAACCGGCGGCGTAAGCCGCCTGGGTTGCAGTCACCCAGGCGGCTCACGCCGCCGGTTCACCATGTGGTCACTTCCACTCGATCACATACGGCATGGCCATCCGCACGCGGTCCTTCGGGGCCACCAGCAGCGGGGCCAGCCCCTTCAGCACTTTCTCCCCGCCCGGCACCGCCTTCAGTTCCGCGGTCAGGCTCAGGCCGAACGGCAACCCGCCTTCCATCAGGTTGTCCAGGAAACTGGTCGGCTTCGGCAGCATCAGCAACTCCATCTCCTGCTTCGGGTCGATGCCCGCTTCCTTCTTGGCGAACGCGACCGCGTCGTCGAGCGTACCCAGCTCGTCCACCAGCCCGTTCGCCTTCGCCTGCCGGCCGGTCCACACCCGCCCGCCGGCGAGCGTTTCCAGTTGCTCGCGGGTCATCTTCTGCCCGTTCGCCTGCCGCCCGGTCAGGGCTTTGCTCAGGAACTGGTCGTACACGTCCTCCACCGTCTCGGTGAGCGCCTTCCGCTCGCTCTCGCTCCACTTGCCCAGGCTCGACCCGGCCCCGCTGTTCTTCCCGCGGCTCACCACCTCCGTCTTCAGCCCGAACTTCTCGTACACCCCGCCGGTGACGATCTTCATGCCGAACACCCCGATGCTGCCGGTGATGGTGCCCGGCTCGGCGAACACCTTCTTCGCCGTCATCGTCACGTAGTACCCGCCGCTCGCGGCCAGGTCCCCCATGCTCGCCACCACCGGCTTCTTGCAGATCTTCAACTCCCTCCAGATGAGGTCCGACGCCAAGGCCGACCCGCCGGGCGAATCGACCCGCAGCACGATCGCCTTCACCTTGTCGTTCTTCTCCGCCTCGCGGATGGCCTCGATGATGGTGTCCGACCCGACCGTGCTGCCGCTCAGTGGGCTCCACCCGCCCTTGCCGCTGTCGATGCCACCGACGACGTGAATGACCGCGACCTTCGGGGCTTTGGTTTCGGTGCGAGTCTTCGGGGCGAGCATGTCCAGGATGCCCTTGCTGGCGGCCTTCGGCTTGGCGTAATTCCGCTCCAGCTTCACCTCCGGCACTCCGACCGCCTTGGCGAACCCGGCTTCGAACTCGTCCTGGTATTGCAGGCTGTCCACCAACCCCAGTTTCAGAGCCTTCTTGGCGGTGTACGGCCCGTTGTCGATGATCTCTTCCGCCTGCTTCGCTGTCAGTTTCAACGCCGGCCGACCGGCCACCATGCACGCCACCAGCTCGTGGTCGAAGTTGTCGTCCATCATGCTCTTGATCTGCTCGCGGTTCTCGTCGCTCATCTTGTCGGCGATGTACGGCTCGACGGCGCTCTTGTACTTGCCCATCTTCAGCACGTCTGCCTCCAGGTTGAGCAGCTTGAACCCCTCCTTGTAGAACATCACCTCCGCCCGCAGGCCGATCACCTCCAGCCCGCCGCTCTCGGGCAGCACCACCGAATCGCACGCCAGGGCCACCAGGTAGCTCTTGTTGTCCAGCCCTTCGGCCCAGGCGTAGGCCTTCTTGCCCGCCTTGCGGAAGTTGGCGATCGCCTGTCGCAGTTCGTGGACTTTGCCGAACCCGACGTCGAGCGAGCCGAGTTCGACGTACAGGGCTTTCACCTTGTCGTCCTTCGTGGCCTTGTTGATGCGGTCCAACATCGCCCGAAGGCCGCTGCCGCCCATCGGCTCGTCGTCGGTCGCGCCTTCGTCCAGGCTGCCGCTCAGCTTGATGTGGGCCACCCGCGGCAGCGGGGAGTCTTCCTCTTTCTTCTTGTCGGCCGGCTTCTTCTCTTCCTTCGGCTCCTCCTTCTTGGGCGGGTCTTGGGCGAAGGCGAACGGCGTGAACAGCAGGGCCGCGACGAGGGCGGCGAACAGGCGGGGCATGGCAGCGGTGCTCCGGGTTGCGTGGGCGTGGAGGACATACCCTGTCAGGTTTCACCCCACGGCACGACGACCGGGGTTCAACCTGACGGGCGGTTGCCCTTTACCACGTTTCCCAGGCATGGTATCCCCCCCGGTCGTGTGCGGGCAATCCCGCCATTTCGCCCGCGGGAGGAGTCGGATGCGTTCGGGTGCCACGGGAACGATCGTCCGCGGGGTGGTGCTGGCGGCGGTGTGCGGGGCGGCGCTGGTGTCCGCCCAGCCGCCCGGCGGCTTCGTTGACCCGAACGTCACCCCCATCCAGCGACTGGAACCGCCCGTCCCGCCGGCCACCGTGCCGGACACGCCCCGCACGCCCACCGGCACCACCACACCGACGGGCGTGAGCGTCACGCCCGGTCGCGGGCAAGCGGCCGTGTTCGACCCGCCCCCGCCGGTCCTCCAACTGCAACTCCGCACGCCGTCGCACGTGCCCGTCGGCAAACCGGTGCCGTACAAGGTGACGGTGACGAACTCGTCCCAGGCGAAGGCACTCCGCGTGAAGGTGCGGATGCCGTGGCCCGACGGGGCCGCCGCGCTCACCAAGTGCGAGCCGAAGCCGGAGGGGCTGAAGGAGATCCCGCCGCAGGGCATCGCCCCGGCGAAGGAACTGTTCTGGGAAGTGGGCGACCTGCAACGGGGCGAATCGAAGACGATCGAGATGACGTTCGCCCCCGCCGCCGACGCGAAGAAGGTGGCCGGCACCGCCTACGTCAGCTTCGAGTACGGGGCGAAGGTGGAGACGGGCATCGACAAGCCGAAGCTGTCGGTCAAGCGAACGGTCACCCCCGAGGTGGCGGTCGGCGACCTCGTCACCGTGCAGGTGGAGGTGACCAACCCCGGCACGGTGGCGGTGCCGAAGGTGAAGCTGATCGAGTTCGCCCCGCCGAACGAGACCGAGTTCCGCGGGGACGAGAAGGCCGAGAAGGTGGAACAGCAGGAGGGCCTTCGCGGGTGGGATCTGGGCACCCTCGCCCCCGGTGCGACGGCCATCGTGCGGTACCAGTTGCTCGCCCGCCGGCCGAACCCGAACCTGAGCACCCGCTCGACCGTGACCGCCGACGCCGCCCTCGAACCGACCACCGCCGACAGCCGCACGAAGGTGCTGCAACCGGCCCTGAAGTTGGAGTTCACCGGCACCCCGGCGACGGCTCCGAAGGCGCCCGCGGTGTACAAGGCGGTGGTGCGGAACGCCGGCACCCTGCCGCTGACCGACGTGCGGCTGATGATCGACGTGCCGGAGGGGCTGGAAGTGACGAAGCGGACGAACGGGATGAGGAAGGACGGCGGCGGGCGGCACACCTGGACCATCCCGCGATTGCCGGCCGGCGAGGCGCAGGAGTTCAGCATCGAGTGCCGGCCGACGGCGGGTGTCGCCGGGAAGAAGCTGGTGAAGGCGGCGGCCAGCGACGGCCGCGGTCTGGTCCAGCCGCAGACGGCCGAGGCCGGCACCGAGTTCGTCGGCAAGGCGGAGTTGACGTGGAAGCCGCACTTCGACAAGGCGACGGTGCCGGTCGGCCGGCAGGGCACGCTGACGGTGCGGGTGACGAACCAGGGGGCCGAGACCGACAACGGCGTGCGGCTGCGGGTGAAGTTGCCCGCCGAGGTGAAGTACATCGGCAACAACGGCGCGACGCCGGCCACGTTCGAAAACGCCGAGGTCCTGTTCCCGGTGCAGAAGCTGGCCCCAGGCAAGGAGGCCGAGTTCACCGTCACCTACGAGGGGAAGACGGTCGGGCCGGGGCGGTTCATCCTGATGCTCGAAGGCGAGTCGCTCGGCGGGAAAGCGCTGACGAAGGAGCAAGAGGTGCTGGTGGAGCGGTAGAATAGCCGCCATGCCCGCCCCCGACCGCGAGTTCGGCATCCCGTTCCCCGGCGACGTCGTCGATCCGGCGAAGTGGTCGCAGACCGCCCTCAAGGCGATGCCCGAGAGCGGCCGGCTGAACTGGGCCGAGTTGTTCGGCCGCACCGCCCCGGTCGTACTCGACCTCGGCTGCGGGAACGGGCGTTACCTCATCGGCAGTGCGGTCACCCGCCCGGATCACGACCACCTCGGAATTGACGTCCTCCCCGTCGTCATCCGGTACGCCCGCAAGCGGGGCAACCAGCGGGGCCTGCCGAACCTCAAGTTCGCCGTCCTCGGGGCGACCGAGTTGCTCGAACGGTTCGTCGAACCCGGCAGCGTGGCCGAAGTCCACTGCTACCACCCGCAGCCGTACTACGACTCGGCCCACGTCCACCGCCGGCTGATCACCCCCTCGTTCCTCGCCCTCGCGCACCGCACCCTCGCCCCCGGCGGCCGGTTCGTCATCCAGACCGACAACCCCGGCTACTGGAGGTACATCCGCCAGGTGGTGCCCGTCTTCTTCGACTTCGCCGAGGTGAACGGCCGGTGGCCGGACGCCCCGAAGGGCCGCACCCGGCGGGAGATCATCGCCACCAAGAAGGGGCTGCCGGTGTACCGCGGGCAGGGGACGGCCAGGCGGAACCTGAGCGAGGCGGACGCCGTCGCCCTGGCCGAGAAGCTCCCCCCGCCGACGTTCGACGCCGACCGCCGCCTGCGGGAGTTGGACCAGATGGGGTGAGGCGTGTCCGCCGTCCTCCCACAAGACCTGTCCGATTCGCGTCTCGAATCCGCTTATCACTTCAGGGTGCGCCCCGCCCGGCCGGTTCCGGGTAAGATGGCCCTTGCACCGTCCGAACCATCGGGTGAGTTATGCCGCAGCCGCCGCGGAACGACGGGTGGAAGCACAAGGGCGCCACCCCGGCCAACAAGCCCGCCGCCCAGCACACCCCGAACACCTCCCGCAAGCAGTGGCAGCCCGGCGCGCCCAAGCCGAAGACGACCGGCCGGAAGACGTCGCGGGTGGCGCGGTTCGTACTGGCGGGGGTGGTGGTCGGGTTGCTGTCCGCGGTGGTCATCACCCTCATCCTCTTCCTGTGGCCGTCCGACTACCCGAACTTCGTGGTCGTGGCCCCGGACGAGGCGGACTGGCTGGCCTTGCCGGAGAACCAGGCCGGGGTGGCCAGCGCGCAGGGGGTGGAGGAGTGGGCGACCGGGAAGAAGGAGTTGCGAGGGGAGGTGTCCGCCGGGCGGGACGTGACCGCCGCCCGGGACGACGCCGACCCCCGCGAGGCGTGGGCGAAGAACCTGACCGCCAAAAACAACAGCACGGTGGTGTACTTCGCCACCCACGTCGGGGTGGACGCGACCGGCCCGTACTTGTGGCTGCCGCGGGCGAAGGGGGGGCCGCCCGAGAAGCTGTACGTGGAGAAGGTGGTGCAGAAGCTGGGCGACCTGAAGCGGCCGACGCTGCTGGTCGTTGACATCGCCCAGACCCCGGCGAACTGGGCGTTCGGCGGGGCGTACTGCGACTTCCCCCAGGCGGTGAAGGGGCTGGACGACAAGATCGAGGCGGCCGGGCAGGTGGCCGTGCTGCTGTCGGCCGACGCCGGGCAGACGTCGTGGGCGGCCGAGGAGCGGCGGAAGACGGCGTTCGGGTTCCACTTCCTGGAGGGCCTCCGCGGGGCGGCCGGCCCGCCGCACAAGACGCTCCACGCGGCCGACCTGGCCAAGTACCTCCGCACCGAGGTGCAGAAGTGGGCGGTGGCCAACCGCGAGGCGAACCAGGAGCCGCTCCTGCTGCCCAGGGGGTCGGGCGAGGCGAGGGCGGCGAAGGTGACGCTGACCACCCTGCCGCCCGCCCCGTACGCCCCGCCCGGCCCGCCGGCGGCCGCCCCCGCCACACCGCCCGAACTGGCCGCCGAGTGGGCGCGGGTGGCCCGCCTGACCGACCCGAAACGGGGCACCCCGCCGGACACCGCCGACCCGCTCACCTGGCGGGAGTACCTGGAGTGGCTGCTCCGGTGGGAGCGGCTGGTGCGGCTGGAGGCGGTGCCCCCCGGCCTGCCCGGCAAGGTGAGGGCGCTAGGCGCCCGGCTGGCGGACCCGACGGCGGCGGCGGTGGCGTGCGAGGGGGTGGCCCTGCCGGCCGGCCCGGCCCTGTCCGGGGTGGCGGCGGAGGCCAAAGACCTGCCGCTCGGCCGCCTGTGGGCGCCGCGGACGGACCAGGGCTTCGACCTGGGGAAGGAGTGGGTGAAACTGAAGGCGGAGTCGCAGGTGAGCACCCCCGCCCTTCAGGTGGCCGCCGCCCGGTCCGTCGTCGAGCGGGTGCTGGCCGAAGGCGTCACCCGGACGTCGCTGGACACCGCCGAGTTGGTGCTGGCGGAGGTCGGCGGGGTGCAGCCGGTCGAGGCCCACTACCTCCGCATGCTCCAGCGGCACCTGCCGGCCGACACCTCGGCGTGGCCGAACGCCGACCTGCTCAAGCGGGCCGTCTCCCTCCGCCGCACCGCCGAGGAGACGGCCTGGGCGGCCGGTCAGCCCTACCCGGAGCAGGCGTTCCGCTGGACCCACAAGCCGATCGCCGCCGCCGACCGCGAGCGGCAGTTGGGCGAGGACCTCCTGTTCGACGTCAAACCGGAGTCGCACGCCCAGGCGGCCAGCCACTTCCAGACTGCCGAGGACGGGTACGCCGCCGCCCGCAAGCGGGCGGGGGTGGTGTCCGCCGCCCTGTCTGCCCGTGACCGGGTGTTCGCCCGCCTGCCGTACTACGCCCGGTGGGTGGCCGCCACTCGCGGTGGGCCGGTGCTGCCGGACGACCTGGTGCCCAAGCTGGAGCAGGCGGCCCGCGCCGCCCACGAGATCGACCGGCTGATGCGGGCGGAGGGGGCGGGCGACGACGCCGCGCTCGCCGCCCAGACCACCCAGGCGGAGGCGTTCGACTTCGTGGTGCAGAAGTTCGACGACGCCACCGCCCTCCTGACCGAGCAGAAGCAGGGGTCGAACCTCCACCACCTGGACGCCGCGCTGGGGGTGCCGTTCCGCAAGCAGGCCGCCGGCGTGGACTGGTCCAAGTTCGCCCGCGACGCGGCCGCCGAACTGGCCTCCCGACCGCCCAAGTCGTCCGTCGAGCGGGTGTCCGAGGCGGACCCACTGCCGGCGGCGGCGGAACGCCACCTGCGGGCGGCCGCCGCGTACCTGGAAGTGCCGAACCTGGCCCGCGGCACCGTGCTGCCGAGCCGGTCCGACGCCCTGGTGACGGCCCTCCGCGGCCTGCCCGGCGAAACGGCCAAAGCCCGCGAGGAGGCCGACGCCAGGGCCAAGCTGACGGACGCCGGCGGGGACTACGCCGCCGCCAACCGCCTCGCCCGGCTGTGCGACCCGGCCTTCCCGGCCGGCGGCGCGCCCGCCCCGCCCGCGGCCGACCGCCACTTCCGCCGGCACTACTTCCTGCTCGCGCAGGCCGGGCGGATCACCCTGGACGGGTGGTGCGGGACCAAATCGGACGAGCAGGCGGTGGAGAACTGGTACTGCTCGGCGGCGGCCGCCAAGGTGCTCGACGACGCGGACGCCGAATTGGGGGCGCTGGTGCCGGGTCGGACCGACCTGCCGCCGGTCAGGCAGGGGCGGCTGACCGGTGACCTGAAGGACGCGCGGGGCCGCAAGCCGACCACCCTGAACGAGCGGAAGGAGAAGCGGGTGGTGGTGCCCGACGAGTTCCGCCTACGGCACTCGCTCCAACTGGCGGCGGCCGGCGGGCCGGTCGGGTACCCGGTGTGCGAGTACACCCTCCCGGCCGGCCTGGCGGCGGTCAAGGCGAACGCCGACCTGGCCCGCCGGCAGGTGGAGCGGGGGCTGAAGGACCAGTCGGGAGGGGCCGTCGTGCGGGAGAAGACGTTCGACCGGGGCGGGGGGGCGATCGAGGCCGGAAGCGACCTGGCCGCCGTCGTCCGCTACCGCGGGCGGGTGTACACGCACGCGGTGACGCTCGACTCGGCGACCGACTACACCCTGCGGGTGGTGAACGTGCCGCCGACGGGCAAGGGGGCGATCGCCGTGCAGGCCGCCCCGAAGGCCATCACCGGGGCCGTCACCATCCTGATCGACCGCTCCGGCAGCATGGCCGAGAAGGTGACCGGGGGCACCGACCGCCGCATCCTGCAGGCGCGGGAGGGCATCCGGCAGCTGGTCGCCGGCATGCCGGCCGGCACCCAACTGACCGTCGCCGGGTTCCACGGGAAGGGGAACGTGCTGGAGTGCAAACCGCTCGTCGAGCGGTTCGTCGTCCGCGAGCCGAAGGCCGACGCCGACAAGCTGTTCGACGACCTGGACAGTCTGGCCGAACCGGTGGCGGGGGCGGCCACCCCGCTGGCCGGGGCGATGCGGACGATCCTCCACCCGCGGACCGGGGAGAAGTTCTGGCCGGACAAGTACACCGGCCGGCGGACGTTCGTCGTCATCAGTGACGGGAAGGACACCTGGTACGACGACGACGGGAAGCGGAACCCCGGGTACACCCTGGACGACGACACCCCGCTCAAGGCCCGGGACCTGTGGCAGGTGGTGGAGGCCGGGCTGAAGGCCTCGCTCAAGGCGACGACGGACAACAAGGCGAGGTTCTTCGGGGTGGACGTCCGCCTGGTCCTGTTCGGCATCGACGGCGAGGACGAGAAGGAGGTGGAGAGGCAGTTCGACCCGCTCACCAAGGTGATCGAGTCCGACCCGGCGCTGGCCGACTCCAAGTTCCGCATCCACAAGGGGGTGAAGAGCGGGCAGGCGTTCGCCGACCTGCTCCGCCAGGCGGTCATGCCGCGGGTGTGGTACAGCTCGGACAAGAACCCGCCGGGCGTGCTCGAGTCCACCCGCGACTCCGACCTGGCGTACAACTCGTCGGCCGAACTGGTGCCCGGCACGTTCGACCTGACCGACGGGACCAAGATGTTCCCGCGGGTGCAGGTGGGGGAGGGCGAGCGGAAGCTGCTGCTGGTCGAACCGGACGGCCGGGACAAGGTGCGGATCACCGTCCCCCCGTTCGCCCTCCGGCTGGCCGAGGGTCAGCGGCTGCCGCACAAGCTGTCCAGCCCGACCGGCCCCGGGGTGGCCCTCAGCCTGGCCCAACTGCGGTACACCCCGCGGGACAAGGCCAGCACCCTGGACGCGGTGGTGACGTTCGAGAAGGTGGACCCGAACGCGAACGACAACCCGCTCCGCTCGGCCAGCCGCGACTACGCCTGGTTCGACCTGGCCCTGCCGGACGGCACCCGGTTCGACCGCGCCAACCCGCCGAAGGTGACCATCCGCAACCACCTGGAGCGGTCCGAGTCGGGCGACGGGTACGAGCTGCTCGCCCCGGCGTGGGACGTGAGCGTCGAGAAGTGGGACAAGTCGGACGGCCGCAAGTTCCGCCGCCCGCAGGTGACCGGGTACTGGGTGAACGGCCTGCCGCCCTCCCCCCGGCATCAGGTGGTCACCCCCGCCCCGCCGACCGGTGGGACGCCCGGCAGCCTGCCGCTCAAGGCGTTCGAGTCGGGCGGGGACCGGGTGCCGGTCCTGGACGCGGTCGTCCGGGAGGACGGCGGCAAGCTGTTCGCCACCGTCTGGATGGACTACCAAACGCCGGGCGAGCTGGTGCTCCTGCGGGCGGTGGAGTGGCAGAACGGGCGGGTGCCGGAGACGCACACCTACTACGACCCGCACGGGCGGTACACGGCCACGTTCGGCCCCCTCTTGCCGTCGCAGTTGGGCCAGCCGGTCAAGTTCGAGCTGTACACGGTCAAGGACCTGCGGGACAAGGCGACCGCCGACAAGCTGACCGTCAAGCTGGACGGCAAGGAGAACTGCGACGACGCCGACCAGTACCGCGAGTTGCCCGACCGGCTGAAGATGGTCGGCAAGCCGGTCAAGTAGCCCGCGCCCGCCGTCAGCCGACTCCCCTTCCGACACCCCCGACGTGACCCGATGGCCAACACCGGCGGACGGCGAGACGACTGGCGGACGACCGCCCAGGCCCGCAACGGGCGGCCGGCCGCGGCCGGCGGCAAGCCGCGTCGGCGGTGGGTGCTGGCCTCCCTGGTGGTCGCCCTGCTGGTCGGGGTGGCCCTGTCGTTCCTGGTGTTCCTCAAGCCGCCGGTCGAGCCGCTGTGCTTCGCCGTGCCGGTGGGGGAGTACCACAAGGTGAGTGACAGCCGCTGGCCGGCCAACCCGTGGGCGGAGGCCGACGCCCTCGGCCTGCGGGACCGCTTCCCGGCCGACGGCGACCAGGGGTTCCACTTCCAGGAGAAGACGCCCCTCCTCCGCGAACTGGCCGGGGCGGTGAAGAAGGCGGGCGAGCAGAAGCGGCCGCTGGTGGTCTACCTGACCGCGCTGGGCACCGTCCACGCCGGCAAGCCGTACCTGCTGCCGGCCGACGCCCAGCCGGACTCGCCCGCCTCGTGGGTCGGCCTGGATGACGTCCTCGACCCGGTGCGGGGCGGGGGCACCGAGCGGCTGCTGGTGCTGGACGTGCGGCCGGTGCGGTCGCCGCGGGCCGCCCTGCCGACGGACGACGTGAACGAGCTGATCGACGCCCGCCTGGCCGCCCTGCACGCGGCCGACGACCTGCCGTTCCTGGTGCTCACCGCCAACACCGCCCCGGCCGGCCCGCTCGCCCTGCCGACCGTCCGGCACACCGCCTTCGGCCTCGCCCTCGACCGCGGGTTGCGGGGGGCGGCCGACGGGTGGCTGTCGAACGGGCAGAAGGACTCGGCCGTGTCGGCCCGCGAGCTGGCCGCCTACGCCCGCGAGTGCACCTCCGCCGCCACCGCCGCCGCCCAGCGGCCGCAGGTGTACGGCCACGGGGCGGACTTCAAGCTGACCAACGTCTCCCCCACCGCCCACGCCCCGCCCGACCCCGAGCCTCGGCCGGCGTACCCGAAGTTCCTGGCCGACGCGTGGGCGGACGCCGACCTGGCCCGGCAGGACAAGCCGGCGGCGTGGGCGGACGCCGACCCGACCCGCAAGGACGGCTTGCCGGCCCGCGCCCCGCGGGCCATGCGGCAGCACACCGACGCGGCCGTGGACGCCGAACGGTGGTGGCTGGCCGGGTTCGACGAGTCGACGGTGAAGGGGCGGTACGGCACCACCCTGGCCGCCTTCCGACAGGAACTCGCCGGCACCGCCCTCGGCCCGGTCCGCCCGACGGTGGCGTCGGTCGCCCGCGCCCGCTCGGCCGTGCCCGGCTTCGACGCCCAGGCGAAGGCGGCCGCCGCCGCGCTGGAGGAGGTGTTCCAGGTGCTCAAGTCGCCCGCCTACGCCGCCGCCCGCACGACCGACCCGACGAAAGCCCAGGAGCTGTGGAAGGCCAAACTGGCCGCGGCCAAGCTGCCCGACGGGCTGACCCTGCCGGCGGCCGTGGCGACGGCCTACGAGGCGGCCGAGAAGAACCCCACCCCGGCGGTCGTCCGCGGGCTGGTGGAGGTGCTCGACGCGATGAAGTTCGTCGACCGCCCGCCGTTGGCCGAACTGGCCACCCTGCAGGCGGTCGCCCTGCTGCCCGACTACCGCGACCCGAAGTGGGTGGCCGACGTGGTGCCGGCGTGGCTGGCGACGGCCGCCGCGGCCGAACAGGCGGTGCTGTTCGACCCCCGCGGGCTGCCGAAGGTGAAGGGCCGGTTGGACGGGTTGGAGGGGCGGTACCGGGAGGAGGTGGCGGCGATGGTCGACCCGCGGGCGCGACCAGACCGGCTGGACACGTCGGCGGGGAGTCTGCGGGCTTTGCGGACGGAGTACGCCGCCGTGCGGGCGGACGGGGAGGCGCTGGGCAAGGCGTGGCAGGCGGTGGGGGGCGCTCGTGCGGCGCTTGCCGATCTGGCCGATCGCTACCCGCACGAATTGGCCCGCCAGGCGGGCGGGCAGGAATGTTCCCTCGCCCCACTGACCGAAGCTTATTCGGACGTCGTGACCGCCCTCACCGGCGACACCCCGCCCGACCTGCCGAAGCTGGAGAACTCCACCTACAAGCTGGCCGACGGGCTGAAAAAGCTGACCGCCCTCGGCCCCCCGCCCGCCCAGGCGGACTGGGCGGCGGTGCAGTCGGCCCTCGACTGGCCCGGGTGGACGGCGGACGCGCGGGTGAAACTGCTCGACCGCCTGTACGCGTTCGGCGATCAGGCGGTGTCCGCGTGGCCGACCGCACCGTCCGGCCGTGAGCCGCCGGCCCCGCCGAAGGCGGGTCAGGTGCGGGTGTTCGCCGAATCGCAGCGGGTGCTGCGGAACCGGACGGAATTGGTGTCGGTGTGGGACCCGACGTTCGCCCGCGGGGTGCGAACCGCGCTGGACGCCGGCCTGCCCCCGGCGAAATTCTCCGACCGCGACACCCAGGTGACGGCCGCCCGCCAGGCGGCCCCGGCCGGCCGACCGCTGTTCGGGTGGGCGATCTCGTCGCAGGACGTACCCCCGCTGCCGGCCGGCGAGGTGGTCAAGAGCAACCCGGAGCTGGCCGCCCGCCGCGAGGCCGAGCGGGCCTACGAGCGGTGGCTGGCCGAGGCCCGATACCGCAAGCTGTCCACCGCAATCGCCGCATTCGACACCCCCGCCACGCCGGGCGGGGGCGAGCGGTACGCGGCGGCCGCCCGCCGCTACAAGGGGGTGGCCGACGCCTTCCCCCAGTGAACTGAACTCCCCGCGAGGGTTTTTCCCGTGCGCTCCCGCCTCCTGTCGACCGCCGCTGCCGTCGCGGCCGCCCTCCTACTCGGCGGCCCGGCCGTCGCCCAGATCACCCTCTCCCCGTCACTCGTCGAAGGGGCCATGCCGGACAAGAACCCGGACGCGAAGGTGACGTTCGCCGGCAAGGTGAAGGGCATCGACGAGGTGGACCTGCTGCCCAACTCGGACGCCGCGGGGGTGTTCTTCGTTTACGCCCACAACACCGACCCCGCCGTCCCCCGCACCCTGGTCGTCATCCTGACCAACCGGGCGACCGGCGACGTGTACGGCGAGGGGAAGGTGGTGAGCGTGCCCGCCGACCACTGGCAGGTGGTGAAGTTCGCCAAGCCGGCGGCCCCGCCGGCCGTCGCCCCCCCGCCGGCCGCCGCCCCGGTCGAACCGCCCCCGCCCGGCGCGCGAGTGGCTCGCGGCCCCACCGGCTTCGACCTGACCGTCAAGCTGTACGCGGAAGACCCGCAGGGCGGGAACCGCAAGGAGGTCGGGACCAAGGACTGGCCCGTCCGGTTCCTGAGCGCGACGACCGACAAGGCGACGTACCTGGACATCGGCAAGCTGACCTACACCAAGAAGGACGACTCGTTCTCCCTGCCCCTCACCCCGAAGGCGAAGGGGACCGTCACCGCCAAGCTGTCCTTCACCAACAAGAAGGGGGAGGCGCTCCCGCTCCCGCAGACCGGCATCTACGCCCGCACCCTGACCGGCACGGCCGCCCAAACCCTGAGTGGCGTGTTCCCGGAGGGGTGGGCCCGCATGTACCTGTCGGTGGACGGGGTCGAGCGGGTGCGGGTGTACATGCAGGAGTCGTTCGGCGACCAGCCGGAGGTGAACGCCGAAGAGACGAAGAAGGAGGTGCGGGTGTTCGCCGTCGGCCCGACCGCCGTCACCAAGCCGACCGCCGCCTTCCCCGTCCGGGTGGAAACGGACAACGTGCCGCCGACGAGTAAGCTGGAACTGCGGGTCAACCGGGCGGGGGTGTCCACCGCCGACAAGCGGGGGACGATCAGCTCGGACGAGGTCATCCCGCTCGGCGGGCCTCGGGACGAGCGGGTGTGGGTGGACGCGGCCGAGCCGACCAAGCAGGGGCTGGGGTTCGCCACCCGCACGACCGACTGGGTGAGGGCCCTCGACCTGACCAACGCCCGCGGCAAGCTGACTGTCCAGGCGGTAGTGCGTGACAACAAGGACGTGCTGGTGACGAGCACCGACCTGGCCTTCCTCGACCTGGGCGTGACGGTCGACGCCGTCGCGCCGACCGTCACCGATCTGACCGTCGGGAAGAAGGCCGAGCCGAAGCTGGAAAAGCTGACGAAGGGAAAGAAGCTGCCGCTGTCGGCGACGGTGAAGGACGGCGACTCCGGGTCGGGCGTGCAGAAGGTGACGTTCGTCCTGTACACCCGCCTGCAAGACGACGGCACCTTCCCGGCCGACGCGGTGAAGGCGGACGGGGTGCAACTGCCGGAACTGAAGGACGGCAAGCCGACGGGCAAGATGACCGACACCTGGGCGGCCGACCTGACCCCGCCGAAGGCGGACACGTACAAGGTGGCGGTGGTGGCGGTCGACACCGCCGGCAACCCGAGCGGCGGCGGCAAGCAGGACCCGGCGCTGAAGGTGATCCAAATCGTCGACCCGACCCCCGGCGCGGCAGCCGCCCGCGGGTTCATCTCCGGGGTGGTGTTCTTCGCCGGCCGCCCGCAGCCGGGCATCTTCGTGGCGGTCGGCGGGGCGGACGGGAAGGCGAAGGCGGTGGTGCAGACGGACGAGCGGGGCAAGTTCTGCATCGACGACGTGGTGCCGGGGTCGTACACGGTGACGACGTTCAAGCCGAGCAGCGGGAAGGGTTTCATCGGCTCGGCGGACGTGACCGTCGAGCCGGACGACACGGCCAAGGTGACGATCGAGATGGTGCGGGTGAAGTGACGACAAGTGGCGGTGTGAGCGGCAGCGGCCGGGGGAGCACCCCGGCCGCAGTCGTTTCCGGCATCCGGTTCGTGCACCTGAAATGCAAAGCCCACCACCCCCACCTCTCCCCGCTGGGGAGAGGTCGCCGCCCGAGCCACGCGAGGGCG
>CAYMHO010000038.1:0-33502 GCA_964390195.1 uncultured Fimbriiglobus sp. | reverse complement strand
CCGGCGTCTGCACTGTCTGATTTCTCCTCGGCAGGTGCGGGGGCTGGTTCGGCCACCAGCCCGCCCCCCGGGGCCGCTCGCCTAGTGTCGGGCGTGCCACGTCCACCCGCCCGGCAGGGCCGCTTCCTCGTCCGGCTGCTCGGCCGGGTGCTCTTCCACCGCTAGCGGGTTCTCTTCGAACTCCTGGGCACGTTGGATCAGGCAGTACCGGGCGATGATCAGGAACCCGCCGTACCACAGCCAGGTGAACCGGAACAGGTTGTGACCGAACAAGCCCATGAACAACAGCAGGAACACCGCCATGATGACCGCACCGGGCAGGCGGGCGGTCAAGTCACGGTCGCCAGGCGGGTGGACCTTCAGCAGCTTTCGACTCGTCCACCAGTTCCAGACGAAGCAGCCGATCACCCCGAAGAACGTGACCACCCCGACGGTGCCGAGTTCGCCGGCCAGTTGCCCCGGCAGGCTGTGCGACTCGATCTCCTGCCCGGTCGCCGGCTTCCACGCCCCCGGCCCGACCCCGCACAGCGGGTTGTTCCCCCACAGTTCCATCCCCATGAGCAGCCCGTGGATCCGCCCCTCCCCGGACACCTGGGCGTTCTCCGGCCCCACTTCCGGGTTGATGATGGTGTGGAAGCGGTTCTGCAACTCCCCCGGCAGGGCTACGAACACGAGCGGGGCACCCGCCGCACACAGCCCCAGCCACCGCCACCGCCTGCGGTGGCCGAGGATGACGATCAGCCCCCACACGCACAGGCCGATGAGCGACCCCCGCGACCCGGTGAGCAAAATGCACAGCCCGCTCAGCCCGACGTACCCGCTCAGCAGCCACTTGGCGATCCGCCCGCCGACCCCGCTCTTCCACACCGCCACCACGATCGGTAGGGCGAACAGGATGCTCGCCCCGAAGCTGTTCGGGTCGCCCAGGGTGGTGTCCACCCCGATCATCCGGCTGATGCCCATGCGGTACGTGTACCGCCCGCCCATGTACTCCTTCAGCGAGTGCAGCAGGTACAGGGACATGACCACCAGGAACCCGACCACCATCCGCTTCAGGCCTTTCTCGTCGTGAACCGTCGTCACCAGCAGCACATAAAACACGACGATCTTGAACCAGTCCTCCACCTTCGGCTGGCTCGGCTCCATCCACTTGGACATGCCCCACGCGGCCAGCACCGCCGCGGCGAACGCGGCGTACGCCCAGTGCTGCGGGTTCGGCAGCCACTTCTTCTTCGGGTAGAACAGCCACACGCCGATGGTGAACAGCATGTAGAGCCGCTCGAACCGGAGGTCGCCGACGATCGGCTCGCCGAGCCACGGCCACACCTCGAACGGCCGGTCGATGAACAGGAACATGTAGCCGAGCAGCAGGAAGTGCATGGGTCCGTCCGTGGCCCGTGGTGGTGGTTGTAATTTTTACCCGAACGGGCGTGGGGGTGGGAAGCCCGAGTTCACTTCGCCTCGACCATCGGGAACGGGCGAGGGCAACCGCTCCCGATGGTCGCGGCGAAGATGGCTACAATCTCCCCACACGCCCCGAGGGTCGGCCTGTGTCCGAACTGATCGTGTCCGTGTCCGGAATCCGGGGAATCATCGGCGAGTCACTCACCCCCGAGGCGACCTGTCGGTTCGCGGCGGCGCTGGGCACGTTCCTTGGCGGCGGGCGGGTCGTGGTTTCCCGCGACGGCCGGCCGAGTGGCGATGCCATCAAGCACGCCGTCTTCGCCGGTCTGATGTCCACCGGCTGCACCGCCGACGACATCGGTATCGCCCCCACCCCGACCGTCGGTATCGCCGTCCGCACACTCTCCGCGGCCGGGGCTATTCAGATCACGGCGTCGCACAACCCGGCCCCGTGGAACGGCCTCAAGATGTTCGGCCCGGACGGGGCGGTGCTGCCGGCCGACCAGGGACAGCGGGTGAAGCTGCTGTTCGAGCGCGGGCCGATCGCTTTCGCCAAGTGGGACGGCATCGGCAACGTCCGCGTGCCGCCGGACGTGCTCACCGACCACGCCCGATTGGTGCAGGAGAACGTCAGTGTTTCGACCATCGCCAGCCGGGGCATCCGCGTGTTCCTGGACGGCAACGGCGGGTCGGGCGGCCCGCTGGCGTCGCAACTGCTCGGCGAACTCGGCTGCCAGGTGGTGCAGCACAACTGCGAGGCGAACGGCATTTTCGCCCACGAGGCCGAGCCGACCCCGGCTCACCTCGTCGATGTCGCCCCGTGGGTGAAGCAGACCGAATCGGCCGTCGGGTTCGTGCTCGACCCCGACGCCGACCGGCTGGCGTTGATCGACGAACAGGGCAACTGTGTGAGCGAAGAACTGACGCTGGCTCTCGCAGTGATGTACCGCCTGAAGTACGTCACCGGGCCGGTGGTGGTGAACATGAGCACCAGCCGGGTGATCGAGGATCTGGCGACGGCGGCGGGGTGTCCGTTCACCCGGAGTGCGGTCGGCGAGGCGAACGTGGTGGCGAAGATGCGGGAGGTGAACGCGGTGATCGGCGGCGAAGGGAACGGCGGGGTGATCGACCCGCGGATCGGCTGGGTGCGGGACCCGTTCATCGGAATGGCCCTGATTCTCAGCCTGATGGCCGAAGAGCGGAAGCCGGTGTCGCAGTTGGTGGCCGAACTGCCGCGGTACGCGATGCTGAAGACGAAGTTCACGGTGCCGAAGGAGAAGCTTCAACCGGCCCTCGACACGATGCGGGCGAAGTGGGCCGACGCGACCGCGAACACCATCGACGGCCTCCGACTCGACGGCCCCGACTGGTGGCTGCACGCGAGGGCGAGCAACACCGAACCGGTCGTGCGGATCATCGCCGAAGCTCCGACCGAGGAGCAGGTGAACTCGCTGTGCAAGGAGGCGGGAGAACTGCTGACGAGTTAGAGCCGGCCCACGCGACCCGACCCCGACGCCCCCGGCACCGTCCGGGGGCGTGTTCGTTTCGACACCCGAGGCCCGGAATTTCTGGCCGAACTCCCCCGGCGAACCGGATCAGCCCGGTGTCCACCCGCCACTCGCACTGGGGGATCGAACCGTGGCCGAACTCACCCAAGCCGACCGAGACAAGCTCACCACCGACTACAACCGGGCCGTGAAGTACCTGTCCAAGCACCTCGGCAGACGAAGGCGGCGATCGACGCCCGGATGAAGTACCTGACCCTCGCCATGACCGAGTTCAACGCCTTCCTCGGGCTCAAGCCGGCGGAGAAAACGGGCTTCTGGGACGTGGCGTTCGCCGTCCTCGACCTGGTCCCGGGCGTCCGCCTGGCGAAGTTCCTGACCAAGCAGACTCAGGCCGCCACCCTCGCCCTGGAGATCGCCAAAGCGACGGGCAACAAGTACCGCGCGGCGGCCGTTGTGAAGACGGTGGCCGGGGCCGGCGGCAAGGTGGTCAAGGCGGTCAACACCGCGAAGGACGTGAAAGACAAGTTGAAGGACCCGGTCGGGAACATCGCCACCGTGGGCGGGGCGGTGAAGGAACGTGTCGCGCCCGAGGAAGAGGATGCGGGCGACCTGATGTCCAAGTACGACACCCAGCGGAAGGCGATCCAGGCCTTGGTCGAGGACGAGAAGCTGGCGATCAAGCTGTGGGACCAGTCTTACGACGCCGTCATCGCCGAGAACGACGTCAGACTCACCGGGCACACCTCGCCGGGCAGTCCGGCGACCCTGGAAGAACACGCGGTGAACCTGCTCGGGCCGGTGCAGGCGCTCAGCGCCGGGCAACTGCAGGAGGTCGAGCTGCTCTACCTGTGGGAGATGATCTGGGCGTGGGCCAGGAAGGAGGCCAAAATCCGCGTCATCACCACCGTCCACGTCCGCAACCACGCCCTGGGTACGGACGTCCGCACGGGGGGGACGACCACGTCCCTCAGCGGGTTCAACTCGGAACAGGAGGCCGAGATCTACCGCCTGTTCGGGTTCGCGGCCCGGCGGGGGAAGATCTTCTACAAGCCGCCGGTCTGGAATCAGCCGGGCGTCGATGTCCTGTACTTCGCCGGGCAAAATCAGGTGAACACGGTCCGCGAGACGAAGTACCAGGTCACCACTTCAGTGTCGGCGAAGATGTAGTGCCGACGGGCGTCGCGGTCCGGCCAGAGTCACCCCAAACCCTCGGCCGGGGCTTCCTTCGCCAGCAACTTCAGGAACTCGGCGAGCGGGTAGAGCGTTTCGGGTTGCAGTTTCGTGTACTGTGCCGGCTGATCGGCCAGCACCGCCTCCAGCGGACCGTCCGGACGCACCAGCAACAGGGCGTGCGTCAGGTACGCCGGAGCCACGAACAGCCGCACCGTGCCCCGACCCGCCACGTTCGCGTCCAGCCACGCGATGGCGGCGTCGATCTTCCCGGCGAGAGGGGTAGCGAACACCTGCTCGACCTCGTGGATCGGGCCGAACCCCGGCTTCATGCTCAGTGCCGTGTGCGTCGCCACCCCGTTCGTCCGCAGTTGGTGGTGCCAGTACCCGGACGGCTTCGCCAGCACGTTCAGGTCGGCCGGCGGCTTCTTCACCTGGGCGAGCGACACCGTGCAGACGGCCAGTGACTCGCCCACCTCTTGCGGGAAGGCGACGGCCGTTGACTCCAGACTGGCGCCGGCCGTCGGCAGGAAGGCGGACACCTGGCCGGCGATCGACGCAACGATGTTGTCAGGGAGTTTGTCGGTGGTAGGCACGGCTCACCCCTGGAGTTTGAACTGGCCGAACGACAGCGCCCACAGCCCGCGACCGTAGGCCGACCGGAGGGCGGTGTACCGCACGAACCCGCTGCCGAACCACGGGTCGTGGACGGCGTACAGGCCCGCCGCCGTCTTGCCGTACACGACGGCCACATGTCCGCCCCCGCCGAACCAGTAGTAGCCCACTTCGACCGGGCCGTTGTTGGTCAACTCGAACAACATTTCCTGTTCGGACAGCGGGTTCCGCTCGCCGATGCCGAGGATCTTCTGCGACTTGAACACCGGCAGGATGGACAACTCCGGGCACGGCATGTTGCACTTCTTCGGCACGGCCGCGGAGCAGCAGTTGGTGTGGCCGGTGAGGATGCCGGCGAGGGCGCACTGTTTCAGGTGGGGGTCGGCCGGGCGGAGCCAGCCGGAAATCATGGCGGTGCAGGCGGCCCAGCACCACTGGGTCTGTTCCTGCTTGATGAACGGGACCGGGTGCGTCGGCGGGGCGGGCGCCTCGGTGGCGACAGCGGGAGCCGCCTTCGGCGGCGGGATGGGTGTGCCAGTTTTCTTGCGGACGGGCATGGGGCACCGGCGGGCGGGTATGTTCCCACTGTACCCGATTCACGACGGGTGGTGGTGGCTTCATGCTGGAGCCGGGGTCTGTGACCCCGGCCCGACCGGCCTCACAGAGGCCGGCTCCAGCAGAGTTCAGTCGCCGCAGCCGAGCGCCCCTTTGGTGAACACCTCGTCGCGGCGACGGTCGATGACGGTGCCCACGTCGTTCAGCAGATCGGGCAGCAACTCGTCCGCCCCGCGGAGCCGGACCCCACACCCGGCGGCGAACTTCAGCTTCGGGTCCCGCCAGTCGTTCCCCTGCCCCGTTCGTTCGACGGCTGCCGCCCACTCGGCTTGCAGCTTGCCGGCGTGCTTCGACTGCTCCAGTCGCAACTTCACAGGGTCGTCGGTGGGCAAACCGAGCGCGAACTTCATCTCCGCGAGGAACCGTTGCGGTCGCCAGAAGCCGAGCGTCTGGTGCAGAATCTTGCCGTCCGGCGTGCAGACGTAGCAGCGGATGTTCCCGCCGCCGGCGCCTTCGGCCAGGTTCGCGGTTTGCTGCGGGGCGTACTTCGGCGGGGTGGCGTTCGGGTCGGCGCGGCCGAACAGTTCCGGGTACAGGTTCTCCCAGCAGAGGGTGAAGTGTTGACTGAGGAAGCCGACGACCTCGGCCTCGGCGAGCGTCTCCGCCCGCATGACGTGCCCGGCCAGTCAGCAGTGGCGGTTCCAGTCGCCTAGCACCAGGAACACGCACAGCGGCTTGCCGGTGGCGGCTGACTCCTTGCGAGCGGCGGCGAGGTCGGTGTGGAAGTGAAGCGATGGCGAAGCGGGAACGACGACCGCCGGCGGGGGCGAGACGGGTTCAACCGCCGGCCGCGAACAGCCGGCGAACAACACGACCAAGAGCAGCCAGCGGTGAGTCATGGGCAGTTGCGGTAAGACCGCCCGCGGAGCGTGCGGCGACTTTCCAGGCTGTTGGCCCCGACCGGGGCCGTGCGGCTCACCCTCACTTCAGCATTCGCATGAACCGCTGCTGGGCCAACTCCTTCAACTGTTGCGGGCCGCTCGCGATCGAGTCGGCGAGGGACTGTTCGAGCAGGCCGAGGGCGGCATCCTTCTTCCGCACGTCCGACTCCCGCACCGGCCGCTTGAACTCCTCCGGGTGGGTGCGGGCCAGGCACGCGCGGTCGTCTGCGATCGCCTTCGCCCTCAGTTTGTGGTCGGCGACCAGCAGTTCCTTCAACCTGTCTTCCTTCTCCACCGACACCTTCCCGGCCATTTCGCGGCCGAACTTCAGTTCACTCAGGTACCTCTCCGGCCGCCAGTAGCCGGTCAGCTTGTACACCGTCTTGCCGGTCGGGTCGGCGACGTAGGTGATGACGTTCGTCCCGCCGGCCCCTTCGGGGTACGCCTTCACCTGCTCGGGGGTGGCTGGGGCCTGTTCGCCGACCAACCCCTCGCCGGCGTGCTGGTTGTGCCACAACAGGATGAAATCGCGTTGCAGGGTGCGGATCACCTGACGGTCGCCGAACGTAGCCGTTCGCATCAGGTTCGACCCGAGTCAGGCGAACCCGTCCGGGTCGCCGATGGTGGAGAACATGAGGATCGGCCGGCCGGACTTCTGTGCCGCCGCGATGGCGTCCTCCGGCTTGGCGTACCAGTTCAGCTTGGTGATGCCGGCGAGCACCTTCTCCAACCGCTCGGCCGTCTCCGGCACGGTGGTCGTTTCGAGGGCCTTTTCGATCGCCGGTACCGCCGCCCACCCTTTCGCCTTCAACTCTTTCGTCGCCCTCTCGCGGGTGGCGTAGTCGCGGTCACCCAACTTGGCGACGAGCGGGGTGATGTCGTCCGCCTCGGTCGGTCTCGGCTCCTCGGGCACGCACCCGGCGGCGAACAGCGCGAGCGGGAGCAACCACAGCCGACGCATGACGAACCCTCCGGGCGGTCAACGGTTCCGACGAGGCACAGCGGGCGGGGGATTGTTTCCTACCGCCCCCGGCTCGGTTCGGCCGTCTTCGCCGGGCGGATTTTCATCCCCAGTGCCGGGATGGGCGAGTCCTTCGGGGCGGTGTCGCCGACGTACGGCATCGCCTTGATGAGCTGCTTCATGGCCGTCTCCGGGTCCATCCCCCGCCGCAGGATGAAGTCGTAGTACAGGAACTCGCTCACCGCGCTACCGGCCCAGTCCACGCTCGTCGTGTACCCGGAGATGGGGAAGGTGGCGTCCGCCCCCAGGTGCTTCTGCACGTCGTCGGCGAACTTGCCCTTCATCACCTCGCACGCGGCGAAGTGCAGCAGTTTCACGTTCGTCGCCCCGCGGAGGGCGTCGGCGATCGCCGTCGCCGCGGGCGGCCCCTTCTCGGCGTTCGGCCCGGCCGCACTCCCGTGGCTGGACAGCACCACCACCACCGGCTCGGGCAGGAACGCCACCTCCTTCAGCCACTTGGTCATGCTGTCGGCGTCGGTGAACACCCGGTGCCGCACGCCCACCTCGTCCGACCCGGCGAAGAACGTCTTGAGCATCGCCCCGAAGCTGTACTCCGGCTCGCTCAGCGACCCCTCCCAGTTGGCCTCGACGATCACCAGCCACCGCTTGCCCGGCTTCGGCGCCGCCCGCCGGTTGGTCGGCCACGGCTGCTCTTTCTCCGCCCCGTCCTGCTTCCAGGTGCCGGTGAAGGTGTCGGCGTCGTCCGCCAGGGTGAACGTGCCGCTCCCCTTCACCCCACTCGCCTCGGTGTACTTGAACGTCAGCACCTTCCCCTTCAGCGTGCCGGCGATGGTGCCCCCTTGCCCGCCCCACAGGTAGTGCCCCTTCACACTCTCGCCCGTTTGGGTCAGTCGGATCGGCCCGGTCGCCGACTGCCACAGGCCGGTGAAGTCCTTCGCCTTCGGCCGCGTGCCCGTCCATCTACCGGACTGCGCGCCGTCGTCCTGCTTCCAGGTGCCGGCGAACGATCTCCCATCGGCCGCCAGCTCGAACTCGCCGCTCCCGGTCGCCACCGCCTCCTTGTAGGTGAACGTCAGTTTGCGGTCCTTCACCGTGCCGGTGATCTCGCTCCGCTGGTCGCCGAACTGGTAGTGTCCCGTCACCTTCCCGGCCTTCTCGGTCAGGGTCATCGGGCCGAAGGTGGTGTCCCAGGTGCCGGCGAAGGTGGGGGCTTTGGGCGGGTCGGCCTTCGGCGGGTCCTGGGCGAAGGCGAGGGCCGGCAACAGGGCGAGGAGGGTGAACAGGCCGCGAGGCATCGGCGGACTCCGCAAGGTGGTGAGTGCGGGGAAGGTAACAGGACGAACCCGCCCCCGCAACCGTGTCAGGATTGTCCGTTACCCGGCGATACGGACGGTTGACACTGGCGAGCCTCAGACGCTATTCGCCGGGCGGGGGATCTCGCCATGCCGGACGTGATCGCGGTCGGCCGCCGGGGGGCGGTGCTTGCGTGCCTGCTCGCCGTCGCCCTCACCGGGTGCCGGCTGGTGAACGGCCCGGAGAGGCCGCTGCCACTGCCCGACGGGGTCATCCCCGAGCAGGTGATCGACGCCGACAACCCGGCCGAGTCGGTCACGCCCCTCGACCCGGACGACTTGGCCGACGTGGGCAAACTGATCCAGGCCGAGCGGCAGAAGCGGCTGGCGGAGGCGAGGAAGAAGGACCCGAACGCCCCGCAGCCGAAGAAGTACAACATCCTCGCCCTGTCCGGCGGGGCGGTGTACGGGGCATATTCCGCCGGCGTGCTGTGCGGGTGGACGGAGAGCGGGCTGCCGCCGGAGAAGGGCGGGCGGCCGGTGTTCGACGTGGTGACGGGCATCAGCACCGGCTCACTCATCGCCCCGTTCGCCTTCCTCGGCCCGCAGTACGACCACATCATCCGCCGCGAGTACACCACCGTCCGCACCAAAGACATCTACGTCCGCCAGCGGCGACTGACGCAGGTGCTGGCCGAGAGCTTCGCCGACAACAAGCCGCTGCGGGAGCGGGTGGAACGGTCGGTCGATTTCTGCGTGATGAAGGAGTTGGCCGAGGCGCACGACCAGGGCCGCCGGCTGTACATCGGCACGACCAACGCCGACACCAAGCGGATCGTCTTGTGGGACATCGGGGCGATCGCCAAGCGGGGCACCGAAGACGCCCGCCGACTGATCGTGGACGTGATCGTCGCCTCCACCAGCATCCCGGCCTTCTTCCCGCCGGTGCCGATCAACGTGTCCATCGACGGCCGGCAGTACGAGGAGCTGCACATCGACGGGTCGGTCACCCGCTCCCTGTTCTTCCGCCCGCCCATCTTCCCGGACGCGGCCAAGTCCGACCCGGACCGGCTGACCGGGTCGAACCTGTACGTGCTGGTGGCGGGGAAGATCAACCCGGCCCCGGCGGCCGTCCGCCTCCGCACCCTGCCGCTCGCCCTCGACGCCTCGTCCACCGTCCTTTACTCGGTCACCCGCGGCGACCTCTACCGCATGTACACGTACTGCCTGCTCACCGGCATGAACCTGCGGGTGAGCGCCATCCCGGAAGACGAGGAGGTGCCGAAGTCGGCCACCGAGTTCGTGCCGGAGGAGATGCAGAAGCTGTTCGAGGCCGGGTTCAAGGCCGGGCGGGTGGGCGACATCACCCGCACGCGGGTGCGGGAGACGCCGGACGGCAAGTCGGTCGAGTCGGTGGAGGAGCGGGAAGGGACGGCGTGGCGGGACGTGCCGCCGGGGCTGAAGGGGGGCGAGAAGCAGGGAGCCCGCACCGGCAGGAATCTGACCATTCGCCCGAAGGAGACCCCCGGTGGGGCGGCCCCGCCGACCACCCCCGATTCGAACAAACCGGGACCGACCGCCCCGCCCGTACCCGGCGGCGCAAACCTTCTGAATCGGTTCCCTGCGGCCGGGCTGTCCCTGGCCCCGGTGATCCCGCTCCGGTAGGTGCCGCGCGGCGAGCGATCGCCGCCGGTTACTGTGATGAGGCCGGCGACAGACGAGACCGGAGCCGACGAACTGGGGGACTCGAACAAAAAGGGCGAGGCGGACCGAGTGCAGTCCGCCCCGCCCCCAAGGTTCGCCCGACCGGGTCGGGTTACTTCTTGTCCACTTTCACCTTGAAGGTGGCCACCGACGGGTTGCCCTTGCCCGACTTGGCGGTGATCTTCACGTCGTGTTCGGCCACCGGGGTGTCGTCGCCCGCGGCGACCTTCACCACGAACTTGCCGTCGCCTGACGCGGGCAGCGTCTTCGGCGCCTCCACCGTCAGCTTGTCCGGCTTCTCGACCGTCAGCTCGATGTCGTCCTTCAGGTCCTTCCCGCGGCTGATGCTGAACTCCAGGTTCTTCGACTCGCCCTGCTTGATGCCGTAGGGGGAGCCGACCGGCCCCTTGATCTCCACCTTCTCGTCGACCGTCTTCTCGTTCCCCTTGGCGTCGGTGGTGGTCGTCTTGGTGCCGCCGGTGCTGGTAGTCGGCCCGCAGCCGACGAGGGTGATGGCGGCCGGCAGGGCCACGGCCCACAGGAGCGTGCGAATCCGCATGGTGTCTTCTCCGTTCGTCATGGTGTGACCGCCCCGCGGCGGGTTGGTGTCCGCCGCGGGCGGTGAGTGCGGAGTGCATTCAGCATTCGCCGTGCCAACCCCCACCCCGGGAACGGACGACCAATTCGGAACGAGCGTTGAACAAGGGAACTTCAGCCGGTGGGTGGTCACGGGCAGTCCGCCGCGCAGCGCTGAGAGGTGAACCGACAATCGCACCCGAGGGAGTGAGGCCTCTGGGCTTGGAACCCAGAACCAAGGGATGATGTGCCCCCCGAAGTAGCCGAGATTTTGCCCGACATTTCAGCGTGTTCTCACACTGTCACTCTCACTTGGGGCCAACCGCCTGTCGTTTGGGTTGGGTCAGCGATCGAGCCACGACGACCGGGATGGCGGTCGGCCCCGACTCATTTCCGTACTCAACCGTCCACAGGCGTCGCAGGACCTCACGCTCGCAGGCGATTCCACCGGGTGTTTTGGCCTCCGAGATTTCGATCACGTCTCCGAGTGCGGGCATCATGGGCGCCCGCCCGCCCAGGTTATCGAATGTTGTCCACGCCCACCGCTGACAGGTAACTGCCGAAGAAGAGCCGGTCGGCGTCGGCCACGACGCGGGCGATACGGGACGCCTGATCGGGTCTCGCGCGGGCCAGCCGGAGGCAGGCGTCGAACACCTCCTTCAGGTCGGACAGGCCAGTGAACAATACGGCCGCCAGTGGCCCCGCATCGGCCTCGCGAGTCAACCCCTCGACCACCGTTCCTCGTGCCACTCGCCGAACGGGATGGCGAGAAACGCCGGCAGGGGGGTGTACGGCCGGGCCGAGGAGGCCGCACCCGCCTCGACCATGACCCGGCAGGGCCACACACCCACAGCGGCGGGGCGGCGGTCAGTCGGGTCCCGCAACTCGGGCAGAGCGGAGTGGACGTCGTTCGGGGTTGGCTCCCAGACCGACACCGAAACGAACTGTGGCCGACCGCGTCAGGGCGGGCGACTACTTCTGGTCAGTCAGCTTCGGATCGGATGACTCCGGTGGGCGATCTCGGCGGGAGGGGTGGTCGAGCACCCACACCCGCAACGCGCCGTCCTCCCCGCCGGTGAGCAGGCAGGTCTCGTCCCGGCTCAGGTCCATCGCCCACAGCGGCTTCTTGCTCGCGTTCAGGGTGAGTTTGGCTTGCCCGGTGTGCAGGTTCCAAAAGCGGACTTGGCCGTCCCCACAGGCAGTGATCGCGCGACTGCCGTCGGCCGTCAGGCACACCTTCGTCACGCTGCTCGGGTGTTCGCACTCCTCTACCGCCCGCCGGGTGGCCACGTCCCACACCTTCATCACGTTGTCCCGCCCGCCGGACACGACCTTCGTCCCGTCGGGCGTGAACTTGGCGGTGAGTACCCAATCCGTATGCCCGGACATGTGGAACTGCTCGTCGCCGGAGGCGAAGTCCCACACGCGGATGAGGTTGTCCTGCCCGCAGGTGATGAGCCGTTCGCCGGTGGCGTCGAAGGCGATCTGCCAGATGACATCCTCGTGCCCGCGGAGGGTGCGAGACTGCTTGCCGGTGTCGGCGTCGTACACCACCACTTCTTGCGGCCGAGGGGTGGTCACGTCTTCCGTCCCGTCGCTCGGTTTGGCGTTGCGAGAGGCGAGCAGCCACCGCCCCGACGGGTGGAAGGCGACGGCGTAGCGGTAGGTGCCGCGGAGGTCTTGGGCGTCGGACACCTGAAACAGCGGGGTCGTGGTGGCGGCGTCCCACACCTGCACACTGCCGTCGAAACTGCTGGTGGCGAACCGTTTGCCGTCCGGGCTGGCCGCCACCCCGAACACCTCCCCGATGTGCCCCCGCACCTTGTCGTCCTTGAGCAACTTCCCGTCCACCGATTGCACTCGCCGGACGTGGCCGCCGGCGGCCACATCGTACCCGTCCACCGTCCACCCGATTCGACCCGCTACCGCCCGCCTGCCGACCCACCCCGCACCGAACACCGAATCTCGCCAATCGTCGGACGGCTCCCGGCGGTCGGTGAACGCCTCGCCCACGGCGTCGAGGTGCCAAACGGTCAACCCGTCGGCGTGCCCGACCACCAGTCGCCCATCGCCCACCCAACCGAGGGCGGTCGCCCGCACCGGCAGTTCGTGCGGCTTCGCATCCTTGGCGAATCGGTTGATGACGACTGCCGCCCGCGACGGGTGGATTTCTGCAACCCAAGCGTCGTCGGTCGTTTGCGCCGTTCGATCTGCGACACGGCCGTCAGACGAGAGGAGGCTTGCCACGGTACGTATGGAGCCGGTCCGAGGCTCCCAGGTCGATACCCCGATTTCGGACCGGGCTACCACCCGTCCGTCAGCGCGGAACCGAAGTTCGACCAGCGTCGCAGACAGCACGGTGAACGTCTTGTCTAGCGCTCGCCTTCCCGGACGGGACGGGCCGAGGACCTCGATGTTGTAATCGCTCAACCCCACCCCCCACACACCCTCGCCAGTTGGGTCGGCGGCCACTGCCCCGATGTGTCGTTTCTTGGCGGCCGTTTCCAGCACCTCCACCCGCCGGAGGTCGCGGGTGTCGTAAACCTGAACGTCGCCGGTGGGCTCGTCGGGTGGTAGGCCAAACACCGTCTCGCCACCCGTCACCGCATTGAGGGTGTCAAACTTCCTCTCCCGGCGGAGGGTGAGCACCCGGCGGAGGGTTTTGGCGTCGAGCACCTCGACGTGTTGGTGGGTGAGCAGAACCAATCGGCGGCCGTCCGGTGTCACGCGGAAGGTAGGCACCTGCCGGGCAGCGGAGGGGTCAGGCAAGTCGATCGACGTGGCGTCGAAGGTCGATCGCACGGGGCTGAAAAAGTCACGGGTGCGCGACCCGGCAACCCCCGCGACCCCAGTGACTGCTGAGAACAGCGGAAGGGGGTCCGGCACGGGCAGTTCGCCGACCACTTCCCCGGTGCGGGCGTCCCACACAACGAGGGCTCTGTCGCCGCGGGCGAGCGGCAGGCTGGTGCCCCCGACCTTGGGCGTCTCACGGAGGGCAACGAAACGCTCGCAGTTGTCGCAGAACTGCGGGGTGTCGTGGTATTCCATCCTGGCGTCTGGTGGGTTGTAGGTGGCCAAACGCCGACCGGTGGCGGCGTCCCACAAGTGACCGCCTCCGTCCCCGTGTGACGTGATCAGCCGGCTCCCGTCTGGGGACAACGCCCAGTCGAGTATTCCGTCCTGCTGCGGGAAGGTGGCGACCAGTTTGCCATCGGCCGCCGAGTACAACTGGTGTTTGAAACCACCTTCGATCAGCACCCGATCTGACCCGGGCGAGAAGCGGACTTCGACGAAACCATCGGTCGGGGTGAATGGGCGTGTGCTGCGAAGATCGTCGAGGTCCCAGATCTCAAACCCCCTGACAAATTTGTCATCAAAATATCGGAACAGGGCGTACCGCCCGCCGGGGTGCCAGACGACATCGTGCAGGACGTATGGGGCGGTATCAGCCCCCAAGCGGAGAACATCCTTTCGTAGCCGGTGTCCGGTTCGCACGTCGACCAGCTCGACCACCGCCGCCCGTGGGTCGTCCGGGTCAGTCGACAGCACCGACAGACCGCGGTCGTGCAATCCGACCAGAGCATCGCGGGGGCACTCCACCCGTGATACCGGCTGACCAGTTCGGAGGTCCCACGTGCGGCACTCGCCCACCCAACCGAGCACACTCAGAAAACGCCCGTCCGGGGTCGAGCGGAACAACCCGGCGTCGGTTTTCAATTGCCAGCCTGAACCGCTCACCAGTGGGAACCACCGCCGCCCGAAACGCCCGCGAGCCTGCAACTCGGACAAGGTGGCGGTCTCGGCAGTATCGTGAACACTCGCCTCGCTCGACCCGTCGGGAGTAGCGAACATCGGAGTGAAGCGGCCGGCCGCTGGCTGGGTGAACGAGTCGAGCATTTCCCCGGTCGTCAGGTCGAACACCAAGTCGCCGGCCGGACTGTTCACCCGCACGTGGGTGCCGTCGGCGGTCGCGCACTCCAACGTGAGCGTGCCATCCATCTGCGGCTGTCGCAAGAACCGCACCCGCTCACCCCACCGGCGGTCGAACCGCTTGCCGGTCTCCATCCGGTGGGTCCGCTCGCCGGCCCGCAGGTCGCGCCGTTCGAGTACCCCGTCAGCAGTGCAGGTGACGAACCACTTGCCGTCCGGGGTGAGTACCACCCGACTGCCGGCCTCGGTCTCCCCTTTCGTCTGCACCGCCCACTCGCCCATCCTGCGGCCGGTGTCGGCGTCCCACAGGCAGACGGTGTCGTCGTTCCGCATCGACACCACCCGCTTGCCGTCTTTCGACACCAGGTATTGGGAGTGTTCGCCCCCGCGGGGGATGGAGAACAGTGGTGTGCGGTCGGCGGTGCGGAAGACGGTCAGTTTGCCAAAGCCACTGAAGTCGGGGGAATCGGCCGAGCGGTACTCGGCCGCCAGCACCCGCCCGTCGGCGGACGTCTGGATGCGCACCGGCTCCAACCCCGGCTCCGCCCCGAACGTCGGGCCGGCCTTCCGCCGGATGAGCGACTCGACGTACCGCCCCTCCGGGTTGTCCCGCTCTGCGGGCTTCAACCGGGCGAGCAGCCGCTCGGCCGTCGGCAGGTCGTTCCGCACGCACGCCTGGTAGGCGTTGTCCAGCAGCACGGCGTTCTTCCCGTCGGTGGCCACGGCCGCCTGCCGCTTGGCTGCCGCCGCCTCACCGTCCGCCCGCGTCTTCTCGTCGTTGGCGAGCTTGGCGTTCGCCTTCGCCTGGGTCGCCTCGCCCTCCGCCCGCACCCACTGCCACGTGCTGAAGGCGGCACCGACGAGTGCGGTGGCGAACAACGCTGTCAGCAGCGGGTTCCGCCGCACCCACTTCAGCCCCCGCTCCAGGCTGGTGCTCGGTCGGGCCAGGATCGGCCGGTTCTGCTGCCACCGCTCGATCTCCTCGGCCACCTCCCGCGCCGTCTGATATCGCCCCGGGGCGTCCTTGTGCAGGCACTTCAAGCAGATGACCGCCAGTTCCTTCGGCACGTCCGGTTGAACCGACCGCGGGTCGGCCGGATCCTCCCGCTGGATCCGCTCGAACAGCTGCGGCAGCGGGGTGCGGGCGTCGGCGTCGAACATGGGTCGCAGGGTGAGCAACTCCCACAGCGTGGCCCCGAGGCTGTACACGTCGTCCCGGCGGTCCGCCTTGCCCATGGCCATCACCTGCTGGGGGCTGGCGTACTGCGGGGTGCCGAGCACCTGTCGGGTGCGGGTGATCTTCCCCTCGTCTTCGGCCAAGTGTGCCAACCCGAGGTCCATCAGGGTGGCGTGGGTGCCGTCCGGCGACACCTGGATGTTCCCAGGCTTGATGTCGCGGTGGACGATGCCCGCCTCGTGCAAGGCGTGGGCGGCGACGGCCGTCTGCCGGACCAACTCGGCCACCTGCGCGATGTACCCGCGGAGCGCTCGTCGGGGGCGGCGGGACGGGGGCGGCGTGTCCGTTGGCGGGACGGGCGGCGGCACCGCGGGCGGCGGGTTCGAGAGCGGCTTCTCCGCCTGCCGCACCTGATCGCACGCCGAGCTGACCGCCTTGGACCAGGTGTTCGGGTTCACCTCCCGCAGGGTCTCGTCCCGCCCGATCAGTTCCAGCACGTGGCCCAGGGACACGCCGTCGAGCAGTTCCATGGCGAAGAACTGCCGCTCCCCGTCCGACCCGGAGGCGAACACCTTCACCACGTGCGGGTGGTCCACCTTCCCGTGGGCGCGGATCTCGCGGACGAACCGGGCGTGGGCCTGCTTCTCGCCCAGGTCGCGGATCTCCTTGACGGCCACCTCCCGCCGTAGGCTCGGCTGCCAAGCCCGATACACCACCCCCATGCCGCCGCGGCCGAGTTCACTGATCAGCTCGAAGTCGCCGAGGTGTCGCTCGCACACGGCCTGGGGGAGTGGGGTGACGTCGGCCGCATCGGCGGCGTCCTCCCACGCGCGGACGTCGGCGTCGGCCACCGGCCGGTCCATCACCCGCCCGAGCAACCCCCGGCGGTCGCGGACGTCCACCCGGCGGGTCTCCCCGGTCAGGTAGCACAGGAAGTCGCCGTCCCGCTTCCCCTTCACCGAGTTGAACAGGTAGAAGGATTCGGACTCAGGGTCGAAGTCAACCAGCGGGTGCATCAGGCGGAGGGCGTCGCCGTCGGCCGACAGGTAGACCCGCCGGCCGTCGGGCAGGCCGGCCTCTTGCCCGCGTGGCACCTCCAGGGTGGCCACCCGCCGCGGGTTCGGGCCGACCAACTCCCACCGCGGCACCAGCCACACACCCTGGCTCTGGGCCAACTCGCCGACGTACATCAGCCGCCGGCCGGCCAGCACGTCCACCTTGCCGAACAGTTCGGTCAGCCCGGCCCGCATCGCCCGCGCCACCCGCTCGTACCGGCGGTCGCCTTTCATGCCGATCGCCCCGTGACCGATGGTCACGTTGCGGTAGGTGATGACCTGGTCGAACAGGTCGCGGAGGACGACGGTACTTTTCGCACCGGGGGAATGGCCGGTCTCGGTTCGCAACAGGGCGGACAGGCCGGCCAGGGCGGGAACGTCGTCGCGGCGGGTGTCGCTCAACACGAACCCGGCCAGGGTGGCGAATCCGGCGTCCGCGGTAGCGAGCACGGGGAGTAACAGGCGGGCGAACTCCCACCAGTGGCCGAGGGCGGGGCGGGCGAGTGCTTCCAGCCGGGAGGTGACGGCCGGGTCGGGGTCGGTGCGTTCGGCGTACTCGACGACGGCGGTCGCGCCGAGCAGCTTGAGGGCGACTTCGAAAGCGTAGAAGGCGGCCTGGTGGGCTTCGGTGGGGTTGTGGGCGTTGTGCGCCCGCCGGTAGAGCTGAGCAAGCGGCAGGGGCAACTGGTGGAGCACCGCGTCGTCGAGCGTCGTCTCGCTGGGCATCGCAGGCTCCGGTCGTGTGCGACACGAGTGTAGCGGTCCGAACTGATCGGAAGAAGGGAAAGTGTCGGCTTGCGAACGACTTCACCTCTCGTCGGACGACTGCCGAGCGACGAGCACCTCGGCAATGGCGGCGGCGTCCGAGGGGTACAGCCGGGCGAGTTGCCCGCAGGCGTGGGTGGCGGTACGGACATCCCGTCCGGCAAGGTGGAGGTAGAACTTGAATTGTGGGACCTCCTGAACATTCACCATCGCTTCCGCGATCTCTGAGAAGAGTGCTTCGGTCCTCAGGAGAATTTACCCCGTTGGTACGAACGCCTCCGCGTCAAGTCCCTCCTGAATCTGCGTGATCGCAATGCCCCGGTAACACTCCGCTTTGCGATACTCATCGGTCATCGCATCCACGGCTCGGAAGGCCGCGCGAAAGCTGGATGCGGCTCGGAATGCTAACGGGCGTACCGCGGGCGGATGGCAGTGATCGAAGGAAGGGTGGCCAACCTCGGCGAGTTGATCGAATCCCACCCAGCCGTCATGGGCCGGGAGTTCGTCATCGAACGGGTGAATCAGTCCCTGCGGGGCAACCTTGGATCCACCACGCTTCCGCCCGAACTGTCCGTTCGGTTGGTGGAGAGCACCAGAACCTTCGGACATCTCGTGTAACCGACCGACGACGCCTGCAACACACGCTGCAGCAGACGGCGGCCCCATTGCCTGTCGCAAATGCTTCGCGCACAAGCGTCGCCGCCGGCGAGTTGTGTTTTTCACCTCGCGCGTGTGGCCAGCAGGGCACTTTTGAGGGCCGTGGCGATCGCCCGCGGTTCGTCGGCGGACGCGATCGCCCCACTCACGGCGATCCGACTTGACCCGGCCGACACCACCTCCGCCACGTTGCCCACGTTGATGCCGCCGAGCGAGAACGCCGGCAGCGTCGTCTCCTCGCTCACCTCCCGCACGAACTCCAGCCCGGCGAACGCCTCGAACTGCTTCGTCTTCGACGGGTAGGTCGGGCCGACGCCGATGTAATCAGCCCCGTCCGCCACCGCCCGCCGCACTTGCTCCAGGGTGTGAGTGCTCACACCGATCAGCATGTCCGGCCCGACGATCCGCCGGGCGGCCGCCACCGGCAAGTCGTCCTGCCCCAGGTGTACCCCGTCGGCGTCCACCAGCCGGGCGATGTCGGGTCGGTCGTTTACGACGAACAGAACGCCCGCCTTCCGCGTCCACTCCCGCACCTGTCGGGCACGGGCCACCAGCTCCCGGTCGGTCAGCGTCTTCTCGCGGAGTTGGAATACGTCCGCCCCGCCCTCCGCCGCCTGCTCGATGATCCAGTCCATCGCCCGCGCACACTGCGACCCGCTGAGCAGCACGTAGAGCCGCGCGTCGGCCAGCCGCGTTTTGGCGTCCGCCCGGCCGACCAGGTTCCGCTCGATGGTGTAGGTCTCGTAGCGGGTCGCCTCGACCGCCCTGGCGAACCCGGTGTCGAGCACCTTGCCGTACTCCTCCAGCGAGCGGAGGGCCTCCTGGAGCCGCTTGAGGTTCACCACCGCCACCTCGGCCGGGGTGGTGCGGCTGTACTCGCGGTCGGTGCCGATGACTGTACCCACGTCGTTCGGCGTGTCGCGGGCGGCCAGCAACAGCGCTTGCGGCAGGCGGTCCGCCGACTCGGCCAACCCGTGCCGCAGTTTCTTCACCCGCTCGGTCAGCCCGCGGTCGTCCAGCACGAACCGGCAGTAGTCGTCCAACACCCGAAGGCTCTCGCGGGCGCGGTTCAGGTTGACGTCCACGATGCGGGCGGCGGCCAGTTGCTCCGGAGGGTCGGCGACGACGAAGTCGCCGCCGGCGAAGCTCGCCCCGGCCGCCGTCTCGGCCGTCCGCATCAGCCCGAACAACGATTCCACCACCACCCCAGCCGCCGACAGCCCGGCGGTGAAGTCGGCGTCGGCCAGCAGCACGGCGGCGAACACCAGGTCGGTGGTGAGCGACGGGTCGGCCTTCAGCTTCACCCCCAACTCGCGGGCGGTGCCGAACAGCCGCATCGCGTCCGGGGCGTGCGGGGCGGTCGATGCCGAGACCGCGGCCCGCACCGCCTCCAACTCGACCCCGGCGCGTTCGAGCAGGGCGGCCGGCCGGCCCATGTCGTCGTCCAGCAGGACGTGCAGCCAGTGGGCGAGGGTCGGCGTCCCGCCGCCCGCCTCTCGCACGGCCTGTTCCGCCCGTTCGACCGCCGGACTGGTGTCGTACATGCCCTTCCTCGGAACCGCGCTTCAGGTGGGCCGGCCGCAGACGTCGTTCCCCGCACACCCGGCACAGCCGCCCCAACGGGGCGACAGGTTGTGCATTTTACCGCCCCACGGGTGAACGGCCTGCACCCCGCCGATTCCCAAGGCCGATGCAACACGAGACGCCGGAGCAGGACGCTCCGCGGGCGAAGCCACGGAGTGGGCATCATGTACGCCGCCGGTCGTTGGGTTGCCGTCTTCTGCTCGCTGGTCGGCGTGGGCGGGGCGATGGCCCAGCAGTTGCCCCCCGTTTCCCAGCCGGCCGCCGAAGGGCGTGTGAAGCTCGTCTTGCGTCAGCCGAAACCGGGCGAACCGGAGAAGAAGGAGAACGGGCCGAACGGGGGCAAGGAGGAGAAGAAGCCGGCCTGGAAGGCGTGGCAGCCGTCCGGGCAACCGCTCACCCTCGGGGAGTGTCTGGCGATCGGACAGGAGCGGCAGCCGACCATCGCGGCGGCGACAGCCAGCCTTGCGGCCGCCGAGCGGGGGTACTTAGCCTTACAGGGGCTGCGGCCGCTCGCCGAACTGCTCAGCCCGGACCTGCCGGTCCGCCGGTTGCAGTCCCAGCGGGGGTTGTCGGCCGCGTGCGCCGAAGTGCTGAAGGTTCGACAGGAGAACACCTACGACATCTGCCGATTGTACTTCACCTACGTGTACGCCACCCAGCAGGAGCAGACGGCGGCGGAGATCGTGGAGCAACTGGACTCGTTCTACGAGATCGCCAAGGAATTGCTCAAGTTGGGGGTGGCCGACCCGAAGGTGAAGGTGAACGAGTTCACCCTCGGTGACATCGACGCGGTCATCGCCGAGGTGCGGGACCTGCGGGAGGAGGCGAGCACCGGCCGCAAGAAGGCGTACCTCGCCCTGAAGGAGGCGATGGGGGTGCCGCCCGACTTCGCGTTCGTGCTGGCGGACAAGGAGTTGCCCCTGATGGGGGGGACGGTCGACCAGGAGACGGTGGTGAACCTCGCCTTGTCCCGCCGGGCCGAGTTGGTACAGGCGGGGGTGCTGGTGGAGGTGACTAGGCTGGAGGTGTGCGCCCAAGCGAAGTTGACCCGGCGGATCCGGGCGAACACGTTCGCCAGCGGGTCCGACCTGCACGCCCGGTACATCCCCCCCGCGGTGCGGAACGGCGAGTACCGGCCGGGGGCGATCTCCCCCGAGATGCCGACCGAAATCGTCGGCTCGGCGCAAGACCGGGTGGACCGCATGACCCAGCACCTGCGGGTGCACGAGGCGGCGTACGCGAAGGTGGTCGGGCTGGTGCAGTTGGAAGCCGCCAACGCCTTCCTGAACTGGGAGCAGGCGGTGCGGAAGGTGAAGGACAGCCGGGAGGCGCACGAGCGGGCGCAGGCGCTGGTGGAGAAGGCCCGCTCGGCCGCCCAGACGAAACTGGAGCCGGAGCTGCTGGTGCGGACGGAGTCGCTGGCGAGCAAGGCCCAGGCGCGGTACGTGAAGGCGGTGCACGAGCAGGTGCTCGCCCTCATCGCCCTGGAGAAGGTGACGGCCGGCGGGGTGGTCCCGGCCTTCCCCCAGCGGTGACCACGCGCGGACTACCCGATTCCCGACCCGATCCGTTCCGTACACAGGGGGTGGCGTGATGCGGTGGCTCGTCTTCTCGGCGGCGGTCGCCCTGCTGGTCACACCCCCCGCGGCCCGAGCCGCAGACCCTGCCGAGTTGAAAATCGGCATGCTGTCCGGCATGTTCCGCGACCAGCAGCCGAAGGTGATCCAGGCGCTCGCCAAGCCGTTCCGAGACCTGATGACCAAGCACGTCGGGTACAACGGCGACGTGGAGGTGGTGGACGACCCGTTCACCCTGTGCGACAAGCTGAAAGAGAACAAGGTGCAGTTGGGTGTGTTCCACGGGTTCGAGTTCGCCTGGGCGCAACAGAAGTGCGACGACCTGGTGCCGCTCATCGTCACCTGCCCGCCGGGCGGGTGCGTGCGGGCGATGCTGGTGGTGCCGGCCGACAGCCCGGCCAAGTCGGCCGCCGACCTGAAGGGCGAGGTGCTCATCCCCCGCGGGGCGAAGGCCCACACCCTGGTGTTCCTGAACAAACTCCGCGACGGCCTGCCGGCCGACACCGCCAAGCCGTCCGCCAAGCCGGACCAGACGCCCGAGGACGTGCTGAACGCGGTCGCCGCCGGGAAGGCCGTCGCCGCCCTGGTGGACGTCGGCGCGCTCGACGGGTATCAGGTGCTCAACCCGAGCGGGGCGAAGGGCCTGCGGGTGCTCGCCCGGTCGGAGGAGTTCCCGCCGGCGGTGGTGTGCTACCGCAAGGGCACACTGACGGACGACCAGGCGGCCAAGATCCGCGACGGCATGACCGCCAGTTGCAAGACGCCGACCGGCAAGATGCTCATGACCCTGTGGAACCTGAAGGGGTTCGAGGCCCCGCCGAAGGGGTACCAGTCGTCGCTCGACGGCATCCTGAAGGCGTACCCGTCGCCGAAGGGGGAGATGAAAGCGGAAATCAAGTCCGGCGACCGGCCGGCGAAGGTGAACCCCGATCCGGGCGGGAAGTGACAACCCCCCGGGCCTGTACAATAGAAACAGACGCACTGCCCCCGCCCCGCGGGGGTTTCTGTGTTCTTGTGGGCCTTCGCGCGGAGCGAGCGGGCCACCCGCTGCCGAGCTGGCATCGCGGGCGGGCGGCAGTACACTCACTGAACAATCGTCCACACAGCGTGACACGAGGCGAGCGGCATGGCCGAGACGATCCAGACGGTGTCGATCACCACCGAAGCCCGCACCCGGTTCCTGCGGTACGCGATGAGCGTGGTGACGGGGCGGGCGCTGCCGGACGTGCGCGACGGGCTGAAGCCGGTGCAGCGGCGGATCCTGTTCACCATGTACAACGACTCCAACCTGACGTTCGACCGCAAGGCGGCCAAGTGCGCGCAGATCGTGGGCGACGTGATGGGCCGCTACCACCCGCACGGCGACGGGGCCATCTACGAGGCCCTGGTGCGGCTGTCGCAGGACTGGGTGATGCGGCTGCCGCTCGTCCACGGCGAAGGGAACTTCGGCAGCGTGGACGGCGACCCGCCCGCCGCCTACCGGTACACCGAAGCCAAGCTGACTAAAGCCGCCGAGAGCCTGCTCGCCGAGTTGGATCAGGAGACGGTGGACCTGCGGGACAACTACGCCGGCAACCGCCGCGAGCCGGTCGTCCTGCCCGCCCAGTACCCGAACCTGCTGGTGAACGGCACGGCCGGGATCGCCGTCGGACTGGCAACCAACATCCCCCCGCACAACCTGGGCGAGGTGATCCGCGCCAGCATCCACCTGATCGACACCCCGGACGCCACCGTCGCCCAACTGCTGGAGCGGGTGAAGGGACCGGACTTCCCGCTCGGCGGCAAAATCCTGAGCGACCGGGCCGCCCTGCGGACCATCTACGAGACGGGCAAGGGGAGCATCAAGGTGCAGGCCGAGTGGAAGACGGAGGACCTCGGACGCGGGAAGCAGCAGGTCGTGGTGACGAGCATCCCGTACGGGGTGGACAAGGGGCAGTTGGAAAGCGTCATCGGCGACATCATCGAGACGAAGAGGTTGCCGCAACTGACCGGCCTGAGCAACGAGACGAACGACAAGGAAGGGATGCGGATCGTACTCGACATCAAGCCCGGCACCGACCCGAACCTGGTGATGGCCTACCTGTTCAAGCACACCGACATGCAGCGGAACGTGTCCTACAACATGACCGCGCTCGTGCCGGCGGAAGACGGGAAGACGCTCATCCCCCGCGACGGCCTGAGCCTGAAGGAGATTCTGCAACACTTCTTGGACTTCCGGCTCGTCACCGTGCGGCGGCGGTTCGAGTACCAGTTGCGGGTGCTGAAGCGGCGGATTCACATCCTCGAAGGGTTCGCCAAGATCTTCAACGCCCTCGACAAGGCGATCAAGATCATCCGCGGGAGCAGCGGTAAGGCGGACGCGGCCGAGAAGCTGAAGAAGGAGTTCGACCTGGACGACGAGCAGGCGACGGCCATCCTGGACAGCCAGCTCTACAAGATCGCCCAGATGGAGATCCAGAAGATCCTGGAGGAGCTGAAGGAGAAGCAGGCCGAGGCGGCGAAGATCGAGGCGCTGTTGAAATCGACCAAGAAGCTGTGGGGGGTGGTGCGGGACGAGTTGGAGAAGCTCGGCGAGTCGCCGTTCGTGATCCGCCGACGCACCCGGATGGCGTCGGACGAGGACGTGCTCACGTTCAGCGAGGAGGCGTACATCGTCCGCGAGAACACGAACGTGGTGCTCACCCGCGACGGGTGGGTCAAGCGCGTCGGGCGGTTGCAGTCGGTGGAGAGCACCCGCGTGCGGGACGGCGACGAGGTGATCGCGGTGGTACCCGGCAGCACCCTCGACAACGTCATCTTCTTCGCCGACGACGGCACCGCGTACACCATGCGGATCAACGAGGTGCCGGCCAGCACCGGGTACGGCGACCCGGTCACCAAGTTCTTCAAGCTGGCCGACGGGGTGAAGGTGATCGCCGCCGCCACCACCGACCCGCGGTTCACCCCCGCCGACCGCGAGGCGAAGGGCAAGGACCCCGGCGGGCCGCACCTGCTCGTCGCCACCTCCAACGGGTACACGTCGCGGCTGCCGCTGACCGCCTACCGCCCGGAATCGACCAAGGCCGGGCGGCGGTACGCCAAGCCGGACGACGGCGGCAAGGTGGTGCTGGTGACCGTGCTGACCGGCCAGGAGGAAGGGGTGATGCTCGCCAGCCGGAAGGGTTGGGTGATCCACTTCGCGGTGGACGAGGTGAACATCCTGGCCGGAGTGGGCAAAGGGGTGATGGGCATCAAGTTGGACGACGACGACTCGTGCGTCGGCGGGGCGGCGGTGGGGGGCGGGCGGTTCGACAAGCTGACGGCCGAGGCCGAGAGCGGGGTGGTGAAGGAGTTCGGCATCGGGGCGTACTCACAGCAGCAGCGCGGCGGGAAGGGCCGCGAGCACAAGCGAACGCCACTGGCGCGGATCGTCCCGCCGGCCATCGAACTGGTCAACTGGGAGGAGGTTGAGGGGAAGGTGCCGAAGCCGAGCAAGAACGGCACGCACGAGTAGTCCCTTCCCCTTCATCACACCGAATCACTGAGACCGCAACCGATGAGCGCTCTTTCTCCCGCGAAGGCTTCGAAGTACACCACCGACCAGATCACCGCCCTGGAAGGGTTGGAGCCGGTGCGGGTGCGGCCCGCCATGTACATCGGCGGGGTCGATTCGAAAGGCCTGCACCACCTGGTGTGGGAGATCGTCGACAACTGCGTGGACGAGTACCTGAACGGGTACGCCGACCACATCACGGTGATCCTGCATAAGGGCGGGGATAGCGTCACCGTCATCGACAACGGCCGCGGCATCCCGGTCGATACGCACCCGAAGTTCAAGATCAGCGGGCTTGAACTGGTGCTCACCAAGCTGCACGCCGGCGGCAAGTTCGACAACAAGGACAGCAACTACTTCTACAGCGGCGGTCTACACGGGGTCGGGGCGAGTGTGGTGAACGCCCTGTCCAAGAAGCTCGTCGCCACCGTCAAGCGGGACGGCCAGGAGTACCAGCAGACGTTCGCCAAGGGCATCCCGCAGACGAAACTGGAGAAGAACGGCGCCGCCCGCGGCACCGGCACCTCGGTGTTCTTCCAGCCCGACGACAGCATCTTCAAGACGACCAAGTTCGACGGCGAGACCATCCGCCACCGGTTGGAGGACATGTCGTACATCCACGCCGGGCTGAAGATCACCCTCAAGAATGAGGTGACGGGCGAGACGCACGACCTGTCGCACCCGGACGGCATCCCGCAGTTCCTCGCCAAACTGGTGACGGACGGCGGCAAGGCGGCGGTGACGGACGCCGTGTTCCACGCCAAGCGGGACACCGACGACCGCATGGAAGTCGCCATGCAGTGGACCGAATCGACGGACGAGACGATCCGCAGTTACGTGAACGGCATCCGCACGCCGAACGGCGGGACGCACGAGAACGGGCTGAAGGCGGCCGTCCGCAAGGCGGTGAACAACTACATCGACACGCACGAGGAGGCGAAGCGGGGGGCGAAAGGGCTGAAGATCACGGCCGAGGACATCCGCGAGGGGGTGGTGGCCATCGTGAGCGTGTTCGTGCAGAACCCGGAGTTCGAGGGGCAGACGAAACAGCGGCTGAACAACTCCGAGTTGGACGCGAAGGTGGACCAGTTCGTTCGGACCGCCCTGGAGGCGTGGCTGAACAACAACCGGAGTGCGGCCGACGCGATCGTCGGGCGGATCATCCTGGCGGCGAAGGCCCGCGAGGCCAGCCGGGCGGCGGTGGAAGTGACCCGCAAGAGCGCAGGCAACAGCCGGCGCCTCAGCCTACCGGGCAAGCTGGCGGACTGCAAGTCTCGTGAACTGGGTGACAGCGAGCTGTTCATCGTCGAAGGCGATTCGGCCGGCGGGAGTGCGAAGCAGGGCCGCAACAACAACTACCAGGCGGTGCTGCCCCTGAGGGGCAAGATCCTGAACGGCGAAGACCTGCCGACGGTGAAGGTGTTGGCGAACCAGGAGTTGGCCGACCTGACCAACGCCCTCGGCACCGGGGCCGGCGACAAGTTCCGGTACGAAGGCCTGCGGTACGGCAAGGTCATCCTGCTCATGGACGCCGACGCCGACGGGCACCACATCTGCACCCTGCTGCTCGACTTCTTCTTCCGCCACATGCCCGAACTCATCCGCAAGGGGCACGTGTTCATCGCCCAGCCGCCGCTCTACCGCATCGACGTGGGCAAAGAAACCTACTGGGCGAAGGACGACGAGCACAAGGAGACCATCCTGGCCGGGCTGAAGGCGAACGCCAAGCCGGACATCACCCGGTTCAAGGGCCTCGGCGAGATGCCGTTCCGCGTGCTGTCGCAGACCACCCTCGACCCGCGATCCCGCACCCTGCTGAAAGTCGAAGTGGATTCCAACCTGGAAGCCAACGACGCCTTCCGCGAACTGCTCGGCAAGGAGGCGGACAGCCGCTATCGGTTCATCATGGAGAAGGCCGATCAGGCGGTGCTGGAAGAGCTGGACGTGTAACCGCGAGACAAGGAGACACGAGACAGGGAGACAGGGAGAGTCGGAGACGATGGGTCGAGCCAGCCGGCTGTCCGCCCGGCTTTTCTCCTTGTCTCATGTCTCCTTGTCTCCCACTCTGAAGGGAATGTGGGATTTCGCCCTCACCGCGTTCACGTCGATCCTGTTCCTGGTGGACCCGCCGGGGTGCATCCCCGCGTACCTCGCCCTCACCGCCCGGTACGACCCTGCCAAGCGCCGCCGCACCGCCCTCGTCGCCTGCGTGACCGCCACCCTGGTCATGTGTGGGTTCGGCATCGTCGGCGGGTGGCTGTTCCATTTCCTTCACCTCAGCCTCGACGCGTTCAAGATCGCCGGCGGGCTGGTGCTGTTCCTGGTGGCCATCGACATGATCCGGGCGCAGCGGAGCACCCAGGAAGACCCGGAGGAGATGAAGGAGGGGAAGGAGGCGTCGGACGTGGCCATCGCCCCGCTGGCGGTACCCCTGCTGGCCGGGCCGGCGGCGCTCTCGACGGTGACGGTGCTGATGGGCGAGGCGAACGGGGACTGGGGGAAGGTGGGGTTGGTCCACCTGGCGGTGGTGCTGACGGGGGTTGCGGCGTACGTCTGCTTCCGGCTGGCCGAGCCGATCCAGCGTCGGCTCGGCACCACCGGCATTCACGTCCTCGGCCGGATCCTCGGGCTGGTCCTGGCCGGCATCGCGGTGCAGTTCGTGCTGGACGGGCTGAAGGGGGCGGGGGTGTTCCCCGCCGCCCCGCCGCCGGCCGGCTGACCGTTACCCGTCGCGGGTGACGAACCGCCACGACGCCAGCCCGAGCATGGCGACGATGAACGCCACGTTCACCAGGACCAGTTCCGGCCAGCTCTCGTCGGGCGGCTCGTCCCACCCGCGGGCCTTCAACTGCCGCTCGGTCAGCACCCCCTCGGCGATCACCCGGCCGATTCGGGAGTCCAACTGGAACGTCCGCGGGAAGACGGCGTGGACCGACTGGAACACCGGGAAGGTGGACGGCGGGAGCAGCCCCCACAGGTTGCGGTTCGGGTCGTACTCCCGCTGGATCTCCTCCTTCGTCCGCCGCCGGCCCGGCTCGTCCAGGTTGAGTTCGTCGTACTTCCCGCTCTTGAGCATCTCCGAGATCTTCCGGTTCTCGATGTTCCGGTTGCGGATGCCGTCGTTGATCTTGCCGACGGCGAAGAGCACGAACCAGGCGGCGATGGTCGCCAGGATGGCCACCAGGGCGTTCCGGGTGAGCACCCCGATGAGGGTGGAGACGGCGTACAGGATGGCGAACTGGAGGGTGAGCAGGGGGATGGCGAGGAGGAAGTTGGGCGCCCACACGCCCGTCCGCGCGCCGACCGTCAGGTACACCCCCAGCACGGCCAGGGAGGTGAGCAGGAACATGAACGTCAGCCCGCCGATGTACTTGTACGCCAGCAGGGCGACCCGCCCGATCGGCTTGGCGATGACCAGGTCGAGCGCCCCCTTGTTCATCATGTTCGGGATGAACGAGGAGGTGATGACGACGGCGATCATGCTGATGATCCACCCGCCGATGCCGTTCACCAGGTAGTTCTGGCACATGTACACCACATCCCGCGGCGAGTCCCCGCCGAAGATGACCGACAGCGACTTGTTCACCGGCACGGCGAACAGGATGGTGATCTGGTGCGGCCACTCCAGCCGCTCCTTCACATTGGTGCCGGTGGCCGTCACCCGGAAGCGGGCGGTCACCGGGCCGGACGCCTTGGGGTCCTTGGCGTCGCCCGGTTTGGCGTCCGGGTCGGGCTTCGGCGGCGGGGGCGGGGGCGGGGTCAGTTCCTTCACCTGCACCCCTTTCAGGATTTCCGACATGGACAGCATCTGCTCGACCCGCTCCCGCGTCACCGGCAGCCGCGCCTTGTTCGCCTTCTGGAAGTCCTCGGCCGACGGGCAGGTGACGACCAGGTCGAACTCGTGGCCGGACGACCACGGCTCGATCGGGTTCGACTCGGTCGCGTTCTCCACCATCATGTTCGGCGAGCCGAACTCCGGGTTGCCGCTCAGGATGGTGTTGATCAGGTCGAACCGGGCCTGCAGCACCTCGGCCATGGCCAACTGCCGGAACGAGATGCTGAACACCAGGATGAACACGAGGGCGATGAGGATGGCCATCGTCTGGAGGATCCAGCCGTTCATCGCCTCGCGATACGAGTCCTTCAACACCGCCAGGAAGTTCCGCATCAGTTCACCCTCCGGGCGGCCACGGGACGAGCCACCCGCACCGCCCGGCGGTCGCTGGCTCCGGTCGCACCCTCCACCAGCCGCATGAACACGCTCTCCAGCGTCTGCTTCTGCTCCAGCAGGTGCCGCAGCTTCAGCCCCTTCGCCCACAGCAGTTCGAGCACCGGGTCGATGCCCTGACCCTCGGCCAGTTCCACCTCCGCCTTGCCGTCCACCACCTCCACCTTGAACCCGGCCGCCCGCACCTCCTCGAGCGGGAAGGCGACGCCCTTCTCCAGCCCGATCTCGAACCGGTTGGCCCGGCGGGTCAGGTCGCCCACCGTCCCCTCCCGCACCATCTCCCCCTGGTGGATGATGGCCACCCGGTCGGAGATCATCTCCACCTCGCCCAGCAGGTGGGAGTTGACGAAGATGGTGCGGCCCTCACCCTTCAGGCTCTGGAGCAGGTCCCGGATCTCCTTCCGCCCGACCGGGTCCACCCCGTCGGTCGGCTCGTCCAGGAAGATCACCTCCGGGTCGTGGAAGAACGACTGGGCGATGCCCAGCCGCTGCTTCATCCCCTTCGAGTACGTCTTGATCTTGCTCGTCGCCCGCTTCTTCAGGCCGACGATGTCGAGCGCCTCGTTCATCCGCCGCGTCCGCTCCTCCCGCCCCATGCCGTACAGTTGGCCGTAGAAGTGCAGGAGCGACACCCCGGTGTGGTAGCCGGGGAACTGGTGGTCTTCGGGCAGGTACCCGACCCGCCGGCGAACGCTGGTCGTGCCGGCCTCGGCCCCGAGCAGGTAGGCGTCCCCCTCCGTCTTGCGGACGATGCCGAGGAGGATTTTCACCATCGTCGATTTGCCCGCCCCGTTCTGACCGAGCAGGCCGTAAATCTGCCCCGGCTCGACCTTCAAGGTGACGCCCTTGAGCGCCTCGATCGACCCGTATTGCTTCCGCAGCTCTCTGGTTTCGATCACCGACACGTGGTCGCCTCCCGTGTTGGGGTGGTGAAGCCGGACGGTCCGGGTGTGGGGTGACATTACGACCGGGGGCAGAAGGCGGCATCGGGCGGGCCGTGATTCCGCCACCGCCGGGCGTACAATTCCGGTGGCCCTTCCCCGGAGTTCGTCATGCGTCGCACGGTATTTAAGTCGAAGATCCACCGCGCCACGGTGACGGAGGCGAACCTGGATTACGAGGGGAGCATCTCGGTCGACCAGGACCTGCTCGACGCGGCCGACATCCTGGAGAACGAGCAGGTGCACGTGTGGGACGTGACCAACGGCACCCGGCTCATCACCTACGCGCTGTCCGCGCCGGCCGGCAGCGGGCGGGTGTGCGTGAACGGGGCCGGGGCTCACCTGATCAAGCCGGGCGACCTGGTCATCATCGCCACCTTCACCCAGATGCGGACCCGCGAGGCACGAAAGTATCAGCCGACGGTGGTGCTGGTGGGCGAGAACAACCGGCCGAAAGAGGTGGCGGACGTGGACCCGGACGAGGCGGTTTGAGTGGCCCGCGGGCCGACGATCAGGACACCCACGGTCGTCAGCATCACCCCGATGGCCCGGTGTGATTGCAAGAGCGTTTCGAGGGAAGTGTCCCCGACGACGCGGGCGAGCAACTGGTAGTACGGCGAGCCGTCCCCGCCGTCCAGGAACGCGAACGCGGCCGGGGCGGCGATCAGCACCGCCGCCAGGCGGTCGCGGGTGCGCCCCGAGCCGATCAGCCCGACCAGGTACGGCAGGGCGAGGGTGAGCATCGGCAGTTCGTAGGGCAGGAGTTGGCAGCAGTACAGCGACGCACTCCCGGCCAGGGCGAAACTCCAGTCCCGCGTCGGTTTCACTTTGCCGAACACCACACACCGCAGGCCGACCACCACCAGCAACAGGGCGTAGCTGGCGAGCGTGCCGAGCATACCCAGTTCGATCGCCGGCCCTCCGCCGGCTGCCACCAGCCGGTTCCACCCGGTGATCTGCTTGTTCACCCCGACGCGGTTGAACTCGACCGTCTGGTGCCCGGACTGCACGAACTGCAGGTAGTCCAGCACGAACAGCGGCTTGCCGAAGAACACCAATCCGGCCAGTACATTCAGCCCCGCCGCCCACCCCGCCACCTCGGCCGTTCGCCTCCACCCGTTCAGCCACCACGCCAGCGGCAGTAGTGGGAAGGCGATGTGCGGCTTGATGAAACAGACCGCCCACAGGATGCACCCGACCCGCTTCCAGCCGGCGCGGTACGCCGCTTCGCCCAGGATGACGCACGACAGCACCAGCAGCGTGCTCTGCCCGACGATCAGCACGAACAAACTGAGCGGGTTGAGCAGGACGGCGACGACCGCGGCGGCGGTGAACCACCCCGGCAGTGGGGAGTCGGTCAGCTTCCGCATTCCCCACCCGGCCGCAGTGGCGAGACCGATGGTGAACAGACACCAGAGCGGTTTGGCGATTTCCCACGGCAGCACCGCCCACGGAACGAACACCAGCAGCGCTTGCGGGGTGAGGAAGAATCCGCTGTTCCCTTGGAGGTTCTCGTCGCCGGCCCACTTCTCATCGACCCGTGCGTGAATCTTCGTCACGTCGTAAGGGGTTTCGCCCCGAATCGCCAGCCACGGCCCGGAGGAATAGATCCACAGATCTTCGTGGTGGTTCTCGCCGACCGCCACCCGCCCCGCCCAGTACCCGGCCACCAGCACGGCGACGACCGTGGCGGCGACGCAAATCAGACCGGCGTTCGACTTCGGCGTCGGGTTCACGGACAGGCTCCGGGGTTCACGCCGAAGCGTAGAACACGTTCCCACTTGAAACCGCCGGCCGGGATGGGGACGATGTCTGGCTCTCGCCGCGAGTGGCAAGGATGCTCCACGAATCGACCCACGTTCGCGTTTCCACCGACGACGGCATCGGCACCCTCTGGCTCAGCCCGCCCGGCGGGCGGCTCGGGGCCGGGTTGTTACGCGAGCTGCTGGCGGCGGTGGCGGTGGTGAAAAGCACCCCCGGAATCGAAATCCTGGTGCTGCGGTCGGGCACGCCGTTCGGGTTCGGTCGCGGGCTGGATGGAGGGTCGGTTGACGACCGTCTGGCGGAACTGGGCCAGCGGGTGACGGCGTCGATGGCCGAACTGCCGATGCCGACCGTGGCCTACCTCGAAGGGCCGGTGATCGGACCGGGTCTGGAACTGGCGCTGGCGTGCGACGACAGGTTGGCGGTTGCCGGGCCCGACTCGTGGGTGGGGTTCGGCGAACTGCCCCCCGGGTGGGGCGGGCGAACCCGGCTCCGTGCGATGGGGCGACGTTGGTCGGGCCGAATGACCGCCCGTGAGGCGGTGCGGCTCGGGGTGTTCGACTTCGCCTGCTGCGAACGCCGCGGGAAGATCGAACTGCGGACGTGGCTCGACCGACTGCAGTTTCACCCGCGGAAACGTAGGGCCGGCTGGCGGAGCTGGTTCGTGAACGCCGAAGCCGGGTTCGCGGACGAGCGGAAGGCGTTTCGGGCGGCGGTGCGGGAAGGGGTTCGCCCCGCGGGCGATGTACCGGCTCGCCAGTTACGGTGCATCGGGCTGGTCGGCGTCAGCCCGCTCACCCGGCACCTCGCGGCCGAATCGGCGATGCGTGGGGCGTCGGTGGTGTGGGTGGAAGGGACGACCGCCGGGCTGTTCGCCGAAGCACTTCGTCGGGGTCGGCTGACCCCGCTGGAGGCCGAGCAGGCCACGAAGCGAATTCAAGTGGTGAACGACGCCGACGCACTGACGGTCAATGATTGGGTCATCCTGACCGACCCGCACGCCGATCTCGCCGGGATGCTCGAACGCGATCTGCCGCCGCGGGCGATCCTGTGCGTGCCGCCGGCCCACCACGACCGCGCGACTCTGCTGGCGATCCGCCCCCATCGGGTGCTCGGCCTGAGTTTCCAGGGCGAAACGGCGACGATCACTGACGCCGACCCGGACGCCGTGGAGACGGTCGCCGGCTGGCTCGGCACGCTCGGCGTGACCACGAAAACGACCGCTTTGGTCCCCTCCCCTGCCCTCGTCTAAACTGTCCGCATGCCCAAGCCGAAACTGCCGCGGGCGAAGGAGCGGGTACCGCTGCTCATGCCCCGCCTCGCCGACGCCTACCCCGAGACGGGCACCGCCCTCACCTTCGGTACCCCGTTCCAACTGCTGGTCGCCACCATCCTGTCGGCGCAGTGCACCGACGCCCAGGTGAACAAGATCACGCCCGCCCTGTTCGAGAGGTTCCCGACGGCTGAAGCGATGGCCGCCGCCACCGTCAAGCAGATCATCCCGTTCGTGAAGTCCACCGGCTTCTTCCGCAACAAGGCGAAGAA
>CAYMHO010000037.1:0-34082 GCA_964390195.1 uncultured Fimbriiglobus sp. | reverse complement strand
TGCACCAGCGGACCCGCCTGCGGTGGCTGGCCCACGCGAAGGCGGCCGAGGCCCGCACCCGCCTGGAGCAGCACCTCCGCGAGTTCCCCATCGGCACGCCCAAGCAGGCGAAGAAGCTGGCCGCGGTCGGCATCGGCCCGGACCGGATCGCCCAGTTGGAGAAGGTGCGGGCGGAGCTGCTCGACCCGGCCCGGTTCACCGGCACGGGCGAGTGGTTCGAGCGGTTCCGCACCGGCTTCCAGGCGGTGCTGGACGCGGCCGCCGAGGAGCGGATCGGGTACTGGGCGCGGCGGAGCGGGATCACCACCGCCCTCGCCCCGAACGGGCTGGTGGACTCGGCCGCCATGCTGTACTTCGGGTTCGCCCTGCTGGCCGACCTGTGCCAAGTGTACCACCTGCGGACGGGCCGGACGGGCACCGCCGTGCTGCTCGGGCGGGTGTTCTTCAACTCCTACCTGTCCGGGCAGATCAACGAGTGGGAGAAGCTGACCGAACAGCAACTGAACTCCGTCCTCACCTCGGCCGGGCAGGCGGCCACGGCGGCCGCCCTGCTCGGCGGGCTGTCGCCGGTCATCGCCCCGGTGGCGTCAGTCCTGTCGAAGGCCGGGGCGAAGGGCACGTCCGGCCTGCTGAACAGCCTGCTCATCGCCCGCCTGGGGAAGTACGGCTGCCGGCTGCTGCGGCCGGTGGCGTAAACTATCCGGGGAACAGCCCGAGCATCTCCCGGAACTCGCCGAGCACCCGGTCGGGGCCGAGTTCCCGCGGGTCGTCGGTGCCGGCCTGGCCGACGTTCACCAGCCACACCGGGATGCCGGCCGCCTTCCCCGCCAGCACGTCCACGCTCATGTCGCCGACGTACACCGCCTCCGCCGGCGTCACCCCCAGCCGCTCGCACGCGGCCAGCAGCATGGTCGGGTCGGGCTTCGGCTTCCCGCCGGCGTCCTCCGGGCCGAACACGGCGGCGAACAGTTCGCCCAGCCCGAGGGTGCCGACCAGCGAGCGGGTGAAGGCGACCGCCTTGTTGCTGCACACGGCCAGCCTGATGCCGCGGGCGTGCAGTTCGGCCAGCGTGTCGGCCACGCCGGGGAACAGCCGCGTGCCGGACCCCATGACGGTCGGGTGGTGCTCGCGGTAGCGGCGGACGCCCTCGGCCGGGTCGAAGCCGGGGCACAGCTCCCGCATGAGGTTCTCCAGCCCGTGTCCGACGTACCCCCGCACCACGCCCTCGGACAGGTCCGACAGGCCAAAGCTGCGGCGGACGTGGTTGGTGCTGGCGGTGATGGCGGCGAAGCTGTCGGCCAGGGTGCCGTCGAAGTCGAACAGGGCGGCGCGAATGGGCATCGGACGGAAGCCTCGGGGAAAAACTCTTCGCCGCGAGCGTGCGAGCGGTTCACGTCGGCCGCTCCCGCCGGTCGCGGCGAAGACCAGTTACGGCACCTACTTCTCAAGTCGCTTCTGCTCGGCGCGGGCGAACTCCTCCACCTTCTTCAGCGCCTCCGTCGATTTCCGCACCCCTTCGATCTTCTCCTTGTCCTCGGTGAAGTCGACGTCCAGACCGTTCAGCAGGTCGAGCAGCCGCACGTACGCCCCCTCGATGTGCGTGACCGCCAGCCGCATGCCGTACTTGTCGTCCGCCTTGCCCAGCGCCTCCACCTTCTGCCGCAGCACCGGGATGGCGGCGTCGAACTCCTCGCGGGTGGTCACCTTCGCCCACTGCTCGGTCAGGTAGTTCCGCAGGGCGGCCTGCTCGTCCGACTTCGGTCTGCCCTCCTCCTCCAGCTTCTTCTTCCGCGCGCGGGCGTCGTCCAGGCCGGTGAACTCGATCAGCTTGTCGTACTCGGCCAGGGCCTCCGGCACCTCCCCCCGCCGCTCGTGGAAGGCGATCTGCCGGGTGATCTCGTTCGCCCGGAACTTCTTCTCGTAGGTGGCCGGGTCTTCCGCCCGGGCCACCGCCGCCTCCAACTCCTGGATGCGCGTCTCCAGGTCGCCGTTGGCCGCCCGCAGGCCGGCCAGCAGCCGCTCGGCGGTGGCCAGGGTGCCGGCCGGGGTGGGGTCGGCCGCGTCCGGGCTTTTCCGCAGCTCGGCCAGCTCGCGGGTCAGCCGGGCGTCCGCGTCCTGCACCGCCTTCAGCCCGCCCTTCGCCCGCTCCAGGGCCGCCTTGTACTCGTCCTTGTCGATGAGCACCCGCATGGCCTTGGTCAGTTCTTCCCGCACCAGCCGGGCGTCGAGCACGCTGTTGTAGAAGCGGAAGGCGGTGTTCTCGAACCGCGCCTTCCGCACGGCCGCCTCGTCGAACCGGAAGGTGAGTTTGACCGGCTCGCCGTGGTCGAGCACCGGCAGCGGGTAGTGCTCGAACGTGCCGGTGCCCAGCTTGACGGTGACGAACGCGACGCCCGGGAGCGCCTTCGGGGAGGTGAACACGTCCCCGCGGCGGTCGAGCAGGTCGCGGTCGTTCGGCTTCACCCGCGAGCCGAACTGGGTGGCCCACACCTGCAGCGGGACGGCCGGCGACGGCGGCTGCCCCTTGTCGTCCTCCACCCGCACGCTCACCGCCGCGTCGCGGGTGTTCAGCCGCATCGCCCGGTAGCCGACGTTGTACCGCCCGCGGACGAACGGGGTGTCGTACCGGGTGAGGATGTCGCACCGCACCACCCCCGGCTGGATCACCTCGCTCACCCGCAGCAGGGTGTACGGCTGCGGCTGCCCCTTGCGGTCGGTGAGCGGCTGCACCGCCTTGCCCGGTTTCGCCTTCTCCTTCTCGTCCTTCGGCGGGGCGCGGGGGGCGTCCTGCACCACCACGAACTGGAACACGTCCCCCCGCTTCACCAGGCGGTCGGCGCCCGGCAGGTCGCCCCCCCGCATCCGCAACAGGCACGACTCCTTCTCGTCGGGGAGCAACTCGACCGTGCCGACCGGGCCGAAGTCGGCGGCCAGCATCAGCCCCGCGGTGCGGCTGAGTGTGTCGGCGTCGGACACGGTCTTGCTGCGGGTGAGCGGGGTAGCCAGGCCGGTACTGCCGTCGTGCTGGCGGGCCTCCAGGGTGAACTTGCCGTTGTTCGCCCGCAGGGTGAGGAAGTGCGTCTTGATGCCGGTGAACACCTGGAACTCGCGGAGGGAGTCGCCCTCCAGCGCCGCCCACCCCTTCTCGTCGAACCGCTTCCACAGCGGCTCCCACTTGTCCTTCGGCACGTCGGCCAGGTCGATCACCTCGACCACCCCCAAGTCGTCGCCGAGGGCCGGGCCGAGGGCGGCTTTCAGGTCGGCGACGAACTGCTTCTTGACCGCCGGCCCGAGGGTCGGGTGCGGGGACACCTTCAGCACCACCCGCCAGGTGTACGGGGTGTTCGCCTCCGGGTCGAGCGGCGGGGCGGCGACCGCGACCGAGGCGAAGAGGACTGATATGGCAGCGAGGCGGGGCGGCATGGTTGGTCTCGGCTGGGTCTGGATCGTCGCCTTTCGCTCCGCGAAAGTACACTCGGACTCGGGCGGAAGCCCCGGTGCGTCTTCAATTCCAACGCGGACTTTCGCGGAGCGAAAGGCGACTTTCCGGCTTACTTCGGCCCGTCCACGGTCACGTAGAACGCCCCGCACTGGCCGGCCCCGTCGGCGTCGGCGAACCACGCCTTCATCGTGGTCGTGCCGGCCGTCAGCTTCACTTTAATGGTCGCCGCTTTCTCCTTCGCGTCCGCTTTTGCTTCGCCTTTCACCCCGCCCACCTCCACCTTCGCGGCCGCGATCTTCGGGAAGCTGGCCGACTTGATGTTCGGGTAGCTCGACCCGGTGTACGCCTCCCCCAGCGCCAGGCCGAACTTCTCCGGCCACCGCCGCAGGGTGAACGTGTACTCCCCGTCCCGCTCCACCTTGACGTGCCACTTGCCCCCGGTCGGCCCGCCCACCGCTTCCTTCACATAGCCCACGTTGTCGGCGTAAATGTTCTCCCACTCCCCACTCGTCAACAACACGGTCGGCTCCTCCTTCGCCCCGATGCTCTGCGGAACAAACTCCCCCAGCAGCGGCTCGACCCCCTTCCACCAGCCGGCGTAGTAGTCGGTCATCTCCTTCATCACGTCCGGGTGCTTGTCGGCCACGTTCGTCTTCTGGGCGCGATCGTCCGCCGCGTCGTACAACTCGGTCCCCTTCACCAGCCGCCACTTGCCCCAGATCACGCACGCCTCGTCCTTCTTGGGCACCTGCCCGTACTGCACCACGAACTTGCGGTCGGGCAGTTTGGCCGTGCCCTTCAGCAGCCCGGCCAAACTCGTCCCGCGGTACAGGTCGTCCGCCTTCTCACCCTTCGGGGCCGGCACCCCGCACAGGTCGCACAGGGTCGGCAGCAGGTCGGTGTTCTGGGTCGGGGTGTCGATGTCGCGGGCCTCGCCGAGTTTGCCGTTCGGCCAGCGGACCCAGCACGGCACGCGGTGCCCGCCGTCGTAGTACGTCGTCTTCCCGGCCCGCAGCCCGGCGTTGTGCGTTTGCACCCCGGCCGTCCCGCCGTTGTCCGTCATGAAGATGACGATGGTGTCGTCCCGCAACTTCTCGTCGGTCAGGAACTTGTCCAAGTCGCCGAACCGCTTGTCCAGGTGGGCGATCATGCCGAAGAACGCGGCCGGCCCCTTCCCCCCGCGGAACGGCTTGACGTACTCTTCCAACTCGACGTGCGGGCCGTGCGGGGCGTTGGTCGGGATGTAGCAGACGAACGGCTCGCCCTTCGCCTTGCGGTCCTTCATCCAGGCCATCGCCGAGTCGAACCAGAAGTCGGTGCAGTGCCCCTTGTAGGGCTTCTCCTTGCCGTTGTGGAAGTACCGCCCGTCGATGAGCGGCCAGTCGGCCTCGGCGGTGGACTGCTGCTGCCCCCAGCCCAGGTGGTACACGCACTCCTGGAACCCCTTGTCCATCGGCCGGTGCGGGTACGAGTCGCCCAGGTGCCACTTGCCGAAGATGCCCGTCTTGTAACCGGCTTTGCCGAACACCTCCGGGAGAGTCGGCAGGCCGGGCCGGAGGAACGTGCGGCCGGCGGTGACGGACGTGGCCCCGTTCCGCAGGGCGGCCAGGCCGGTGAGCAGTTGCCCGCGGGTGGGGCTGCACATCGGCGACACGTGGAAGTCGGTCAGCCGCACGCTCTGCTTGGCGAAGGTGTCGAAGTGCGGGGTTTTAAGAACCGGGTTGCCGGTGAACGAGAAGTCGCCCAGACCTTGGTCGTCGGTCATGACGATCACAACGTTCGGCGGGGCGGCAAATGCGGCCGAGGTCAGGGCGAACACTAGCAGGGAGAGAGCGGTCCGCATGGCGACCTCCGGAGGGGTCAGGGTAGTTTACCAACCGCCTACCGACGTTGCACACACGCCATCCCCCATACACCATCTTCACTCACGCCGGGGTGTCCGGTGGTTGCCCACGGAGGACGACAGATGCGAACGCTGCTGACGGTGGTGCTGGCGGTGCTGGCGGTCGGGGTGGGGCGGGCGGCGGACGACGACGCGGCCAAAGCCAAAGCGGTGGTGGAGAAGGCGGTGAAGGCGGCCGGGTGGGAGAAGCACGGGGCGAACGTGTCCAAGACGTGGACCGACAAGGGCGGCCTGCACATCGGCGGGCAGAAGCTGGAGTACACCGGCGAGTGGTGGTTCAGCGGGCCGGACAAGTACCGCTTCCAGGCGAAGCTGAACTTCGGCGGGACGGACGTGACCGTCACGGCGGTGACGAACGGCGACAAGGCGTGGCAGTCGGACGGCAACCAGACGGAGGCGATCACCGGCGACAAACTGGAGTACACCGTCGCCCAGGTGTACTTCCAGTGGGTGTACACCCTCACCCCGCTGCTGACCGAGAAGGGGTTCACCCTCAAGCCGATCGCCGGGGTGAAGGTGGACGGGAACGAGACGACCGGGGTGGAGGTGACGCACAAGGACAAGCCGGCGGTGAAGCTGTACTTCGACGCCAAGACCGGCCTGCTGGCGAAGGCCGAGACGACGGTGAAGAACGAGTTCGACGGGTGGAAGGAGACGACCGACGAGGTGACGTTCGGCGGGTGGAAGGCGGGCGACGACAAGAAGATGTACCCGAGCAAGACGACCGTCACCCGCGGCGGCACCCTGCTCATCGAAACCGAGGCGAGCAACCACAAGTACGTCGAGAAGGTGGAGGCGAAGCTGTTCGACGAGCTGAAGTGATTGGGTAGGGTGGCCGACTCTCTCCGAGAGTCGGGTCGAGAGTCGCTCTCGGAGAGAGCGACCCACCCTATTTTCCGACCACCGGCCGGCCGATGGCTGTCATCAGCAGTTTCAGGTCGTCCCACACGGCCGGCCGCAGTTTCGGGTTGTCCAGCACCTGCGCCGGGTGGTAGGTGCACACGACCGGCAGCCCGTGCCAGTCGTGAACCCGCCCCCGCAGTTCCTGCACCGCCGCCGTGGTGCCCAACAGCGACTGGGCCGCCGCCGGGCCGAAGCAGCACACCGCCCGCGGGCGGACCAGTTCGAGTTGCCGTTCCAGGTGCCCGCGGCAGTGGTCGAGTTCGTCCGGCTTGGGCGGCCGCCGGCCCGGCGGGCGGCACTTGATGGCGGCGGCGAAGTACACCTCCTCTCGGCCCAGACCCATCGCGGTCAGTTGGCGGTTGAGCAGGTCGCCAACGTCGGCGGGGAACAACTCGTCGCCGTCCCGCGGGGCGTCGCCCAGAAAACAGACTTCCGCCCCGACCGGCCCGCCGCCGAACACCGTCTTCGACCGGGTGGCGAATAGGGCCGGGCACCGCTCACACCCGGCCACTTCGGCGGCCAGTTCGGCCAGGGCCAGTTGCCGCTTCTCGGACGGTGTTGCCTCCGGTTCGACTTCGGGCGGTGCGTCGAACGCCGGCAACTCGGGCGGCGGCCCGGCCCTCGGCACGAACCGCACGCCGGCGGCGTCGAGCGCGGCCAGGTGCCGGCGGAGGTGGTCGGCGAAGGCGGGTGTGGCGTCGGTCATGCGGCCCCCGTGCGACGGCGCGTCGCGGTTGTACACTACCACCACCGACCCGGACCCGCACCATGCCCGACCCGATCGTTTGCCCGCACTGCCACGAGCCGTTGGACATCCCGGCCGAGTACCACGGCCGCCAGGTGCGCTGTGCCGCCTGCCAGACCATTTTCCTCGCCGTCTCCGCCCACACCACCCCGACCGTCTCCCCGCTGCCCGGCCGGCGGGCGGGTGACGACCCGCCGCCGTGGCGGGAGCCGCGGCCGGGTCGCCGCCCCCGCACCCCCGACCAGGACGACGACCGCCCGCCGCGGTCGAACCTCGGGGTGATCGTCCTGATGCTGTGCACCGTGCTGGTGGTTGGCGGGTGCTGTGGCGGGCTGAACCTGATCGGGTTCATCCAGACCAACCCGCAACTCACCCCATACACGTCGGACAAGGGGAAGTTCAAGGTGGACTTCCCGGACGCCGACCCGACCGAGGGGCCGATCCCCGGCGGGGAGGGGAAGGCGGCCGCCGACCAGGGCGTGCAGGTGACGGCCGACCGGCCGATGGCCAAGGAGCGGTACACCGTCCGCACCTACCCGCTGAAGGCGGAGTGGCGGAAGCTGAAGGCCCAGGAGGCGCTGGCGAAGGTGGCCGAGGCCGAACTGGTGACACTGGCCGCCGGCCCGGAGGTGAACAAGGAGGAGACGACCCACGCCCACTTCCCGGCCCGCGACTCGATGGCGAACAAGGGGAACGGGCTGGCCCGCGAGGTGACCGTCCTGCGGTGCATTCTGGCCGGCGACCGGGTGTACGTGGTCGCCGTCCAGGCGCCGAACATCGAGCCGCGGTTCTGGTGGATCCGCCAGTTCTTCCTGTCGTTCGACGTCACCGACCCGGCGGCCAAGCCGCCCAAACCGGCCGCCCCGCCGGAGTGAGCCACCGCCCGCACCCGTGGGCGGGACACGTGAGGAGGAGACGCCATGACGACGCGACCGACGCCCCTGGTGACGGCGGTACTCGCCGCACTGCTGGCGGCCGCCGCCCCGGCCGAGGACAAGAAGGAGAAGCCGGACACGACGAAGATCCCGAAGGCGGTGATGACCACCCTCACGACCAGGTTCCCGAAGGCCGAGATCGTCAAGTGGACGGAGGAGACGGAGGACGGCAAGAAGGTGTACGACATCGAGTTCAAGATGGGCGACGTGGCCCACGAGGCGGACATCTTCGAGGACGGCACCATCCACAACTGGGAGAAGGAGGTGGCCGTCAAGGATCTGCCGGCGGCGGTGACGAAAGCGGTGGACGGGAAGTACCCGAAGGCGACGATCAAGCAGGCGATGCAGATCACCGAGGTGAAGGACAAGAAGGAGGTGGCCGGCGGGTTCGAGGTGACGCTGGTAACGGCCGACAAGAAAGAGGTGGAACTGACGGTAGCCGGCGACGGCAAGATCCTGGAAGACTCCACCGACAAGAAGGACGAGAAGAAGCACGACGAGAAGAAGAAGTAGCCTTGGACGGCCGCGACCGCGAGGGGGCGGGTGTTGTACCCCCCGCTCCCTCGCGGTCGCGGCTCGTGTCTGTCACTTCTTCCGCCGCACCAGCCACAGCCCGCCGAGGGCCACGGCCACCGCCGCCGCCGCACCGCCGATCAGGTACCCCGGCGCGGCGAACGCCTCCTTCTTCTCCCCTTTCTTCTCCGGCTCCGCCTTCTCCACCCCGTCGCCCTTCACGTCCGTCTTGATGCCCTTCTCGTCGATGCCGGTGATGGTGTGCGTCCACGTCACGCCGTCGCCCTTCACCGTGTCGCTCAGGGTGTCGGTGCCGGAAAAGGTCAGCTCGTGGACCCCTTTCACCTTCTTGCCTGCCACCGCGTCGTACAGCTCCTTGTCCGACTTGTACTCCTTCGCGGCCGCCTCCGGCACGGCGTACAGGACGCCGTAGTTCCGCCGCCCGCCGGTGACGACGGTGACAGCCTTCTCGCCGAGTTCCACTTTGCGGGAGGTGGTGGTGGGGCGTCCGGGGCCGGTCGTCGTCTGGGCGACGAACACATACCCCTTCACGTCCTTCCCCACTTTCACCTCGTGGGTCACGTTCACATACTTCTTGCCCTTGGGCGGGGGCGGCGGGGGGATGTCCGCCGTCGCCACGCTCGCCGCCACCGCCGCCAACACCACCGCCGCGAGGGACCGGGTCATGGCTGTTCTCCAGTCGGGGGGGCGGACTTCGGGGCGGCCGACTTCCGCCCGCGGAGAAAGACGACCCCGCCGATCACCAGGGCGAGGACGACGACCGACGCGACCGCCGCGATCACGTAGCCTGGTTCGACGGCCGACAGCGAGACGGCCGGGGGTTTCGATCTGGGGGCGTTCGGGTCCTGGTAGCCGTCGCCCGTCACCAGCGTCTGGATGTTCTTCCCGTCCACCCCGATGACGGTGTACGTCCAGGTGACGCGGCCGCCGGGCAGTGTGTCGTCCACCACCGTCGAGCTGGGGAAGCCGAGGCGGGCGACGCCGTCCACCTTCCCCTCGCCGACCGCCTCGAACAGCTCCTGCTCGCTCTTGTACTCCTTCACCTTCGCTTCCGGCACGGCGTACAGGATGACGTAGGTGGACCGCCCGGCCCCGCGGATAACGAGCGGCTTGGTGTCGCTCATCTCCGGCTTGGTGTAGGTGACTTTCGCCCCGCCCATCGCCTGCGTCACCTGCTGGACGAACAGGTACCCGCTCACCTTCGGGCTGAGCAGCACCTCGCTGTCCACCGACACCGACTTCTTGCCGCCGGTGGTGGGGGGCGGGGGGTCCTGCGCGGCGGCGGTGCCGGCCGCCGCCGCCAGCACGACGACCAACAAGAACCGGGTCATGGGCGAGCTCCGGGGGAGAGTCATCAAGCCGTTATACGGCCCGCCGGCCCCGCCGCACCAGCCACAGCCCGCCGAGGGCCACCGCCACCGCCGCCGCGGTCCCGCCGATCAGGTACCCCGGCTCGGCGAACACCGGCGACTTCCCCTCCCCCTTCTTTTCCGCCTTCGGCTCCTCCTTCTTGTCCCCCGTCACCGCCTCCACCTTGATCCCGCCTTTCGCGTCCACGCTCTTGATGACGAACTCCCGCTCGATCTTCTTCCGCTCGTCCTTCGCGTCCACCGTCTCCTGGGCGGGGAAGTCGTGCGACAGGATGCCCGACTTCTTGTCCTGCAGTGCCTTGTTGAACTCGTCGGCGGTGGTGATCTTGGCGGCCAGGTCGTCGGGGATGGCGTACAGGCCCATGGTGCGGCTGCCCCACTCGGGCACGGCGGTCGCCTTCTGGGTGCCCGGCTCGAACTTCTTCGGCATCGCCCCCCACTGCCCCGGCGCGATGGCGCGGGTGTACAGGGTGTACCCCTTGATCTCCTTGTCCAGCTTGACCGTGCTGGACACGGGGACGAACTTCTTGCCCGTCGGCGGGGGGATGGCGATGTCCGCCGAGGCCACACCGACCACCGCCGCCGACACCAGCAGAGCAGACAGGAACCGCATGATGAACCCTCTCGGACGCCGAGGCTGGGGAGTTGCACCAACCGGCGCGTAACGGCGTCCGGACTTCCGACGGGGGAACGCGGTCGGGCGTTGGGTGGTGTCGTGAAAAATGTGGTTCGTCACACCCGCTTCCGCAACCAGTGGGCGAGGCACAGCCCGCCGGCGGTGACGGCCAATCCGCCCATCAGCCCGCCGCACCAACTGCCCGGCGCGAACACCCGCGGACCGGGCCGGGGCATGTCGGCCGCCGCCACCCCAGCCACGCCGACCGTCAACGTCAGGGCCAACACGAACCGCATGGGATCCCCTCCGTGGGAATGTCGCCTTTCGCGCGGCGAAAGAATGCCGACAGGACCGACAGAGGGGAAGGCGAATCGTTCACTTCCGCCGCCGCACGAGCCACAGCCCGCCGAGAGTGACGGCCAGGGCCGCGGCGATGCCGCCGATCAGGTAGCCCGGTTCGGCGAACGCCTGCGGCTCCTTCTCGCCCGGCTTCTTCGGCTCCGCGTACCCCGTCCCGCTCACCGTCGTCTTGATCCCCTTGTCGTCCACCCCGGTGAGGGTGTACGTCCACGTCACTTTGCTCTCTTTCACCTTCTCGTCCACCGCCTCCAGATCGAGAAACCTGATGGACTGCACCCCCATCACTTTCTTCCCTTCCAGGGCGGCGAACAACTCTTTGTCCGTCTTGAACTCCTTCGCCGCGTCTTCCGGCACCGCCAGCAGCGAGGCGTACCCGCGTGCGCCGGGCACGGACACCGTCATCGCCTTCTTCTCGTCCAGTGCCACCTTGCTGAAGGTGAACGAGTACGCGCCGAACCGCCCCTGAGCGACTTGCTGGACGAACACGTACCCTTTCAGGTCTTTGCCGGCGAGTACTTCGTGGGTGACAGTGACGAACTTCTTCCCCTTCGGCGGGGGGGCGAGGCCGTCGGCAGACGCGAACCCGGCCGCCACCGCTGTCAGGATCACCAGGGCCGCGAGCTGACGCATCGGACTTCTCCGGAAGGGAGGGGATGCCACTCCGACGAGCCACCCGACTGCTCGGTTTGTGCTGCGTGCCCGACTCTCACCCCGCCTTCACTTCCGGGCCGGTCAGCCCGCCCTCCGCCGCCCACCAGCCACACCCCGCCGAAGGTGACGGACAGCGCCAGGGCGATGCCGCCGATCAGCGAGCCGGTTCCGACAAGGCGAGCGGACTCCTACTACTTCGGCACTTTCGGCAGCCCGCCCGTCTTGGTCATCTTCATGCCTTCGCCGGGGGTGATGGCGGTGATGGTGTACGTCTCGGTCACCGCGTTCTCCTTGACCGCCGCTTTCTTCACCCGGATGGTGGTGCTCCCCGTCGCGATCTCGTGAACCCCTTTGACTCGCTCTTTCTCCAGTGCGGCGAACAGGTCTTTGTCGGTCTTGAACGCGGCGGCCGCTTTCTCCGGGATGGCGAGGAGCGACACCTCGTCGTCCGGCGCGACCAGCGCCATCACCTTTGGGGTCTTCTCGTCTAGGCTGATGCGCTCGTAGGTGGACTCCGTCTCGTTCGGCCCCTGGCTCACCTTTTGAACGAACACGTACCCGCTCACGCCCTTGCCGAGCAGGAACTCGCGGGTGAGGGTGATCTCCTTTTCGTCTTTCTCCAGCGGCGGGTCGGGTCTGTCCGCCGACACCACACCTGCGACCGCCGCAAGCAGTGTCAGGGTTCCGAGCAATCGCATCTCACACCTCCGTGTTGGTGAACCGCTCTACCGGTCGATCTCGCCCATGACGATGTCCAGGCTGCCGACGATGCTCGGCAGGTCGCCGATGAGCACCCCGCGGCAGAGCTTCTCGATCACGCACAGGTTGGCGAAGCAGCCGCACCGCGCCCGCACCCGCAGCGGCACGTTCTCCTTGTTCGGCCGGCCGACGACGTGAAACCCCATCTGCCCCCGCGGGCACTCGGTCTCGACGTACACCTCGCCGGGGGGGAGCGTCCGCGGCGGTTCGACCCGGTGGCTGTACTTCGTCCGGGCCAGTTCGTTCAACTTCGCCGCCGCTGGCCCCTTCGGGTCCTTCGTCGCCTCTTCGCCGTGTTCCTTCTGCGCCGCCTCCCACTCGCCTTGCAACTTGGCGTACTTCGCCATCGCCTGCTCGCAGATGCGGATGCTCTGCACCACCTCCATCATCCGCACATAGAACCGGTGCCAGCAGTCGCCGATGACGGACCCGTGCGGGGCGGCGGCGAACGGCGGGGTGGGCACCTCGAAGTCGTACCCGTCGTACCCGCTGTACGGCTCGGTCTTGCGGAGGTCCCACGCCGGGTCGCCGTTCCGCTTGTCGAGCGACGCCCGCAGCACCGGGCCGGTGCAGCCGAACGCCAGGGCCGTCTCCTTGCTCAGCACGCCGACGTTCGCCGTCCGCTTGACGAAGATGTGGTTGGTCGTGAGCAGCGCGTGGTACTCGGGAATCCGCGGCTTGAAGTAGTCGAGGAAGCGTTGGCAGCGGTCGAGCCACCCGGCCGGCAGGTCGTCGTGGGCGCCGCCGATGGTGAGGTAGCTGTAGGTCAGGCGAGCGCCGCACACGTCTTCAAACAGGTCGAGGATTTGCTCCCGCTCGCGGAAGGCGTACAGGAACGGGCTGAAGCTGCCGAGGTCGAGGCCGTACGCCCCCATGCCGACCAAGTGCGACGCAATGCGGTTCAGCTCGCAAATCAGCACCCGCAGCACCTGGGCCTTTTCCGGGATCACCATCCCGCACAGCCTCTCGATGGCGAGCGAGTACGCCAGGTTCATGTTCATCGCGGCCAGGTCGTCCATCCGGTCCGTGTACGGGATGAACTGGATGGGCGTGACGTTCTCGCCGATCTTCTCCGCGCAGCGGTGCAGGTACCCCAGGTGCGCGACCACTTTGGACACCATCTCGCCGTCGGTGGTCAACTCCAGCCGCAGCACCCCGTGGGTGGACGGGTGCTGCGGCCCCATGTTCACCAGCATCTCGTCGGTGCGGACGTCGAACTCGACGACGGTGGCATCGGTCGGGGCGAGCGGGGTCATGCGGGGAGGCTCGGGGGAGGGCACGGCGGCATCTTACTCGATCACCAGCAGCGGGCCGGCGGAATCCAGCCACCACTCGGCTTCGGTCGGTGCCCGCAGGTGCAACTTCGGGCCGTCGCCGAGGTCCACCGTGTCGCCGGCGGTGAACGTCTCGCCCATCGCCTTCAGGTAGCCGAGCATGCCAGCGAACAGTTGGAACGTCTCGCCGGTCTGCTCGTGGCCGGTCAGGTGGCGGGCGAGGTCGGGCAGGTTCAGCCGGTGGTTGGCGAACGTCCGCACCCACGGCCCGCCGTCGCCGGCGTCCATCTTCAAGAACCCGCCGAGCAGGTACGGGATGGGCAGCGTGCGGTAGGTGTGCAGCGCGTCCTCGCCGTCATCGGGGATGAGGTCGAAAGCGGGCACGGCGGCGCGGGCCTCTTCGTTCAGCACCACGATCGCGTCGAACCGGGCGAGCGCCCCGGCCACCGCACACAGGGCGACGAACCGTTCGAGCGGATCACCCCCGCCGCCCGTGTGATAAAGCAGCGTGTGAGCCTTGTGCTGCTTGGCGTCCACCTTCATCGGCGGGGGGATCATCGCCGGGCCGACGCACGCTTCCACCGGGCCGTACGGCATTGGGGCGTCGAAGTGGATCACCTTGATGGTGTGTTCGCCGAACGTGACCAACCCGACGGTGGTCGCCGGCGGGCCGTCGGCGTTCACCACCCCGGCCGGAGCCGGGGCGAGTTCGCAGGTCGCGTCGCGCAGGTGCGGTCGCAGGAACGCGCTGATCGCGTCGGCGTCGAGGGCCGGCGGGTCGAAGAACAGCAGTTGCAGGGCCTGCGGGTCGGCGGGCAGAGCGGCGGCGGCGAAGCGGTCGAGCATGGGGTCATGTTAGGCGAACCGACGGCGTAAGCCGCCCGGGCGGCAAGGGGCGCAAGGGGCTCACGCCGCCGGTTCACCCCACCCACAGTTGCACCAGTACCACCGCCAGCAGCCCGAAACTGATCACCCCGTTCACCTGGAAGAAGGCGGCGTTCACGCGGGTCAGGTCGTCCGGTTTCACCAGCCGGTGTTCGTACACCAGCAGCCCGCCCACCGCCGCCAGCCCGATGCCGTAGACCCACCGCAGGTGTTCGTTCGCCAGCGGCAGCAGGCAGAGCAACAGAAACATGACCGCGTGACACCCGGCGGCGATCCGCAGGGCGTTCCGCACCCCCACCCGTGCCGGCACGCTGTTCAACCCGGCTTTCTTGTCGAAATCGGCGTCCTGGCAGGCGTACAGGATGTCGAACCCGCTCACCCAGAACAGCACCGCCCCGCCGAGCAGCAGCGGGGTGGCCATGTCGGTCAGCCCCCGCACGGCGATCCACGCCGCCACCGGGGCGAGCATGAGCGACGCCCCGAGCCAGAAGTGGGCGAGGCTGGTGAACCGTTTCGTCAGCGAGTACGCGAGCACGAACAGCAGCACCGGCACGCCCAGGTACAGCGGCCACGGGTTGCTGGGCTCGCGGAAGTAGAAGACGAGCGTGGACGCCAGGAAGCCGGCGGAGGTGAGCACGGTGAACAGCACGACGGTGGCCACCCGCAGCGTGCCGGCGGGCAGATGGCGACCGGCCGTGCGGGGGTTGGCCGCGTCGTATTTGCGATCGACCAGTCGGTTGAACGCCATGGCCGCAGATCGGGCGAGCACCATACACGCCACAATGCCGACCAGATCGGCGATCCGCATTTCACCCTCCGCCCGCCACGCCAGCGCCGCACTCAGGAAGGCGAACGGCAGGGCGAACACGGTGTGGCTGAAGCGGATCAGTTCGAGCAGCTTGCGGGCGGTGGCGAGCATGGTGGCGGGTGATTCTACGGGTTGCCCGTTCAACCGCACGCCGGCCGCCGCGGTCAACGCCCGTGCCGTATCATTTCCGCATGTCGTCCGCCTGTGGGGAAGCCGTCATGAGCGTCGGTCCGGATCGGGTGTGCGCCGCGGTCGCCCGCACCCGCCACAAGATGATGCTGGCCGAACTGAAGGCGGCCGGCGAGCGGGGGAGCAAGTTCGTCGAGGTGCGGATCGACTTCCTGGCCAAAGCCGTGGACTTCAAGCGACTGGCCCCGGCCAAAGGAGAGGGCTGCTCGTGGCTGGGCACCATCCGCCGGCCGGCCGACGGCGGGCGGTGGCCGGGCACCGAGCAGGAGCGGCAGATGGTGCTGCGGCAGGCGATCGTGTCCGGGGTGATCGACTGGATCGACCTGGAGACGGACGTGGCCGACTCCCTCCGCCGGTTCGGCAGCGTGAAGCGGGTGGTGTCCTACCACAACATGACCGAGACGCCGCCGGACCTGGACGACATCTACGAGCGGATGCTCAAGCAGGACGCGGACGTGCTGAAGGTCGCGGTGCTCCCCCGCACCCCGGCCGATTTGGCCCGCATCGTCGCCATCCAGAAGCGGGCGCCGAAGCCGACCGTCTGCTTCGGCATGGGCGAGCTCGGCTTCCCGACGCGGTTCACCGCCCTCAAGTTCGGCGCCCCGTGGGTGTACGCCACGTTCAACAAGGAGCGGCAGCTCGCCCCCGGCATGCCGGCCGTGGCCGACTTCCGCACCACCTACCCGGTGAAGAAGGTCGACGCCGACACGCGGTTCTACGCCGTCGTCGGCGACCCGATCGGGCACAGCCTCAGCCCGGTGCTGCACAACCACACCCTGCTGCGGAACAAGGTGAACGGGTTCTACGTGCCCATCCGCGTGCCGGAAGGCCAACTGAAGGCGACGGTCGCCGCCCTGGATGCCGTCCCGTTCGACGGGTACAGCGTCACCATCCCGCACAAGGAGGAGGCGGCGACGGCCGGCGAAGCCGACGCGGTCGTGTTGCAGGTGGGGGCGGCGAACACCCTCGTCCGCCAGCCGGCCGGCGGGTTCCGGGTGCTGAACACCGACCACCCGGCGGCCCTCGAGAGCCTGCACGCCCACCTGGTCGAGAAGGCCGAGGCGTCGAAGACGGCGGTGAAGGAACTGGCCCAGTCGCACGCCCTGGTACTCGGGGCGGGCGGGGTGTCGCGGGCCGTCGCCTTCGCCCTGCACCGGGCCGGGACGACGGTGACGATCGCCGGCCGCACCGCCGAGCGAGCCGAGCGGCTGGCCGCCGAGATCGGGTGCAAGTTCTGCGACTGGGCCGCCCGTCACAACGTGGACCCGTGCGACATCGTGGTGAACGGCACCCCGGTGGGCATGCACCCGAACGTGGACGAGTCGCCCCTGCACGTCAGCTTCCTCAAACCCGGGCTGGTGGTGTTCGACACCGTGTACAACCCGGAGCAGACGATGCTGGTGCGGGACGCCCGCGCCCGCGGGTGCGGCACCGTCACCGGGGTGGAACTGTTCGTTCGGCAGGCGGCCAAGCAGTTCGAGCTGTTCACCGGGCTGGTGCCCAGCCTGGCCGACATGCGGGAACTGGTCCGCAAGGCGATGTCCCCGCTGACGAAGGCGATGGACGAGGAGGCGGCGAAGAGCGGGGTGGCGGACGACGAAGTGGGTGGGGATGATGGCGAGGATTGAGCCGAACCCGTGGAGGACCGACCGATGACCGCGATGCCGCCGAAGTTGACCGCCGTGCCGACGCTCGCCCCGCGGCCGGGGGAGCCATTCCGGTTCACCCGCGAGCAGTATCACGAGATGGACCGGCTCGGGTACTTCCGCGACGTTCGGGTGCAGCGCATCCGTGGGGAGATCGTCGTCATGAGCGCCGTCAACTGGCCGCACGTGGCCGCGCTGCGGAAGTCCCGTCTGGCGCTCGAAGCGGCGTTCGCCGGCATCGGTTGGGTGAACGACCGCAACCCGCTCCCGACTCCTGATTCCGACCCGGAACCGGACCTGACCGTCGTTCCCGGTCGGTTCGAGGACTATTCCGATCACCCGACCAGTGCCCTGCTCGTGGTGGAGATTTCGGCATCCTCACTGTTCGAAGACACGACGACGATGGCCGAGGTGTACGCCACCGCCGCGGCGGCGGAGTTCTGGGTGGTGGACGTGGTCAATCGCCGGCTGCTCGTCTTCCGCGACCCGCGACCGCTGCCGCCCGGCGGGGTGGCGTACCGTTCGCTCAGCGAACTGGGCGAAGCCGACACCGTCTCCCCGCTCGCCGCCCCGAGCGCGCAACTCCGCGTGGCCGACCTGCTGCCGTAGGCTCCCCCGCCCGTACCCTAGCTGTCTGCCCTCCCCCCGGAACGCCGCCATGTCCCGCCTGCTGCCCGCCGCCGTGCTCCTGCTCGCGGTCACGACCCCACTCCTCGCCGCCGACCCGCCGCCGGGCAAGCCGACGGGCAACTGGAAGTTCCGGTTCGCCCAGCGGGAGGGGGAGGTGGTGTTCCTGCTCGCCTTCAGCGAGGAGGACGGCAAGTGGGTGGGCGACTTCATCGGGGCGAACGCCGAACTGCCCGGCGAGCTGAAGGTGACGAACCTGGCGGTGAAGGACGGGCGGGTGTCGTTCGGCCTCACCCTGAAGGGGCCGAAGGGGGAGGCCGAGGAGGTGTTCAACTTCGACGGTCTGCTGGCCAAGGACGGGAAGAAGGTGGTCGGGTCGGTGACCCGGTTCGGCGGGCCGCCGGAGGCGACCGAGTTGCACCCGTCCAAGCTGAAGAAGCTGACCGACCCGCTCGACATCGCCCGCGAGGACTTCGCCCAGCGGGAGGCGGGTGACGAGTGGTTCGACCTGGGGTTCGTCCTGGCCTCCCGGGTGGGGGCGAAGAAGTGGACGGCCGACGACGCCCGCGGGATCGCCGACCGGCTGACCAAGGCGGCCGCCGCCTACGGCCCGCGGTTCGAGCTGCACGTCGCCCTCAAACTGGCCAACAGCTTCGCCGCCCAAGACGGGTTCGCCGAGGTGGCCGTCGCCCAGGCCCAGCGGGCCGAGCGGATGCTCGCCGACGACACCCCGGTGGTGGTGCAGTTGGAGGTGCTGTCGGCGGTGGCCGCCGCCCTGACCAAGGCGGGCAAGGCGGACGAGGCCAAGAAGTACGCCCTGCCGGTGGCCAAACTGGAGGCCCGCGACGCCGCCGAGTACGCCAAGTCGTCCCTCAAATTCGACACGCCCGAGTACAAGGGGCGGAAGGCGAAGTCCGACCGGGTGGCGCTGGTGGAGTTGTTCACCGGGGCCGAGTGCCCGCCGTGTGTGGCCGCCGACATCGCCTTCGACGGCCTGCGGAAGACGTACAAGCCGGCCGACGTCATCCTGCTGCAGTACCACGTGCACGTGCCCGGCCCGGACCCGCTCACCGCCCCGGCCGGGTGGGACCGGGCGATGGCCCTGTACGGCGAGAAGCTGAGCGCGCCGAGCCTGCAACTGAACGGCAAGGCGGTCCCGCGGGTGGGCGGGGCGGCCGCCGCGGCGAAGGACAAGTACGCCGAACTGGTGACGGCCATCGACGCCGAACTGGAGAAGGCCCCGGCCGCCAGGATCGCCCTCACCGCCGCCAAGGACGAGAAGGGGGTGAAGGTGACGGCCAAGGTGAGCGACCTGGCCAAGCCGGGGGACAAGGTGACGCTCCGGTTCGCCGTCACCGAGGAAACGGTGCGGTACGCGGGCGGGAACGGGGTGCGGTTCCACCACCACGTGGTGCGGGCCATGCCCGGCGGGGTGAAGGGGTTCGCCCTGACCAAGAAGGAGCAGGAGGAGTCGGTGGTGGTGAACGCCGACGACGTCCGCAAGGAGTTGACCCAGTCGCTCGACGAGTTCGTCAAGCAGCAAGGCCCGTTCCCCCGCGGCGACCGCCCGCTGGCACTCAAGAACCTGAAGGTGGTCGCGTTCATCCAGGACGACGCGACCAACGAGGTGCTGAACGCCGTCCAGATCGACCTGGAGGCGAAGTGATCCGCCGGCCCGTTGGCACGCGGCGTGCAACCCCTTTCGGACAACCCGACCGCGGGCAACCGGCCCGCCGGGTCGGAATTCGATCGGAGAGTTGCCATGAAAGACCTTACCCCCCGCGCGGGCAAAGTCAGCTACGCCCTCATCGCCGGCCTGCTCGGCGCACCGACCGTCGTGATCATCATCGCCTTGCTCATCGGCGGCGTGTTCAAGTGGTAGCCGGAACAGGGATGTGACTCGCCGGCGGGGCGGTGGGCCGAGAGGTTCACCGCCCCGTTGCCGTTTTGACCGAATGTGCCGCCCCTTCCCGGCCGATTCTGTTTCGGGTACGGTGGTCGTAACGGTTCCGCCGAAGGATGCCCCCGCGAATGCCCGACCCGGCCACCGAACTCGCCCAAGCCCGCCGCCGCATCGACCAACTGGAGGCGGCGCTCGCCCGCCGCACCGAGCTGCTCGAACAGCGGACGGCCGAACTGGCCAACGTCCAGTCGGGCAAGGCGTACAAGTTCGCCAACGCCGTCCACAAGGCGGTCAACCGCTTCTTCCCCCTGCACACCCGCCGGCGGGCGTGGCTGCGGGGGTTCGCCCGCATGATGTACGCCCCCGCCCGCTGGGTGCTCCGCGGGCGGCGGGCGGCCAACGGCCCCACCCCACAGGAACGGCACCAGTTCCAGTCCACCCCGCCGGACGAGTACCGGCGGTGGATGGCCGCCCACGAGCCGACCGCCGCCGAACTCGACCGCCAGCGGAAGAAGGCGTTCCCCCGCACCCCCGTGTTCTCGGTGGTGGTGCCGGTGTACAACCCGCCGGCCGCGTTCCTGGAGGCGATGCTCGCGTCGGTCGCCGCCCAGACGTACCCGCACTGGCAACTCTGCCTGGCCGACGCCAGCTCCGCCCCGCACGTCCGCCCGATCCTGGAACAGTTCGCCGCCGCCGACCCGCGGGCGAAGGTGAAGTTCCTGGAGTCGAACCTGGGCATCGCCGGCAACAGCAACGCCGCCTTGGAGTTGGCCGACGGCGAGTTCGTCTGCCTGCTCGACCACGACGACACCCTCGCCCCGTTCGCCTTGCACGAACTGGCCGAGGTGGTGAACGCCGACCCGGCCGCCGACTTCCTGTACTCGGACGAGGACAAGCTCGACCCGCAGGGCCACCGGGTGGACCCGCACTTCAAGCCGGACTGGTCGCCGGAGACCCTCCGCAGCCGCAACTACATCTGCCACCTGACCTGCCTGCGGCGAGACCTGCTCACCGCCATCGGCGGCGGGTTCCGCACGGGCTTCGACGGCTCGCAGGACTATGACCTGGTGTTGCGGGCGACCGAGCGGGCGAACAAGATCGTCCACATCCCGCAGGTGCTGTACCACTGGCGGATTCACCCGCAGAGCACGGCCGGCAACCAGGCGAGCAAGATGTACGCCTTCGACAACGGGCGGAAGGCGATCGCCGAACACCTGGAACGGTGCGGGGTGGACGCGACCGTCCACGACGGGACGGTGCTCGGCACCTACCACGTCGTCTACCACCTCCGCACCCAGCCGCTGGTGTCGGTCATCATCCCGAACAAGGACCACCCGGACGTGCTGGCCCGGTGCGTCGACTCGCTGGCGAGGGCGAGCTACGCCAACTACGAGCTGATCGTCGTCGAGAACGGCAGTACCGACCCGAAGACGCTCGCCCTGTACGCCGAATTGCGGGAGCAGCCGCACGTCCGCATCCTGGAGTGGGCGAAGCCGTTCAACTACGCGGCGGTGAACAACTTCGCGGCGGCGGCGGCCAACGGCGAGCTGCTCCTGTTCCTGAACAACGACATCGAGGCCATCAACCCGGACTGGCTGGAAGAGCTGGTGAAGATCGCCGTGCAGCCGGGCGTCGGGGCGGTCGGGGCGAAACTGCTGTACGCCGACGACACCATCCAGCACGCCGGCATCGTGGTGGGTATGGGCGGGGTGGCCGGGCACGGGCACCTGAACTACCCCCGTGCCGCCGCCGGCCACTGCCAGCGGCTGCTGTTCACCCAGAACGTGGCGGCCGTCACCGGGGCGTGCCTGATCATGCCGCGGGAGGTGTTCCGCAAGATCGACGGGTTCGACGAGGGGTTCGTGCTGGCGTTCAACGACGTGGACATCTGCCTGAAGGTGCTCACCGCCGGGTACCGGGTGGTGTGGACGCCGGACGCCCTGCTCTACCACCTGGAGAGCAAGACCCGTGGGTACGAGGACACGCCGGAGAAGCAGGCGCGGTTCAAGCGGGAGTGCGACCTGTTCTACTCGAAGTGGAACGACTTCCTGAAGGCCGGCGACCCGTACTACTCCCCGCACTTCCGCCTCGACCGCCACGACTACGCCCTGAAAGCGGCGTAGTCGTGGCGGTCGGATTCCTGTAACCCTCCTTCGGTTCGCCGGTACAACTCAGACTCACATCGCGTGTGGACGACCTCACGCCGGACACAACTCGGTAGGGACGACCCTACTCCAAACGCCGAGGTGCGTTATGGCGTGGGTCTATCTGGTGCTCGCCGGCCTGTTCGAGATCGGCTGGGCGGTTGGGCTGAAGTACTCCCGCGGGTTCACCCAACTCTGGCCGTCGGTGGCGACGGTCGTGTCGATGGCCATCAGCCTTGCGCTGCTCGGCCTGGCCCTCCGCACCCTCCCGCTCGGCACGGCCTACGCCATCTGGACGGGCATCGGGGCGGTCGGCACCGTGCTGCTCGGGATGGCGTTGTTTGGCGAACCGGTGGCCGTCGGGCGACTGGCGTGCGCCGGGCTGATCGTCGCCGGCATCGTCGGGCTGAAGCTGCTCGCGCACCAGTAACGCGAAATCGCCCCTCGCGTCGGCGGTCGCAGTGCCGCCGACGCGAGGGGCGACTCGTCACGCCGAAGGGAGAGGGTCACTCCGCGGCCTGGGCTGCCGCCTTCGCCTTCCGCCGGCGGGCCACCAACAGGCCGGACACCGCCAGCACGCCGAACGCCACCAGCGACGCCGGTTCGGGTACCACGTCCGGGTCACCGCTCCCGCTACCGCCACCGCCGCCGCCCGAGTTGCCATACGTCCCGAGCGACTCGATCTGCATATTCGTGCCGAGACCGGGGTCCACGATCAACTTGACCTGTACGATCGAGTTGAGCAGCAACGGGTTCGGGCCGCCGCTGAAGCTACTGAACAGGAAGTCGAGCGTCGGGTCCGGCGGGTTGATATTCCCGGCCACCGATTGGGTCGCGGAATAGATGTTCCCGTCGCTGTCGGTCAACTCGAATGTGAACGAAGTCGGCCCGGCGGCACCCGGGTTGTTGTGCGAGTGGATGTCGATGCTGACGCCCGTGTTCGCCGAGAAGTTGGCCGGGAAGCCGGGCGACCCGCTGTAGGTCAAGCTGAACAGCCCGTTCACCGCGTTGTTGTTAATATTCCCGCTGGTGTACTGCAGTTTTCCGCCGTTGATGCTCAGGGTGCCTGTCCCGTTCCCAATCACCGACTGGGCGGTCAGGGAGGTGACACGGGAGCCGCCGAGGAACAGGTTGGTCAGGTTGGAGTCCGTCACGCCCGCCGTGGGCGTCGAGCCGTCGACCTGGATCCCACTCCCGTTCAAACCGCCTTCGTGGTTGAAGTTGTCGATGGTGATCGGGGCGGCGGATGCGGTCGTCGTCGCGGACAATAGGGCAACGAGGCACCAAACGAACTGGCGCATGGGCGAACCTCCTGGATGGTGGGCGACCCCGACGGACCCGGACTACCCCTAGCCGGATGTCGTGAGGGAGCAGGGCGCAACCCTGCTAGACTTATAACGGCGAGCAAGTTCCGATAGTTCCGTAGAATCTGTATCCAAATCCCACACCAAAAGTGTCTGTCGGAATTGGCCCCAGAATTTTCCGACAGTTGTCAGGTGTTAACCCCAAATTCGGTCGGAAATAAACCCGCGTTCGGCATGGAACTGATCGACGCCAAGTCTGTCTTCTCCCCGGCCACAGGGTTCATCGCCCGTGGGGGGTTCGACTTCACTTGCAACCCGTACCTCGGGTGTACATTCGGCTGTTCATACTGCTACGCGGCGTACCTGCCGCAGAACCCCCGCCCGGCGGCCGAGTGGGGGCGGTGGCTGACGGCCAAACGGAACGCGGTGGAGTTGGCCGCCAAACAGGGGAAGAAGCTGGCCGGCAAGGCGCTCTACATGAGCAGCGTGACCGACCCCTATCAGCCGGTCGAGCGGTCGCTGATGCTCAGCCGCGGCATCCTCGAAGCGGTCGTCCCGCACCAGCCGCGGGTGGTCATCCAAACCCGCGGGCCGCTGGTGATACGGGATGTCGACGTGCTGACGCGGTTCCGTTCGGTGCGGGTGAATTTCAGCATCCCGACCGACTCCGAAGAGGTGCGCGCGAGGTTCGAGCCGAAGTCCCCGCCGCTGGATCGCCGCTGGGTGGCGGTGGACGAGTTGACCTCGGCCGGGGTGCCGGTCAGCGTGTGCGTGACGCCGACACTTCCCATCGAAGACGCCGAGCGGTTCGCCGACCGCATCGCGGCCGTGAACCCGGCGGTGGTGGTGACGCAGGACTTCCACGACGCCGGCGGCAAGTTCGGGGCGGACACGAGCGCCGCGGCGTGGGAGACGCGGCGGGAACTCCGCTGGGGGCCGGACGAGTACCGCCGGTTCGTGGAGGTGTTGCGGACGCGGGTGACGGTGTACGAGGGGGAAGCCGGGTTCTTCCCCCCCGGATGAATTACCGCAGCACCTTCGCCGCCCGCTCCTTCACCTTCGCCGACTTCGCTCCGAGCAGCCCCTTCACCGTCCCTTCCCCCAACGCGTCCTTCTTCACGCCGCCCTTCTCCACCGCGTCGAGCAGCGCGTTCGCTCGGTCGTCGCCCCGCAACAACCCCTTCAGCGCCAACTCGCGGTTCGTGCCGGTCAGGTGCGAGAGCGCACCGACCAGTGCCGCCGTCGCCTCGGGCGCATCGACATCGACCAACCCGCTGACCGCCCCCATCTGCAACTCGGCCTCGGTCCCCTTCGCCAGGTACTTCGTCAGTTGCTCGCCGCTCGCCTTCCACCCGCGGAGCGGGATGAGCCGCAGGGCGTCATACCGCACCGCGTTGCGGGTGGCCTTGTCGTCGGCCAGCGCCACCGCCGCTTCGAGGGTGGCGTTCCACCGCTCCAGCAGTCCCGCGTCCTGGCCGATCAACTCCGCGATCCGCGGGCCGGGCCAGCCGTGTTCCATGCTCACGCCGTTCACCACCCCGCCGCCGACCACCACCGCCTGCCAGTCGCGCAGCTTCTCCCCCTTCTTCGGCAGCGACACGTCGAGGATCGCTTTCAACTCGTCGGCGTTGTTCCGCTTCCCGCTGGCGATGGCCACCCGCCACATCCAACCGGTGGTGTACCCCTCCTTGTCCGGCGGCAGCGCGGTCGCCATCTCTTTCAGGATCGCGGCGGCCTTGTCCAGGTGCTTCGTCACCGCCGCTTGCCGGTCGGCGGCGGGTTTGCTCTCGTCCGACAAAAACTTGGCGATGTCGGCCGGCTTGTCCGAAGCCGGTTCGGTCGGCGTGGGCGGCGGCACCTTCACCGTGTCCGGCTTCTGTCCCTTCGGCACCAGCAGCACGGTGCGGAGGTCGATGAGCGCGCCCTTCACCGCGTCGGCGTCCGGCCGCATCACCAGCTTCGATTCGCCCGCCGGCAGCTTGAACGTGCCGAGCCGCATCAGCCGGTAGTTCGCCCACCCGCCGGTGCCGATCACCTTGCTGCGGATGGTCGGTTCCCCCCCGTCGAACGCGATCGGGTTGCCGGCCGAGGCGTCGTCGCAGGCGAAGTCGATGTACACGTCGAACTCGCCGGCCGCCGGCAGCACCACCCGCCACGTGGCGTGGTCCTTCGCCCCGTGCCACATCCCCAGGTTGCCGAACTCGGTCTCGAACGTGAGCTGCCCGCCGCGGACCTCGGCCGCCGCCGCCGGCAGTGTCAGCCGGTTGTCAGTGGCCTTCACCACCGCCGGCGTGTTGCCGGGCAGCTTCTTCGGCGGCACCTCCGAGCTGGTGAGGTACGCCAGCAGGTCGATCATCGCCGTCGCCGGCACGTCCTTCTCCAACCCCTCCGGCATGAGCGAGCGACCGGACGTCTTGAACCCGTCGAAATCGGCGCGCAACACGGTGACTTCTTTGCCGTCCGCCTGCCGCAGTGTGACCCCGGCGGCAGTCTCGTTCGCCAGCAGCCCGTTCAGGGTGCGGCCGTCGGTCGTGTTGACGACGTACTCCAGGTAGCGGTTGTCCAGGTTCCGGTTCGGGTCGAGGATTTCGGTGAGCAGGTATTCGGGCGACTTGTTGGCGAGGGCGGCCAGGTCCGGGCCGACCGCGTGCCCGACGTCGTCGAGTTTGTGACACGCCGCACACGTCTTGGCGAACACCGCCTTCCCCTTCGGCACGTCGCCCGCCTTCGGCATCGCCCCCATGTAGTTCGAGATCACCTTCGCGCGGTCGGCGTTCACCGCCCCGGCAAACGCCTTCTCGGCGAGCGCCCGCACCTTCGCGTCGGGGGAAGTGAGAAGTGCCTGTCGCGTTCCGGGCGACACGGCCGACGGCGGGAGTGTGCCGTTGGCGAGATTTTCCAGCACTTTTGGCACCCACGCCGGCCGACCGAGGAGGGCGGAAATCACCTGCGATTGCGCCGCCGGGGTGTACCCGCCCCAGCCCTTCATCAGCACCTCAGCGGCCTTGCCGTCGGCAGTGCGGGCGAGCGCCACTACGGCGGCGGACTGTACCGGGGCGGGGGTCTTCGCACCGAGCAGTGTGGAAAGTGTGGCGATGTCGTCGGGCAATTTCACCGTCTCGCGGCCGAGCAACCGCACCGCCGCGGCCCGCGAGTCGTCGGCCGCTGTCGCGTCGGTTGCCACCGTGCGAGCGGAGACGAACATCTTCACCACGTCGGCCGGCGGCTCCTTCCCCTTCGCCGCCCGCTGCCACGCGTCCAGCACAGATTCGGCGGCGGTGAACTGCCACGCGGCGTACTTGCCGCCGGTCGGCGTCGTCGCCTTCGCCAACAGCACTGACAACGCTCGGTCATCGCCCAGCCCAACGGCGGTGGCGATGAGCCGGGGCAGGAGGGCCGGATCGAGGGCGGCGGGCGACCCGACGAACCCGGCGAACGTGTCTTTGTTCAGGCTGCTGACGACTGCCGCGACGAGGTACGGGTCCGCCTTGTCCTTCGCGGCCAGCTTCGCCAGCACCCCACCGGCCCGCGGATCGGCCCACGCCCCGAGCGTGTACGCCACCAGCAACCGCACCTGCGGGTCGGGGTCGTCGACCAGCTTCGCCACCGTGTTGGCCACGGCCGGCTGATCGTTCAGGAACCGCTCGGTCAGCCGCACGGCCGTCCGCTTCACGCCGGGGTGCGGGTCTTTCAGCGCGTTCCAAAGGTGCTGCTTTTCCAGCCCGCCGAGCCGGTCGACCGTCGCCAGGGCGTGCAGTTTGGTTTCCGGCCGTTTCGCGTCGAGCAACTTCACCAGCAGGGGAACGGCCCCCTTGTCCGCCTTCCACGCCAGCATCTCCGTCGCCATGTCTCGCACCCAACCGTTGGGCGAATCGAGCGCGGCCACCAACTCGGCCGTCGTCATCTTGTCCAGCCGCGGCCACGCCTTCGGCTTCTCGCCCTCCGGCCGCACGCGGTAGATGCGGCCCAGCCCGGCGCCAGCCCGCGGGTCCACCTTCGCCAGTTCGCCCGGCGGGATCCACCGCGGGTGTTCGATGACGAACCGGTACATGTCGGCCACCCACAGCCCGCCGTCCGGCCCGGTGGTCGCCATCACCGGGCGGAACCACGGGTCGGCGCCGGCCAGGAACTCCCTGTCGGCGTCGGTCGCGGCACGCTCGGCGGTGAACGTGCTGCCGTTCGGTTTCAGCACCCGACGGGTGACGCACAGATTGACCGGCTCGCAGGTGAACACGTTCCCGGTGAACTCGGCCCCGAGTTTCGCATCCCGGTACACGCCGATGCCGCACGCCGCCGTCGCCCGCCCGCCCACGCCGGACAGGTTGAACAACTGTGGCGCCCGCGCCGGGAACAGCTTGTTGTCGGGGGCGAGGTTCACCACCGGGTTCGGTGGGGCGACGAACGGGTTCCTCTTCACCAGGTGGTCGGCGAGCGGGTAGTGCCACGCCAGGTTGCTGTTGTCGCACCCGAACCAGTCGCCCCAGTCGTTCCGCACGCGGCCGTGCTGGGTGCGGCCGGTCGCCGGTTCGATCTCACCGGTGTCGGGCTTGATGCGGAAGTCGCGGTCGCCGAGGGCCAGCTTCTTCCTCGTCTTGCTCGACGTGATCTCCCCGCCGAACAGCCCGCACGAGCCGTAAATCCAGCCATCCAACCCGTACGCAAGACTGTTCACACGGGCCTGGTAGTTGCCGGTGCCGAACCCGCTGAACAGCTTCGTCACCGTGTCGGCCTTGCCGTCGCCGTTCGTGTCTTCGGCGTACAGGATGTCCGGTGCAGCACAGACGAGTACACCTGTGCGATACGGCAGCACGCCGGTGGGGAACGGCAGCCCATCCAGGAACGTGGTGGACGTGTCGAACGTGCCGTCGCCATTCGTGTCTTCGAGGAACCGCACCCGCCCGCCCGGTTCGAAGTTGCCAGTTTTTCCACTCGGGTAGTCCATCATCTCCGCCGCCCACAGCTTGCCGTCCGGCCCGAATGCGATGGCGACGGGGTCGCTGACGAGCGGTTCGGCGGCGACCAGATCGACCACCAACTTCGGCCCGACGCGGAGCGTCGAGAGCGACTGCTGGGGCGAGAGCGGTTTCGTCCCGCCGAGCTTGCTCGCCTCGGTGGGGGAAGCGAACTTCGGCACTTGGGCCTTCACCTCTTTCACGATCGGATCTTCGAGGCCCGGCTTGAACACGGTCGGCACGTCGTAGTAGATCATCGCCCCGCCGCCCTCGTACCCGCCCTCCTTCAGGATGCGCTCCGACGGGATGTAGCACGGGTTGTTGTTCGCGTACCCGGTGATCCACACCCGCGAGCGGTCGAGTTCGGCCTTCAACCGCAGGCCGTAATCCACCACCACCTCGCCGGGCAAATGCACCATCGCCAAACTCTCGCCGAACGCCCACGTCTGAATCGGGTAGTCGATGGCGGTCATCAGCTTCTCGCCCTTGTCGAGCTTGGCGAGTTGCACGCGGGCGTGGTGGCCGATGGCGTTCTTCTGCTCGGCCAGCTTCTCCCACCCCTTGCGGTCCGGGTGGTCGGCGAGCGGGAGCGAAATCGACTTCAGCGCACAGGCGGGCTTGCCCTGAATCGGGGCCAGGAACCCGCCGGCCAGCCGCTTCACCTCGTCGGCGATCATCTGCCCACGGACCCGTGCCGCCTCGTCCTTGTCGGTCGGCTCGCGGGCGTCCGGGTTCTGGTCGGCCCCGCACCCGATCGACACCAGGCCGACCGCGCCGGGGAACAGCTTGCCGATGCCGGCGGCCGCGTACCCGGCCCAGTCGCCGCTGATCTTGTTGTGCGTGAGCGACGTGCAGTGGCAGGCGTAGCCCGTGTACACGGCCTTCACCGCGGCGGTCTTCGCGTCCTTCACCACCAGCACCGGCAGGTCGTGGTCGGTCGGGCCGTTCGGCTGCGGGCGGCGGTTCTTGGCGAACCCGACTGTGCCCACGCCCCAATACAGGTGGGCCGGCTTCGGGTCCTTCAGCGCTTCGACCGCCGCCTGCTCCAACTTGTCGAGGTACGTCTTCGTGTAGGCGTCGATGTGCTTCAGGTGGTCGTCGGGGATCGGCACGCCGAACAGGGTCGGGTTCGCCCCGCTCACCATCGGCCCGCAGTGCGTGTGCGTGGCGGTGATCGCCAGCCGCTCGGACGACACCTTCCCCTTCAGCCGCTTCACCAGCTCGGCCCGGTGTTCGGCGGTGATGCCGAGCACGTCCACGGTCATCAGCACCAGCGGCTCGGTGTCGTCGGACTGGCGGATGGAAATGGCACGGGCGTAGATCGGGTGGTTCACGCCGGCGTGTTCATCCCGGCGGGAGCCGAACCCGTTCATCCGGATCGGGTCTTTCGGGGTGATGTCGATCTCGGCCACGCCGACGAGGTAGGTGTCGGGCTTCACGTCGGCGGCGTGACACAGGGCTGTCAGTGAAGCGAGAAGCAGAAGTGACCGCAGCATTGACCCACCCTCGGAGGACAACCGGGAGAGGCCCAAGTTGTACACCGAAGCACGACGAGGGGCAATCAACTGTAGCCGGCCTCTGTGAGGCCGGACCGGACCGGCCTCACAGAGGCCGGCTACAGTTTCGCGTCCCACCACGCATCCGCCAAACCGAACGACAGGGTCATGCCGGCGCCGCCGGGCGAACTGAAGACGTGGCAGCCGGGTTGTGGCTCGGCGGAGAACTGGACGGCGGTCGGGTGCTTGGCGTACACCCCGTGCCAGCGGCGGACCACCGTCGGGTCGGGCAGCCGCAGCATCTTCGACAGGTAATCCAGGATCAGCCCGTCGACGAGCGGCTTGTCGAACGGGGAGATGTCGGCGTCGTACTCGTGCGAGTCGCCGATCACCACCTCGCCCAACTCGTTCTGCGACGCCATCACGTGGATGCCGTACTTCACGTACTCCGGCATCGTGGCGGCGAACCGGGCCTTCACCGCCGGCAGCGTCGGGCACCCGTCGAACGCCTTGTAGTGCGCCAGGGTCAACCCGCCGGCCAGGTGCGGCCCCATCCGCCAGCCGTGCGGTTGCGGGCCGGTGGCCATCATCTGCAGCTTGCACCGCCGCAGCCCGCTGGCGGCGAACGCCTCAGGGAAGAGCGTCTCGAAGTCGGCCCCGCCGCACACGCACACCGCCTCCGCCGTCCACCGCCCGCCGTCCGCGGTGTGGACGGTCGGCATGTCGACGGCGGTCACGGTGGTGCCGAAGTGGAACCGCACGCCGAGGGTGTCGGCCAGGAAGCGGGGGAGCTGTGCGACCGCCTGCCGCGGGTCGACGACACACTCGGTCGGGCTGTGCAGCACGGCCTTCAGGCGGTCCGGATTCAGGTGCGGGAACCGGGCGACCGCGACGGCCGGTGTCAGCAGTTCGCACCCCACGCCCCGCCCCGGGGCGGCCGCCGCGAACTCCTCCAGCACCGCCCGCTCGTCGTCCTCGTACACCGCGTGAACGGACCCGCACTCCTGCACCCACACGCCGCCCGCCCGCAGTTCCAGCCACCGCCGGCGGCTGGCCGTCGCCGTGCGGTACAGGTCGCCGGCCGGTTGGCCGATCGGCCACACCATGCCGAAGTTCCGCACCGACGCCATCTCCGCCCGCCGCCCACGCTCGAACACCACCACCGACCGGCCGCGGCGGGCCGCCGCCCACGCCCACGCCAGCCCAACAATTCCGGCACCCACCACAGCCACGTCAACGGAACGGTTCATTGGTGCACGCCCCTCGGGTCATTCGGCCGCGGTACTCGTCCGCACGATCAACTGGCTCGGCACCACCACCTTGACCGGCGGGCGGGCCGGGTTGTCCAGGCGGTACCGCATCAGCCGCAGGGCGATGTCGGCCATCGCCTCGCCGGGGTACCCGTAGGTGGTGAGCGGGATGCTGAACTCGGCGGCGATGGGCAGGTTGTCGAACCCGATCACCCCCACGTCCTTCGGCACCCGCACCCGCCGCTGGAGCAACTCCACGATCACCCCGATCGCCGAGTAGTCCTGATAACAGACGATCCCGTCCAGCTTAAGTTTCACAATCTCGTCGGCCACGACCGCGTACGCCTCGCGGGTGGGCAGGTCGGTCGGCTGCCGCAGCACCACCGGCGCCGGCGGCGGCTTGCGGGCGAACACCCCGAACTGGGCGTCGTGGACGGCGTGCAGGTACCCGGCCACCCGGTCGTTGTGGCTGGTGGTGGGCGACGCCACCACGATGCCCACCCGCCGCCGGCCGGTGGCGTACAGGTGTTCGACGCACTCGCGGGCGGCGGTCACGTCGTCGATGGCCACCAGGTCGTGCGCGTAGGCCGGCCGCCCGCGGATGCCCCGCTCGATGAGCACCGTCGGCAGCCCGGCCTGGCAACACCCCTCGACGAAGTTGGCGTCCGCCGCCGCCTCCTCCTCGCTCACCCGCGACGGCAGCAGGAACACCCCCTTCACCCCGTCGGCCGCCGCCTTCTTCGCCGCCGCCTTCGCCTCGTCCACCGTCGTCGTCGGCGTCACCGCGAAGGCTTCGAACTCCAGGTGCATGGGTTGGTGGCGGGCGACCGCCAGGAACCCGGCCTGGGCGACCGAGAGCGTCTCCCGTAATGCCGACCCCGGGGTGAGCCGAAGGCAGACGGCCCAGCGGTCGGCCGTCGGCGGGGGGATGCGGTAGCAGCCCGACCGCTCGATCGTCTGGATCAGCCCCTTGTCCCGCAGCACCTGCAGCGCCCGCGAGGCGGTGACCACCGACACCCCGTACTGCCCGGCGATGCCGCGGACGCTCGGCATCTTGCCGCCGTCCCACGCGCCGGTGCGGAGTTCGGCTTCGATGCGGGCGGCCACCCGGAGGTACTTCGAGCTGATCAGGCGGTCTGGCATGAGCGGTGCGACCCGAGTACGGGGAGGGATAGCGAGTAGCACAGCCACGACCACTGTGCTAGCCGGCTTGGTAACGGAAACGTGGGAAACCCCGCCGCGAGAATCGGATAAAATTCTCCGCACACCGAACGGAGGGGAACAGTTGCACGGGAGTGACGAGCGGCAGGCGTTTCACGCGGCCATCTGGCAGGCACCGGACGACGACCTGCCGCGGTTGGTCTACGCCGACTGGCTGGACGAGCGGAACGAGCACGACGCGGCCAACTTCCTGCGGCTGTTGTGCGCAGTCCACACCTGCCCCCCGGACGTGGACAAACTCCGCCCGCTGGTCGCCGCCTTCCGTCGGGCGATGGTGAAGCTGCCGGCGGGGTGGATCGACGCCGTGTGCCCCGTCCCGCCGGCGGTGGTTGTGGGAGCGTGGGTGGACGTGGAACGGGAAGAGAACCAGACCGTGTTGAACTTCATCCGCGGGCGGCGTCGGGTGCGCTCGGGCGGGGTGGTGCGGGAGGAACTGGCGAGTTCGCCGCGTCCGGGATCGGAAGTGCGGTGGGAGGCAGAGGAGGTGGTCGGCCGCCTGTGGGAGGAGTTGGCCGAGGTGCTGTCTCCCGCGGCGGCGTGCGCGATCGACGGGGTGCCGTCCCTGGTGGACGTGTGGAGTGGTATCGTTCTGGCGACCGCCGACGGCGGGTGGGGGTACATCCTGCGAACTGCCGGCACCGCACCGCAGATGATCGCCAACTGGTTGACCGACTGGCAGGGACGGACGCTCCAGTTGCGGAATCAGCTCGGGCCGAACTGGACTCGCGGGGCGGGTGAACCGCGTGAAGAGCGGTGGCTCCGCGAGGCCGCCGCCGAGTTCGACCCGGCGAACCGTCCGGCGTGAGTCCGCCGGTGTCGCTCACTTCACCCGCTCGATCTTGTCCTCGAACTGCTCCTGCTGCTGGGCCATCAACTTCTTCATCGCGGACAGTTTCTCCGCGTGGTCCTTCGCCTCTGCCAAATTCGTCAACTCGTCGGGGTCGGTCTTCAGGTCGAACAACTGGAACTTGCCGAGCTTCGGGAACCAGAGCAGCTTCCACCGCTCGTCCCGCACCATACGTTGCGTGCCGGTGTACACGGCGAACAGGGCGTCCCGCACCTTTTCCTTCTTCCCGGTCAACACAGGCACCAGGCTCGACCCATCGCACTCGGCCGGCACTTTCACCCCGCTCAGTTCGCACGCCGTGGGGAACAGGTCGTGCAGGTACACGAGGGCGTCCGACTTCCCCTTCGGCACGCCCGGCCCGGCGATCACGAGCGGCGATTTGAAGTGCTCGTACAGGTTCTGCTTGCCCATCAGTCCGTGCCGCCCACCGACCGCCAACCCCTGGTCACTGGTGAACACCACCACCGTGTCATCCAGTTTCTTCGCCGCTTTCAGGGCATCCAGAATCCGCCCGAGGTGGTGGTCGAGGCTGGTGATGCAGGCGTAGTAGTCCGCGAGGTGCTGCCGCACCTCCTTCTCCTCCCGCGGGTACTTGGCCAGTTTCTCGTCGCGGATGTCCCGCACGCCGATGTCGAGTGGGCTTTCGGCCATGAAGTTCTTCGGCAGCGTCAGCTTGGCCGGGTCGTACTTGGCGTGGTACTCCTTCTCGGCGGTGCGGGGATCGTGCGGCATGCTCGGGGCGTAGTAGACGAAGAACGGCTTCTTCCCGTCGTCGGCCTTCAGCCAGCCAAGTACGGCATCCGCACACTTGGCGTTCGTCTCGGCCCCGCTGTGCGGGATGTGAACCACCTTTTCGAACTGGTCGTGCGCCGGGCGGAACGAGTTGCCCGGTTTGCTCACGCACAGGGTGGCATACCCGGCGTCCTTGAACACCTTCCCGAGCGTCGGCTTGTCGTAAGTCTTGGCGTTGTAGGCCGGCGTGCGGAAGGTACTGCGGCCGGTGAGCAGCATGGTGCGGCTGGGCACGCACACCGCCGGCGACTGCCCGCCCTGGCAGTACGCATTGGTGAACGTGAACCCGCGGGCGACGAGGGCGTCGAGCGTGGGCGTCTCGATGTCCTTGTTTCCCAGGGCGTGAATCGTGTCGAACGCCTGGTCGTCGGTGTACACGAACAGCACGTTCGGGGCGGCGGCGGCGACGCCGGCCGCGAGCAGCAGGGCGAAGAGCGGGCGCATGGGAGAGTCTCGGGAGTGGTTCTGTGCGGACGAGCCGCGACCGCCAGGGAGCGGGTGATTCAACCCCGCCCCCTGGCGGTCG
>CAYMHO010000036.1:0-34672 GCA_964390195.1 uncultured Fimbriiglobus sp. | reverse complement strand
TACGGCAGCCTGAACTTCGGCATGTTCATGATCGGCGAGTACACCCACATGATCACCACCAGCCTGCTCATGACGGTGGTGTTCTGCGGCGGGTGGTCGTGCTTCGGGCTGGAAAACGTGATGGCCGGCGACGTGTTGTGGAACGGGGTCATTAAGACGGGCATCATCCTGGCGAAAGCCGGCTTCTTCCTCGTTCTGTACCAACTGGTGCGGTGGACCATCCCGCGGTTCCGGTTCGACCAACTGATGGACCTGGCCTGGAAGGTGATGATCCCGCTCAGCATCCTGCACCTGCTCGGGGCCATGCTGGTCCGCGAGTTCGGGCTGAGTAACTGGGCACTGACCGGGATCTCGGTCTCGCTCTTCGTGGCGGCCGGCGTGGCCGGGGTGGTCTTCGGTAAGGGGCCGAACAACACCCCGCGGCGACGGGCGGGGGCGAAGCCGGAGTTGGTGGCGAAGTAGGTCGCGGTCGAACGACCCGGAGGGGAGTGAGGCCCGACGGCAGACCACGACCGAGGAGCAACAGGACGTCGGGCCTCGCGGACCTTTGGTCCGGCTCGACCACGACCTTCCGCGGCGGGGGATGCCGCGAATTGGAGACGCTTGAAATGCCGGCCGAATCCGACGTCACCTGGGTGGAACCGGCCCGGCTCGGGCTGTTCGAGCAGTTGTACCTGCCGATCGTGTTCGACGGCCTGACGACCACCATGAAGCACCTGGTGTCCATCGGCTCACGGCGGACCGAGTCGTACCCGGAGCAAGAGCCGAAGATGCCGCCGAACTACCGCGGCGTGCACCGGCTGAACCGCGACGAGCAGGGCCGCACCAAGTGCGTGGCGTGCTACATGTGCGCCACCGCGTGCCCGGCCCACTGCATCGACATCGTCGCCGCCCCCGCACCCGCCGGATGGACCGACCGCGAGAAGTACCCCGAGACCTTCGTCATCGACGAACTGCGGTGCATCTACTGCGGCATGTGCGAGGAGGCGTGCCCGGTGGACGCCATCGAGCTGACCACCCTGTACGACCTGACCGGCCTGAGCCGCGAGCAGATGATCTTCGACAAGGAGAAGCTGCTGAGCGTGTTCGACCAGACGACCAAAGCCGGCACCGACCCGGTGCGGACGCGGGCCGGCGAGTTGGGGCCGGCGTCGGAGGCACCGCCCGCCTGAAGGGGTCTGGGCGCTCCGCGAGCCGGTTCCGAAGGCCGCTCGCGGGGCGAGCCGACCACGCCGTGCCCGCCCGGGGCCGGGGCGCGGCGGCCCCCGCGTGGGTCTCCACCCCCCCGCTCGCGGCGCCCCCACACCACTCCTTGACCGCCCCATACAACGATTGCTTTCACCACCCGAACCCCAACGAATGCCGCCGAACACCCCCGACCCGCTGCTCCAACTGATCCTCGCCGCGGTGCTCGGCGGGCTGGGGGCGTTCTTCCTCCTGCCGCGGCCGCGCGGGCGGTGGGTCACCGGCGGGGTGCTGCTGGTCCTGTGCGCCATCGGCACCCTGGCGGGCTTCCTCATCACCCGGTTCGGCCAGCCGCTCTCCACCCCGGACGCGGGCGGCATCGACTGGGTCGGGAGCGGACTGTTCTGGCTGTTCGCGGCCGGTGCGGTCGGGTTCGGGTTCGTCCTGGTGACGCAGCGGAACCCGGCCCGCGGGGCGATCGCGTTCGCCTTCGTCATCCTCAGCACGTGCGGGCTGTTCCTGCTGCTGGCCGCCCCGTTCCTGATGGCCGCGACCATCATCATCTACGCCGGCGCGATCATCGTCACTTTCCTGTTCGTGCTGATGCTGTCGAACGTCCGCACCGCGTCGGACGAGAACGACCGCAGCCGTGAGCCGATGCTCGGGGCGCTGGCCGGGTTCGCCTTCCTGGGGCTGGTCTTGTTCGCCCTGCACACCACGGCCGGGACCGAGGCGAGCGAGCCGCAGCCGCCGCTCACCGCCGCCGAGCGGACCAAACTGACCCAGGCACTGGCGAAGTTGGACGCGGTCGTCAATCCGGAAACGAGCGGCGATCGGATCGCCCTCGCGACGGAGGGGCACGACCTGATCGAGGACGTGCTGGTGAACGGCACCGACGGCAGGCAGGCAGTCCCGCACCGGCTGGCACACACCGCCGCCGACCCGCGGGTGGCCGCCTTCCTGAAGCAGACCGCGGAGTTGAAGCAGAGGAACGACCGGATTCTGAACGAGAAGGCCGACGGCGACAAGCTGAGGGCGGCCGAGGCACTCCGCCCGCACTTGGTGGTGTACCTGGGCAACGGCCACCTGCCGGCCCGGAACGTGGCGAACCTGGGGGCGGTCATTTACTCCGAACACCTGTTGGCGGTGGAGATGGCCGGCACCCTGCTGCTGGTCGCCACCGTCGGCGCGGTGGCCATCGCCGGCCGCCGCAAAGAGCCGAGCGAGGTGCCCGCGTGATCACCCTGTGGCACTTCCTGGGCGTCGGGGCGACCCTGTTCGCCCTCGGGCTGGTCGGGTTCCTCACCCGCCGCAACCTCATCACCATGTTCCTGTCGGCCGAGCTGATGCTGCAGGGGGTGGTGATCAACCTGCTGGCGTTCGGCCGCCACCACGGCACCCTGAGCGGGCAGGCGATGGGCCTGTTCGTCATCACGGTGGCGGCGTGTGAGGCCGGGCTGGCCATGGCCCTGTTCCTGGTGCTGTACAAGCGGGGCAAGACGCTCGACTCCGGCGACTGGCAGCAGGTGCGGGAGGCCGGTGTGCCCGCCGCCACCGACCCTGTGCCCCTGCCCGTTCCGGCAGTCGAAGAGGAGCCGAAGCTGCCCGTGCCCGGCCTGCGGCCGGAGCCGGCCGACGCCCCGTTCCCGGAGTCCTCGCGTGCCTGAGATGCCCCCAGAGTTGTGGCTCGCGCTGACGGCCGTGGTGCTGCCGCTGTTCGGCTGCCTGCTGTCGTCGGTTTGCGGGCTGGCGCGGGTGCCGAAGCTGGCGTACCTGCCGGCCGTCTTCACCTTCGCCGCCGCCGCGGTCCTCAGCGGGTACGTCCTGTTCGCCGTCGGCGGTGGGAAAGGCGCCCTGTCGTACTCGGCCAACTTCGGCAACTGGTTCGCGGCCGGAAACCTCCAGGTGCCGGTGTCGTTCCACGTCGATTCGCTCGCCCTCGTCATGCTGAGCATGGTGACGTTCATCGCCACCTTCATCGCGATCTTCTCGGCGAGCTACATGAAGGGCGATTCCGGGTACGCCCGGTACTTCGCGGTGATGGGGCTGTTCGTCTTCGCCATGTGCCTGCTGGTGACGGCCAACAACTTCTTCCTGCTGGTGGCCGGGTGGGAAGGGGTCGGGTTGTGCAGCTACCTACTGGTGGGCTACTACTACACCAAGCCGAGCGCCGCCGCGGCGGCACGAAAAGCGTTTCTCGTCACCCGCCTGGGCGACGTGGGCATGATCCTCGGCATCTTCTGGTTGTGGTCGATCGGCGGGTACCACACGAACATCGACGACCTCGTGGACCACATCACCCACCACCCGCCGCCGGCGGATCAGATCACGCTCGGGTGCCTGCTGCTGTTCTGCGGGGCGGTCGGCAAGTCCGCTCAGTTCCCGCTGTACGTGTGGCTCCCAGACGCGATGGAAGGGCCGACGCCCGTGTCCGCGCTCATCCACGCCGCCACGATGGTGACGGCCGGCGTGTACCTGCTCGCCCGCACGGCCCCGCTGTTCGCAATGTCGCCGACGGCCCAGATCGTGGTGACGGTGGTCGGCGGGGTGACCGCCCTCCTGGCCGCGTTCATCGCCCTCGCCCAGTACGACCTGAAGCGGGTGTTGGCCTACTCCACCGTGAGCCAGCTCGGGTTCATGTTCATGGGCCTGGGGTGCGGCGGCGCGATCGCCCCGAACATCGCCGTCGGTGCCGCCATCTTCCACCTGTTCACCCACGCCTTCTTCAAGGCGCTTCTGTTCCTTGGAAGCGGGTCGGTGATGCACGCGATGGGGAATGTCATCGACATGCGGAAGTTCGGCGGGCTGCGGAAACTGATGCCGATCACGCACCTCACGTTCCTGATCGGCTCACTGGCGCTGGCCGGGTTCCCGCTGCTGTCCGGGTTCTGGAGCAAGGACCAGATCCTCGGGGCGCTGTACGACGCCGGCCACGGGCGGGCGAAGTACCACGACTGGTACTACGTCATCTACTTCGTAGCGTGCCTGACGGCCCTGATGACCGCCTTCTACACCTTCCGGGCATACTTCCTGACGTTCTGGGGCGAGGAGAAGGTGCCGCACGAGGCGCACGGGCACGCCCACGAGTCCCCGCCGGCGATGACCATCCCGCTCGTCGTGCTGGCGATCGGGGCGTTGCTCGTCGGATTGGTGGTGGACCCGATGACCCACTGGTTCGGGCACTTCCTCGAACGCAGCCCGGTCATGCATCACGCTGATGAGGCGTTCAAGAAGGCGACCAACCTGTCCGTCGGGCACCACGAGTTCAACTGGACGGTGGCCGGCGTGAGCACCCTGCTCGCTCTGGCCGGCATCGGGGTGGCGACCGTCCTCTACCGCAAGGGGGGGCCGGAGAAAGTGCCGGGCGTGCTGAAGCCGCTGTTCGCCCTGTCGCAGAACAAGGCCTACGTGGACGAGGTGTACGGGGCGACGGTGGTGCTGCCGGCCGAGACGGCCGCCGCCGGAAGCAGTCAGTTCGACGGCTTCCTCGACGCCCTCGCCCGCCTGTTCAGCTTCGTCCCGCGGTTCCTCGGGGCCGTCCTGCGGCCGCTCCAGAACGGCCTCGTGCAGTTCTACGCCCTCGGAATGGTTCTCGGGCTGGCCGTATTCTTGACCGTCGTCGTCCTCCGCACCGGCCGCTGACCTCCCCACCACCGGCGAACACATGGACCTGGAACTGCTCTACTCGCCCGGCGTCCTCCGCGTGCTGCTCCTGGCGGTGCTGTTCGCGCCGCTCGGGTTCGCCGCCCTGATGGCGGTCACCGGCGACCGCTTCCGGGTGGCCCGCCGGTTGGCCGGGTTGTTCGCCGTGCTGCACCTGGCCGTCACCGGCTACCTGGTGGGCGTGTCGTGCCTGTACATCGCCGCCCAGGACACCCCGCTCGATAAGGACGGGTTCCACCCGGTCGCCGTTCCCGGCGACACCGGGGCCGGGCAGACGATCAGCGGCGGCAGCCAGGAGCACCGCACCACCTGGAACCTGTTCACCGTCGGTCAGCCCGACCCGAAGGTGCCGAACGCCCCGCCGGCGGTCCAGTTCTTCGTCGGCCTGGACGGGCTGAACGTGTGGCTGGTGCTGCTCACCAGCTTGCTCACCTACGTCGCGGTGGCGCTGTCGTGGCACTCGGCGAAGGTGAAGGCGGGCGGGTACTACGCCTGGCTGTTCGTCCTCCAGTCGGCCGTCACCGGGGCGTTCGTGTCGTTCGACGTGCTCCTCTTCTACGTGTTCTTCGAGCTGACCCTCATCCCCACCTTCTTCCTCATCGGCGGCTGGGGGGTGGGCGGCGGGAAGCGAGACGCCGCCCGCAAGTTCTTCCTGTACACCCTGCTCGGCAGCTTGTTCTCGCTCGTCGGGCTGATCGGCATCGTGTACACCAACCCGTCCCTCACCCAGACGCAGATGGAGATGTCGGCCCCGGACAAGGACATCCACCGCGGGCCGGTGACGTTCAGCGTGAACCGGCTGCTGTTGAACGTGCACAACCGGGTGGTGGTGCTGACCGACCGGGTGACGGTGGCGAACGCCCTCGCCGACAAGGCGACCGAGGAACTGGAGTCCGCTCGCAAGCAGAACGCCGCCAACCTGGTCGCCTTTGAGACGAAGGTGAAGGAGGCCGGCGAGCTGTCCGCAAAAGTGACGGCGGAACGCGACCAGCACCAGACGACGCAACTGTGGCTGTTCTTCGCCCTCGTCGCCGGGTTCGTGGTGAAGATCCCGCTGGTGCCCTTCCACACCTGGCTGCCGGGGGCGTACTCGGAGGCCCCCGCCCCGATCACCATGCTGCTGTCCGGGCTGATGGCCAAGCTCGGCACCCTCGGCATGCTGCGGATCGTCATCCCCCTCTGCCCGGACGCGGCCGTGCAATACGGCCTGCCGGTGTTCGGCACCCTGGGGGCGATCGGCGTCGTGTACGCCGCCTTCTGCGCGTTCGCCCAGAAGGACGCCAAGCTGATGGCCGCGTACAGTTCGGTCTCGCACCTGGGGCTGCTGGTGTTGGGGCTGTTCGCCCTGAACGGCGAGGGGCTGACCGGGGCCACCCTGCACATGGTGAACCACGGGCTGACCGCCGGGGCCATGTTCGCCCTGCTCGGCTTCCTGCACGACCGCTACCGCACCACCGACATGACCCAACTGGGCGGGCTGTGGAAGAAGTACCCGAAGTGGGCGTTCTTCGTCATCTTCATCTCGCTGGCGGCGGTCGGGCTGCCGGGGCTGAACAACTTCGTGACCGAAATGTTGCTCATCGGCGGGCTGTTCAAGCCGTGGCCGGCCAGCACCGTCGGCTACTGGGTAGGGGTCGCCGCCGCGGCGGGGATCCTCCTGTCGGCGTGGTACACGTTCACCATGATCAAGCGGGTGCTGTTCGGGCCGCTCAAGGAGCCGACCAACCTGCCCGAGGGGGTGGCCGTCGGCGACCTGTCGGGACGCGAGCTGTGGGCGCTGTTCCTGCCGGCGGCGCTCTGCCTGGCGCTGGGCGTGTTCCCACAGGGGGCGATCAGCGTCAGCAAGTACGACGTGAGTGTGGTCGAGGACGTGGCCGACAAGGCCCGCCGGCGGGTGAACCCGGAGTTGGCCGAGCAGGAGAAGCCGACCCCGGCACCGTCCACCGAGATCACCCCCGGCTTCACCCCGCCCGCCCTCCAGCCCGGCGCCCCGCAGCCGAACCCGCCGCCGCTGAACCCCGGCGGTGCGGGGGGCGGGCGGCCTGGCGGGGGCGGCGGACGACCTGGGGGCGGTGGCGGCGGCGCCCGCCCGCCCATGCCGCCGGGGTGATTCAGTAGGTGCCGCCTGCCGGGCGGCACGCCCTTCTGTAGCCGGCCTCTGTGAGGCCGGAATTCGACCGGCCTCACAGAGGCCGGCTACAGCAAATACGAGACCCGCCCGTGACCCCGCTGACCTCGACGTTCACCGACCACCTGAAGGACGCCGTCCGGTATGTGCTGCCGGAGGTGGTACTGGTCGCCGCGGCGTGCGTGCTGTTCCTGCTGGCGTGCGTGCGGGCCGGGCGGGCGGTGTCGTTCCTGTTCGCCCTGGCCGGGGTGGTCGCGGCCGGGCTTGTGGCGTGGTACTTCCCCGAAGGGGTGTCGGCCGTCGCCGAAGGGTCGTATCAGGCCTTCAACCCGACCTTCTCTCCGATCGACCCGACCGGCGCCGCCGCATTCGTCCGCTGGCTGTCGCTCGTCGCCGCGGCCGTCTACCTCTTCCTCGGTTGGTCGGACAGCAAACCGGCCGCCCCGGAGTACTTCGGCTGCTGGCTGGTGGTGGCCGCGGGGGTGTCGCTCGTCGCCCGGTCGAACGACCTGATCACGCTCTTCCTGTCGCTGGAGATGGTCAGCATCCCGACCTACGTGCTCCTCTACCTGCCGGCCGTCGGCAAGAACGGGCAGGAATCGGCGATGAAGTACTTCATGCTGAGTGTGCTGTCCAGCGGCATCCTGCTGTTCGGGTTCAGCTACCTGTACGGGGTCACCGGCAGCACCAACCTGCCGGCCATCATCTCCGCCCTCAAGCCGGACGGGTCGCTCGGCTCGCAGCCGCTGCTGGCCGTCATCGGCGGGGTGATGGTGCTCGGCGGGCTCGGCTTCCGGGTGGCGGCGGTGCCGTTCCACTTCTACGCCCCGGACGTGTACGAGGGCGGACCGACGGGGGTGGTCGCGCAACTCGCCTTCGTCCCGAAGGTGGCCGGGTTCGTCGCCCTCGGGCGGGTGTTCGGCCTGCTGTCTTCGCACACCACCGGCCTGCCGTTCGGGGTGGAGAACAGCCTGCTCCCGCTCAGCCTGTGGGTGATCGCCGTCATCACCATGTGTTTCGGCAACCTGCTGGCGATCATCCAGGACAACGTGAAGCGACTGATGGCGTACTCGGGCATCGCCCACACCGGGTACATGATCATCGGCGTGCTGGTGGCGTCCACCCCATCCGGCGAGGGGGTCGCCCGCTCCGGCATGGACGCGGTCCTGTTCTACCTGGTGGCCTACGGGCTGATGACGGTCGGCGTGTTCGCGGTCATCGCCCACGTCGAGAACCGCGACCGGCCCGTCGAGTCGGTGGACGACCTGGCCGGGCTGGGCCGCACGCACCCCATCGCCGCCGCCGCGATGGGGGTGTTCCTGTTCAGCCTGATCGGCCTGCCGCTCACCGCCGGATTCATCGGCAAGTTCAACCTGTTCGTGGCCGCGTTCGAGGTGCCGACCACCACCAACATGAAGGGCATGTATCGGATCCTGGCGGTGGTGGCGGTGGTGAACGCGGCCATCTCGGCGGTGTACTACCTGCGGGCGGTAGGGGTCATGTTCCTGCGTGCGCCGCTCAAGCCGGCCACCCCGAACCGCGGCCGCCCGCAACTGCTCGTCGCCGTCTTGTGCGCCGTCGGCACGCTGGCGCTCGGCTGCTACCCGCAACCGCTCCTCGATCTCACGTCGAAGGCCGCCCCACTGCCGAAGGACCGCCCGACGGGGTACGTGGTGACGAAGTAGCCGATCTTCGCCGCGAGCGTGCGAGCGGGTTTACCGCCATGATACCCCCTGCAGTCCTCGCCGCGTATCCGCCGCCCGTCCGCGATTGCACCTGGGTTCCGCTCCCACCGGGAGGCGGGCTGAACGGCGGGCGTGTCTGGCGGGGCGAGCGGTGCGGAAACCCGCTGTTCGCCTTGAAGCGGTGGCCCGCGACCCACACCCCGGAACGGATGAAGCTGGTTCACGACCGAGTGCGGGCGGTCACCGAACTGGACATCACCCCACAGCTCATCCCCACTCAAGGTGGTGAATCCGTCGTCGCTCACGGCGGCCACTGCTGGGACGTTTCCGGCTGGATGGACGGTTCTCCCGTTCTGCTCAGCTCCCCCCCTCACCCGCAGGCGTCTGCCGCCGGTCGCGTCCTCGCCGAGATTCACCGCCGTTGGCTCCCGCCGACGGACACCGCTGCCCCCTGCTCCGCCGTCGCCCGCCGGTTGCAACTGTTCGCCGAATGGGAACGCGCACGGTTCCAATTCAGCGGCCAGCCGGAACAAGTGGCGGAGGTGGAAGGCACGCTCGAACTGGTCCGCACCCGCCTGCCTCACGCCCGAACCGCGTTGCTGAAGGTGAGCCAGATCCGCGGGCGGGTGGTGGGCATCCACGGCGACTACTGGCCGGAGAACGTGTTGTTCCAACGCGACCGCCTGACCGCCGTTCTGGACTTCGGGAACGTCGGGTTCGATCACCCGGAGGTCGACCTCGGCCGGCTGTTCGCCGACGTGCCCGGCGCCGACCGTCCGCTCATCGTAGCCGCGGTGGCGGCGTACAACGCGGCCGCCCCGTTCGACCTGTCTGCCCCGTTGGTGGAGGTACTCGCGGTCACCGGCCGGCTCGGCAGTCTGGGCAACTGGCACCTGCGACTCAACGCCGGTTCGCACGACGCCGGGCTGCTGTCTGCCGCCCTGCCCCGAATCCGACGACTGGTGTCACTCGTCCTGGCCGGGGCGGAATGACCGACCCTCTATCGGACCCCGCCCGCCGGTCGGTACAATCAACCCCACCATCAGCCCTTCGGACGAGGACGGCCCGTGACCATCGGCACCGAGTGCCCGCACTGCGAGTCGGTCTTTCAGGTCGCCGCCGAACTGGTCGGCAAGTCGATGCGGTGCCCGAACCCCACCTGCCGGGAAGTGTTCACCGTCGCCGCGCCGGCAGCCGCGCCCGTATCTACGCCCCAACCAGTTCCCGAGCCGGCCGTCGCCGTCCCGTCGGCCGGCACCGTCGCCGATTACCTGCAGGTGGTGGAGGCCGAGCGGATCGACCCGCCGCTGACAGACCACCCGCCGCTCGACGTGGAGGTGGTGGACGCCGAGCCGGTGTCGGCCGCCCCCATCCCGAAGGCCGCCCCGCTGCCGGCGGCCGCGATCCCCAAAGCCGCTCCCGTCCCGCCGACCGTCCCCGCCTCGCGCGCCCCCGTGGTGGTGGACTGGTCCGAGAACCAGGACGGCCCTCCGCAAGCGAACCGCCGACGGGCCAGACGTGACGACGAGTCGGACGTGCCCATCCGCACCCGCTCGCGCGGGATCGGCCTGACCGGCAAGGTGGTGTTCGGGGCGCTCGTGGTCCTGCTGGTGCTGGTCGGGGGTGGGATCGTCACCGTCCTGCTGCTGGGCAAGGCGAAGAACGAGGAGACCGAATCGGCGGCGGCCGACACCCTGTACAAAGAGGCCAAGTACGCCGAGGCGAAGCGGAAGTTCGAGGAACTGGCGAAGGACTTTCCCGACAGCACGAGCGTGCCCAAGTACAAGTTCTTCGCCGCCCTGTCGCACACGCAGACGGAGGCGTCGAGCGTGATGGTGAAGGAGGACCCCGGCCCGGCCCGGCGGGCGCTCGACGCGCTCATCGCCGAACACGGCGACTCCCCGATGGCACAGCCGAACACCGGCTACGGGGCGGACGTGGTGACGGCCGGCATCAAGGTGGGCGGGGCGCACGGCGACCACGCGGCCGAGCAGGTGAAGAAGTTCCAGGCGAAGAGGGAGGACGTGCAACTGCTCGCGGCGGCTGACAAGGCCATCGCCGACGGACGGACGTTGCTGCCGACGCTGGAGAAGTTCCGCGACAAGAGCGGGCTGAGCCTGGACGACACCCGCAAGAAGCTCGACGACGTGGAAGCGTCCGTGAAGAAGGAGCGGGACCGGCTGGCCGCGCTCGCCCCGTGGCGGAACCTGGCCGCCGACCCGACCGACGTTCGGGTCGAGCAGTTCGAGCGGGCGATGAAGGCGGCCGGGCTGGAGAAGGACGGCGAGGTGCTAACCCTGTCGGCCCAGGCGAAGCAGGTGTTGCGGAATCTGGTGGTCTTCACCCCGGACGTGAAGGCGGCGGGCAGCCCGCCGCTGGAGATCGGGGCCACCCTCACCGTCGTCCCCCGCGTGTCCGGTTCACCCGACATCAAACTGGTGGTGGGAAAGCAGGACGTGGTGTTCGGCGTCGCGCACGGTGTGCTGTACGCGACGGACGTCCGCACCGGGGCGAAGCTGTGGGCCGAGCGGGTGTCGCCCGAGGCCCGCGCCGCCGACGCCCCGCTGCGGGTGACGTTGGCCGACGGGAACACCGACTGGGTGCTGGTGCCGAGCGTGCGGGCAGGACAGCCCGGCCTGACCGCCCGCGCCGCGCTCACCGGCGAGGCGGCCTGGCACCAGACGCTACCGGCCCCGGTCCTCGGCCGCCCGGTACGGGTCGGCGAGCGGCTGATCGTCCCGCTGGCCGACGCCCGCGGCACCCTCCTGTACCTGAACCTGATCGACGGCACTCAACTGGGCAAGGTGGAACTCCGCCAGCCGATCGGCGGGGGCATCTCCGCGTTGCGGGGCGCGAACGGCGGGCACGGGTTCGTGGTGGTACCGGCCGACGCCCGGCGGGTGTTCGTGTTCGAGGTCGGTAGGGTCGGTGACGACGGCAAACGCCAGCCGCCGCAGGTGGTGCGGGTGTTCGCCACCAACCACCCACGCGATTCGCTCCGCGGCGCCCCGCTGCTGATCGACCCCGACGATCCGGGCCAGCCGCGGCGGGCCATCCTCGCCCAGTCGGACGGCCCCGCCGGCATGCGGTTGCGGTCGTTCCCGCTCCCCACCGCCGCCGAACTGGGGCGAGCGTCGGCCGACGGCGACACGCCGCCGGGGCAGATCGCCGAGGCACCCGTCACCGGCTGGTCGTGGTTTCCGCCGGTGACGAACGGCGAGCGGGTGGCGGTGTGTACCGACAAGGGGGCGTTCGCCGCATTCGGGCTGAACATGCCCGGCCAGGCGGACAAGCCGCTCTTCCAACTGCCCGCCCAGCAGGCCGACCCCGACCCCGCGTCCGTCAGCCGCTCGCAGGTGGTGTGGATGAACGACGACACCTTCTGGGTGATCGTGAGCGGCAAGCTGACCCGCCTACGGGTGGCCTCCGACCCCGCACAAGGGATGAAGATCGTCGCCTCGCAGCAGAGCACGCTCATCGGAGAGCCGATTTCCGCCCCGCAGGTGCGAGCGGCCGAGGGCATCGCCGTCGTCACCACCAAGGCGACCGAGACGGGAACGGTCCACCTGACCGCCTTCGACCTGACCACCGGCGAGGAGCGGTGGAAGCGACAGCTCGGGGCGGTGGCCGTCGCCCCGCCGGTGCGACTCGCCGACGGCAGAAGACTGCTGGTGGACGAGTGCGGCGGCGTCTACCAAGTGACCGCCGACGGGGCCGAGCCGACCGTTCTGGAGAAGTGCGAGCCGAAGGCGGGTTGCGTCAGCCCGGCGGTGACGGCCACCTCCGCGGACGGCTCCCGCGTGTGGGTGGCCGTTCACGCCCCGTCGCCCGAGGGGTTGCGGCTGAACGTGCGGGTGCTTCTGAACGGCAAACCCGACGGCGACGAGCGGGCGGTGAGCATCCCCGCCGGGTTGGCTGGGAACGCCATCACGCTCGGCGACTCACTGCTCTTCTCCCTGTCGAACAGGTTCATTTATCGACTCGGGCTGAAGGACGTCGACGTCACCCAGGGGCCGGCGTGGGGCGGGGCGAACGCCAAACCAGAATTGGTGTGCCACCTGTCGGCGACACCCGACGGCCAGTTCATCTTCGGTGACGGCAACACGCAGGTGTTCCGCCGCAAGTGGGCGGACACGGGCGAAGCCCAGAAAACCGGCGGGCCGTGGGAGCTCACGAGCGCGATGACCTGCCCGGCGGTGGTGGTGACGGCCGAGGGGAAGGAGTGGGTGGTCGCGGCGGATGGCGGCGGGGTGGCCGTCTTCGACCCGTCCAAACCGTCCGCCGACCCGGTCCGGCGGTGGCACGGGGTCGCCGACGGCGAACTCCCGCCGGGGATGGGGTCGGCACTGGTCGCGGTCGAAGGCAAAGCGTGCTGGTCGGCGGGCGGGCGGGCGGTGGCGATGGCCTCACCGGCGAACGACAAACCGGAGTGGGTGCTCCCCTTGGCTGTGGACGCCGGCGAGGTGGTCGGGCTGACGCCGCTGCCCGGCGGGAGCGTGCTGGTGACGTGTTCGTCCGGGGTGGTGTTGGAAGTGAACGGCGGTGAGGTGAAAGCCGAGGCGGCGTTGCCGACCGGCGGACCGCTGGCGAAAGCTGCCGCGGTGCGGGTCGGCGAGCGGGACGTCCTCATCCCCCTCGCCGACGGCACCACCTCGCGGTTGACCCTGCGGAAGCGGTGAACCTTCTGAAATGTCGCCGCACGCTCCGCGGGCGGTCCACGTTTCCGCCCGCGGGGCGTGCGGCGACCATCTACCCGCTGATCTCCACGAGGTACTCCAGCCGCTGCTGGCGGGTGTCGTACACCACGTACTCGTCGTCCGAGAACTCGCTCCCTCGCACCCCGTGGCAACTGTCGAACCCCTCCGGCGGGCGACTCAGCCCGTAGGTGATCTTGCGGTACTCCTTCTTCTTGCCGAGCGCCACCCGAGCCACCGCCACGAACCGTGTCCGCCGCGAACCGGGGTGGGCGTACCCGGCCGACGTGCAGATCGCGTCCCCGAAGTAGATGCCATTGCCCAGCCAGCCGGCGTCCGTCCGCCGCACCCCGAGCGTCACCACGATCTTCGGCAGGAGTAGCCCGCGGGACAGGATGCCCACCCAGTTCTTCGCCGCCGACCCGTGGAACAGCAGCCGCGAGTTGCCCACCTCCTCGGCGAACCCGGCGTACTCGGTCGGCCGCCGCACCTGCCACACGCTCCGCACCGTGTGCCTCACCCCCTTCCGCACCACCGACCCCTCGACGTAATTCTTCATCTCCGCGAACGCCTCTTCCGCCGCCGGCTCGATGCCGCAGTTGAGCGCCTGGTACTTCCGCTCCACCTCCGGGTTGTGCAGCACGTTGGCGTCGCCGTTCACGCTCAGCATGTCCCGCATCAGTTGCAGCGTCTCCTGCTTGCCGTTCAGCTTGCTCGCCGTGTCGAGGACCGCCTCTTGCGCCGCCTCGCGGCTGCGGCCGAAGCGGTGCGGGATGACCGTGTAGAACTCGCCGCTCAGGTCGGTGAGGGCACTCGCCGACGGCTTCTTCTTGCCGAACTCGGCGGCCAGTTGGTCGAGAACGGTCTGCCCCTTCTCGATCTGCCCGATGGTGAGCACGCCGAGCGGGGTCTCAATGCCGTTGGCGGTGATGCTCGCGTTGACGGTACTGGTGAGAGCGTGGGTGGCCTCGCCGTACAGGTGGCCGACCAGATCGCGGACGGTCGGGGCAAGAGTGATCGTCGGCTTCGGGGCGGGTGCGGTCTGCTTTTCGGCCAGTTTCTTCAGGGTGGCGTCGTCCAACTCGCCGACATTCTGGCCGAACGTCTTCCGCGAGCCGATCTTGGCCGACGCCAGGCTCAGTTCCTTGTACCCCTTCTTGGTGGACGTCTTCTCGCCGTAGATCTTCTGGTACTGGAGGCGGGCGTCATCCAGAGAGTTGAAGTACCGCGACTCGCGGGCGCCGGCGTCCGGGTTGGTGTCCAGGTCGTCGGTGCGGCCGTAGTGGGTGTACACGCGGTACTTGCTGTTCGCCGCGTGCAACTCCACCGCGTAATACTTGTTGCGGTTCGTCTTGATGTCGGTGACTTGCAGGACGGCCTTCTGGAGCACCTGGAACTCGGCCGGGAATTTGGGTTCGCCCGGAGCGCCTTCCCGCCACGCCTTGACGTCCGCCACGATCGACCTCCCGGTTCGGGGTGGGTTGCGAGGTGGCGGTAATGTGGCGATTTCGCGGGCGGTCTGCTATCTCGGTAGCCGCGTGCGGAATATGACCTGGTCGTCGCCGTCGGCGTAGAAGTCACGGACCGTCGCTTCGTGCTCGTACCCGAGCTTCAGATAGAACTTTCGCGTCAGCTCGTAACTCGGCAGCGACGACGTCTCGATGAGCAGCACCCGCCCGCCGAGGCGGACCAGTTCCCCTTCGACGTGGGCCATCAGCTTCGCCCCCACCCCGCGGGCCTGAATCGTCTTGTCCACCACTATCCAGTACAAGTGCCAAGTGCCTTCGGTCATCGGCGTCGGGGCGAAGTAGGCGAACCCGATCGGCACTCCGGACTCTTCGACCGTCACGGCGTGCGCGTCCGGCCCTTCCGCCCCGGCGTGGAAGTCGTCGAGCAGTTCGCGGAGGGTGTCAATCTCGAGCGGCTTGAACACCCCGGTGCCGGCGGCCATCTGCACCAGGGTTTCGGTCTCGGCGGGAACGGTGGGGCGGATCATGGTCGGTCCCGTGGTCGGTGTAAACTCACCGCCCGTCGGCTCACTTCTCTTTCTTCTCTTTGGGGGTGTCGAGCTTCTTGCCGTTCACCTCGTCGATCCCTTTGCGGTCGTACACGCCGACCCCCCACCCGAACCCGCCCTTGATTTGCTTCGGCGACTTGTTCGAGTTCGACCCCTTCCACATCGGCCCGCCGTACAGGGAGAGGAACTCCGGCTCATAGTCGCTCACCACCACCAGCACGAACTGGGTGGCGAAGTCAACCTTCGGCAGGTCGACCTTCGGCTGCCACGCCTTCCACAGCTTCTCGAACGTGTCGGCGTCGGTGATCACCTCGCCCGCCTTGGCCTGGGCCCGCAGCTTCTCGTCCTTGATGACCCCGACCCACTGGTTGACCGGCTTGCGGAAGTCGTCCTTCTTCGGCTTGTCTTGGGCGACCGCCGCCGTCTGAAAGGTGAGCAGCCCGACCACCACCGCCAGCAGTTGCGCGCGGATCACGATTCGCCCTCGGAACGGGATGATGTGCGAAACGACAGACCCGGCAGCCGCCCCATGCCTCGCAGAGCGACCGCCGGGTCCCGGCGCTTCAGGTGGCCAAGGTGGGACTCGAAGCCGTCGATTCCCACCCACAGATTACAGGCATTCCGGCGGACCGGCCACCGGGGGCGGGCCAGAATCCGGGCCAGTTGACCCGCTTACGTCATTCGTGGCCTCCCTCACCCCCGAGCAGCGGGAGCGGCTGGCGGAGTTGCTGGCGGGGGTGACGGTCACGGGATGATACCCCCGCGCACAATACGCACAAAGCGCAGAATTGCGGGCCGGGACCATTACCCACATCGTCCGCGGGCGAGATGCTGACCCACTCCGAGAATCGGATACGATGATACCGTGCCGGTCTTGAGGAAGAGGCGATGAAGATTCCGGGCATCCACTTCTTGGACATCGTGGGTCCAACCTGGATTACTTACCCGAGCGTAGAAGCGCCAGACACGTTCGGGCCTGACGGCGTTATCTTAGTACTGGAGCGTTACCGCGATTTCCTCTCGCAAAAGCGGGAGGAGTTGGGCCGAGAAATCGACACGCTTGGCGACATTAGCCTATGCGCACTGAAGAAGCTTGTTCGGCTTGCGTATAGGGCGAGTTTTTTGTCAGACGAAGGGCGGCCCGTTCGCTGTCGAATCGCTGTGCGAAAAGCGAACTGGCTCGGTCGCATCGTCTCCAATTCGGATGGCACTCCGGATCCAATCGAATCGTTCGCCCCACAACTTGCCGCCGCATTTATAGCCGCGATGGCTGGGGCATTTCGAAAATCAGAAGATGAAAAACTCCACCAGTTCCGTTTGAATTCACCCCTTCGACTTGAGACCCCGAAGGCAATCGCCAAATTCGCGCCGTTACTCGCCGACAGCGGCTGTGCTATCACGGTCCAAGAGGATGGTGAGGACCTTGTGGTATCAGGGATCGCTTCTCTTGACAAAGCTGACGTGTCCATCCCGACACTCGAAATGCCCCGGCTCCCCAGCCCTTCCGCCGGGGTGCTGATTGAGATACTCGGCCCTGGTCATCTCCGCGTATCTGAAGGTCGGAACGCTTGTTCCCTGTTTGCCGATCAGCTGGTTCACCACAATCAGCCATTCTTTATTGGCCCCATCGAGGGATGGCTTTCGACCCTCTCCTCGGCCCTCGAAACTCGGCTGAAGGAGTGCAAAGAATACCGCAAAAGCAACATGGTTGAGATGGAGTCGTATGAGGAGCTTCGTTGCCGCATGCCTATACATCATGTTGATTTGCAAGTCATGCTGGCCGTCATGCTTCGCACGGCTCAATCCCTGGGTCACGGCGGCATGTTCGCGTTTCTGCCGAACTGGCCTTGTGAAGCAATGGAGCTAAGGCACGAACTGCATCCAATCAGCCTCGGAGAGAAACTCATCGAGGCGTGGAAAAGCTGTTGCCGGGTCCAGGCAGCGATCGAGGGGCAGGGCAAAGTGTTGGATTCGCTGGACGAAAAGCAGGAGTGCCTTGCGGACTGGGTGCGGTTACTCCAACAGGTCGCTTGCTTGGCTGCGGCCGATGGGTGTGTGGTGTTCGACCGCGAATGCACCCTAATCGGGTATGGTGGCATTATCGTTTCAGGTACAGGAAATCATGTAGAATTTGGAAGCTGCCACCACGCAACTAGCGGAGAAGAAATTCCGCGTAACACGTTGCTTCAACTTCATGGCACTCGGCATAAATCTGCTTATCTGTTATGCGAGCAGGTGGATGGGGCGGTCGTATTTGTTTTGTCTCAGGACGGCGACCTGAAGGTCTTCGCACGGAGCGGTGAAAAAATCTTCTTTGCTGATTCACTTCAGGTTTAGCTGGAACACAAAGTTCGGCCTCGGGTCCACCTCTCCCGCCGCATATTCGCCGAACACCACCCCATGCCCCCGCCCCCGCTAATCGGCACCTACCCCACCCCGGCCGTCCGCCTCGGCCAACGGGTCCACTGCAACTACCGCGGGAAGTGGTGCCGGGTCACGTCGTACACCGCCGCCCCCATCCCGTGGCCGCGGGTGCAACCGCTCAAGCAACGCGGCGGGTCGGGACTGTGGGTGAACGCCACGCTGGAGCGGGCCGTCCGCACCGAGAGCGACGCCGCCCTCCGGCACTGGTTCGGCCTGTCCCCGTCGGCCGCGCACTCCCTCCGCGTGTGGGCCGGGGTGGAGTGGCACGACACCACCTCCGGCACCCGCCGGGCGAAGAAGGCCGCCGCCGACCCGGTGGCCGCAGTCACCCGCGGGGCGGAGTTGCCGGACGAAGCGTGTGACCGGCGAGCGGAGAACGCCAAGCGTCTAAAGCTGATCGAACACGCCCAGGCGAAGCGGTGGCCAGACGGGTGGACGCCTGAGAAGGACGCGATGCTGGGGACGTTGCCCGACGGCGAGGTGGCGAAGCAGGTCGGCAAGTCGTGGCCGGCGGTTCAGGCGCGGCGGGTGAAACTGGGCATCCCCCCGGCCCATTGACGATCACTCCGGGGGCTGGGATGGGGCGGGTCGGGGTGACCGCGGTGACGGTTGGGAAGAACAGGGCGAAGCGAGCTATACGAGCGGGTTGTTCAGGACTTTGGGGCTGACACCTCGACTACCACCGGACCGCCATCTCCACGCCGCAAGTGATAGTGACGTACTTCGGGCCACCCCTCCGCGTCACAAACGCGGACCGTGAACTGGAACACGTCTACCCCGCCCCAAATGGGGAACGCCACGCCGGCAACGGTGATGTGTGGTCGGTCGCCTGACGTGCACCGCAACAGACTGGCAACGGCGAACGCCCCCGGACGGAGATCGAATTCGGGGCCGTCCTCGCCCGACGCGGTGGTGGGCACGTCAACACCTGGGTGCCGCATGGGGATCCCTACGGAGTTCGTTGGCGGGATGAATGTCAACAGGCACCGCTCGACTAGGCTGTTTGACCGATTAGTAACGAACCATGAGAAGAGATAGGCACCACCGCCATCGCCGGTCTTGCGAGCGCCGTACCGGATGATTGGGTCAAGCGAAAGTTCCAAACGGCGGCGGGAAGCGTGGGCGGCCGCCCACCCGACCGCGAACACGAACCCGCCGGCGGTTACCACCGAGGCAAGCGCCATTCCGACCGAGCACTCCAACCGCGGGCCGTCGTCCAGAGAGTAGCGAAGCTTCACCCCCGATGGGTTGGTGAAGCCGAGCAACCAGAACAACCCCGCAACTCCCAGCGGTGCCGCCTTCGCCACAAAGGCCGTACCGGGGAACACCGCCCCGCGGAAGGCGGATAGGAACGACCTGAACCAGTAACCGGACATCGGGCGACACTCTGGGGTTAACAACTACTCCGCCTTCGGATTGACCCGCTCACCGCCCGTGTTCGAACCACCGGCCGGCGGTGAACCCGCACATGAACACGACGGCCAGCAGCAGCGCCAACGCGACCGCCACCAGCCACAACTGCCGCCGAATCCCAGGCGTCAACTTCCTCAGGTCGATCACTTCTCCCCCTCGCCCGCATCGGGCGGCGGCATCACCTCCGGCCGCCTCCGCCGCGGTTTGACGTACCGCATGGCCGCCCCGCGGTCCTTGCCCGCGCACTTCGCACACCCGCGAGTCTGCTTCTTCCGCAAGCTGTACTCCCGCACCGGCTTCTCCAGCCCGCACTCGCACCGGCACACCCACCAGCCCTTGCCCGCGAACCGCACCACCTCCCACCGACCGAACCGCCGCCCCGTCAACTCCCGCCGCGGGCCGGTCCGCGCGTCGGTCTGGGGCCGGTCGCTCGGAGGGCGGTAAGACGGCAGGCACAGAGGGTGGTATCGCTTCTGCCGCTCGATCGGCCCACCGCACTTGCGGCAGTGGTTGGGAGGCACCGGCCTGAGCAGGACGCCCACCCGCTGGTACTTCATGCCCAGCCGCTCGCCGATGGCCGCCAGGGTGAGGCCCTCCGCCCGCAGCCGGGCCGCCTCCGCCCGCTGGGCGTCCACCCTCGCCTTCACCCCCTTCGGCGTCCGGTCGTCGCTCACGACTTCTTCCCCTTCGGCTTGCCCGCCTTCTTCGCCGGCGGTTCGGGGTCCTCTTCCGCCGGCAGCACCGCCGCCCCGCCCAGATCCCCGCCCGGCAACAGGTCGCACACGTTCACCCCGTAGGCCGCCGCCAGCTTGTACAGGGTGGCCAGTGTCGGCGTCTTGGCGTCCGTCTCGAAACTGGAGATGTTCACCCGGCTGACGGCAGAGGACTCCGCCGCTTGAACTTGCGTGAGGCCGGCGGCGGTGCGAGCCGCCTTCAGCTTGTCGCCCAGCCCAGGCACCGCATCCCGTTTCTGCATAACGACCTCGGGGAATCCACATGTCTCTACTTGACGACATGTATCGACAAGGCTACATTGCCAGTGTACCGCACCTGTGGTGCGGGTCAACCGGAGTCCGACCCATGCCCCGCACCTACGGCCTGTTGGACCTGTTCACGCTGGCGGCCAACCTGTTGGCCCCGTTCGTGGACCCGCTCCGGGCGGAGTTCGCCACCCGCCCGACGCCCACCCCGGCCGCCCCGCCCGCCCCCGCCCAGGTGCCGGCCGTCAAACCCGCCCCGGCGGTTGAGGTGCCGACGCCCTCCCCCCAGCCGGAAGACGTGCCGGTGGCCGAGCCGGTGCTGATCTTCGCCCGCGTGGCGGTGGCGGAGGAACCGGCCCAGGTCGTTGCCGACGTGCCGGCCACCGAGGCTGAACCCGTGGTGTACGTCCGCAAGCCGGCGGGGAAGAAGTGGCGGTATGTCGTCGCCCCGCCGAACGCCCGCGGCACCACGTTCCGCAAGCGGATGACCGGGAGAAGAACCACCTACGAACCGTGCCACTGACGACGCCCAGGAGAGCGACGTGACCACCACCCAACTGCACGCGGCCATCGCCCGCGAGCTGGCCGCCAACCACCCCCAGGAGAACCCCGTGAACCAGACCGACGACACCGCCCCGCTGGCCGACCCCACTCCGCCGCCGATGCCGCCCCCGCCGATCGGCCGGAAGCTGCTCATCGACTCGGTGAACCTCCGCGAGCTGTACGCCGGCCTCGCCCTGCAGGGCGTGTTGGCCGCCCACGCCGGGGACGAGATCGCCCTCCCCGAAGCGAAGCGGGCCGCCAAGTGGTGCCGCGAGTTCGCCGACGCCTTGCTGATCGAACTGGCCGCCAATCCGTCCGCCTGAACCCCACCCAAACGCCACCCCGCCGCCGCACCGGGCACATGCCACGGCCGGGAACCCGTGTGCCCAGAGGAACGCCATCATGACCGCGAAGAAGAAGACCGCCACCACTCGCAAACCAGCCCCCGCGAAGGCGGCTCCGGTCTTCACGCCCCGCCGGGTGATCGACCGGGCCGCCGTCCGGGCGGCGGCCGGCGAGGTGATCAGCGCCGTGGCTAAACTGCTGCACGCCGCCGGGCTGGACTACACCATGGCGACCCTCGTCGTGTGCGAACGGGGCGGGCGCGATGAGAGCGAGATCGACGTGACGCCCGCCCAGCGCGGCACGGGGCCGCTGGCCCACCTGCTGGCCGACGACGAAGCGGACGCCTCCGACTGACACCACCTCGCACCCCAGCCCGCCCAGGCCGGGGGGTCTGAACTGCCACAAGGAGACGGCTGAGGACAGCCCGCAAAGATTAAAAATGCTTCGCGCCATTTCCCTTTCTGACTACATACGCGGCCCAACCCACGGGCGGCGGGAGTAGCTACCTGCCGAAAGCCCCGGCCGTCTCGCCCCGTCCCTCAGCGGCGGCGGTCGGCCGGGGCCTCCCCCGTGCGGTCCAACTGAGGGAACCCCGATGACGAATTTGCATACCGCCGAGCAGCCCACGCCCTCCCCTGAGGTGATGGGCCGGGTGAGAAACTGGCTCACGGCCCAGTTCCTCACGCACCGCGTCCCGTTCACCCACGCCGACGACGACTGCCCCCAGGTGGCCGTTCGGGCTGAGCAGTTCTTCGCCTTCCTCATGAGCATCGGGGCCGACGTGCTGGCCACCGCCACGGCTTGCGACCGGGCTGGTTGGACCAAGGAAGCTCTCGTTGTCCTCCGGCTCCGGGCCATCCCCGAGGGTGAGGAGTACCAGCCGCCGGACATTCTCCGGGTGAGCAGCATCCGGCGGTTGCCGCTGAGCATCGGGCACAACAGCTTGGTGTTCATCCGTCAGACGGTGCTCAGCGACGGTGGTCAGCCGGATGCTACGGCCGACCGCGCCGAATTGGACCGCGTGATTGCCGAAATGGGCCTGAAGGGGGTCGAGCTGCGGGTGGCTGAAGAACTGGCCAGCCACCCGAACGGTGTGCCAATCTCGGATTGGCCGCTTCTGACCGGCAATCAGGACTGGAAGTCCGCGGCAAACCGGCTGAAGCCGAAGTTCCGGAAGTACGGGTGGGAGATCCGGCAGGACAAGAAGATGACAAAACTTCGGCGGCTGCCGCCGGCGGAGGGTGCGAAAAGAGGTGCGAAAATCGCCTGATTCCGCACTCGTTTTCGCACCCTCGTGAGTGCTGAAATGCCCCCGTGATCATCCTCAGGGGGCGACCGCGATGACCGCGACGAAGGTGGGGCTGAGCTTCCTGCCGACGCCGGACGCCGTCCGGCGGAAGCTGGCCGAAACCATGGAGCTGACGAGCAACCTGAAGGACCTGCTCGAACTGTCGATACGGGTTCACGGCTCCGGCCAAGTGCCGGACGTGCAGCCCACCGTGCCGACCCCGCTGGCGATTACCCAGGGCAACTGTGATGACCGCCGTTAACAGCGTGCCGGCCGTGGAAGTCCACGCGCCCGCCGAACTGGAAACCATCGTCCGCAAGGTGCTAGCCACCGCTGCGGTCCTTGAGCCGTTGGCGGTAGACGAGCCGACCGCCGCGAAGCTGCTCAGTATCAGCGGGAAGACGCTTTCGGCTCTGCCGGCTGATCGGACCGGCCGGTTTCACTGCGGTCGGGCGGTGCGCTACCACTGGCCCACTTTGAAGGCGTTCGCCGCGGAAATGATCGGAAAGCGGATCGAAACCGAGACCTGAGAACGACCGCGGGCCGGGTGCCCCGCCAAGAGCATACCCGGCCCGCTTGTGACCGACCCGCCCCGAGGACCAGCCCCGAGGAACCAACCAATGCAACCGAAGAATACCGCCCACGGCCCGCCGGTCAAGCCGGGTGATCAGCCGCACAACCGGATTGCCGGCACCCTGGCCGACCAACTCCGTGAGGTCCACCAGCCGCGGCCGACGCTGCCGGCGTCCACGCCGACCCCGCAGAACGCGCGAATCCTCGAGGCCCGTGTCGCCGCCCTGGAGCGGGAGAATGCCGAGAACCGCCGGCTGATCAACTTGCTACTCCTCCGCACCAGCCGGGGGGCCGTGTAGTCATGCCCACCCGCCTGCTGCGCGAAGGTTTGCTCTCCTCCGACGCCGTGAACACCCTGTCCACGGCGGCGGAGGTTCTGTTCGTTCGCCTGCTCCTGATTGCCGACGACTTCGGCCGGCACGACGCCCGGCCCTCCATTCTCCGGGCCAAGCTGTTCCCTCTCAAACTGGATGCCGTGTCCGACGCCGACATCACCGGCTGGCTGGCGGAGTGCCGGGCGGTCGGGCTGGTGCGGGTGTACGAGGTGGACGGGAAGCCCTACTTGGAGGTCGCCAAGTTCAACCAGCGGACGCGGGCAAAGGTGAGCAAGTGCCCGCCGCCGCCGGGCGTCACCACGGCGGATGCCCGGCAGGTGTCCGGCGGCTGCCCGGCAGATGACGGTCACGTGACCGGCGCACGTCGGCCTGATTCGGAGACGGAGACGGAGACGGAGGATTCTTGTCCGGAGCCGGACGAGCCGGCTCACGGACCGACGGCCGAGACGCCGGTGATGACCCTCCCGTGCAAGGGCACCGGGAAACGTGATTGGCCGCTCTCCGCGGCCAAGGTCCGCGAGTGGGAGGAGGCGTATCCCGGCGTGAACGTCCTGGCGGAGGTCCGGCGGGCCAAACAGTGGCTACTGGACAACCCCACGAAGGGGAAAACCTTCACCGGCATGAGCGCCTTTCTCGGTCGTTGGCTGGCGAAGGAACAGAACCACGGGCCGAAGAACGGTGCGGCCATCCAACCGAAGCCGGCCGCCAAGACGATCAGCTCGCGTGACCTCCCCGAAGACGAGTATGGCCCTCCGGCCGGGGGTGCCCGGTGACCATCCCGACCATCGCCGCCATCGCTGATGAGCGGGTCCTCGCCGGGTCCGTCATCCGCGACCCGGATTCCCTGGACGACGTTCGCGGGCTGGTTCAGCCCGACGACTTCGCCGACTTCCCGGCCCGGCTGGTGTACGAGACCGCCTGCAAGCTGCGGGACGCCGGCCGGTGGGTGGACGCCGCCAGTGTGCTGATGGAACTGCGACGGCTGGGGCGGGCGGAAGACCTGGGCCACAACCCGGGCGGGTTCCTGGGCGACCTGCTGGAGTTGGCCCCGACCGCGGCCAACGCCGTGCCGGCCGCCGCTCAGGTGCGGGACGCCGCCCAACGGCGGGCGGCGGTGGCCCTGGCCGCCGAGCTGATGCGGGACGCCGCCGACCCCACCGGGCCGACGGACGAGCTGGTGGAGACCTTTCTCCGCAAGATGGCCGCCGTCACCGAGACTTGTAACCCCGCTGACGAACCGGAGCCGGTCGGCAAGGTGTTGGCGCGGGCCGCCGAGCGGTACGACGCCCTGGCCCGGGGAGAGGGGCAACAGCCCATCCCCACCGGCTTCCCGGAGCTTGACCGGGTGCTGGTCGGCGGGCTGCGGCCGGAGGGCTTGGTTCTGGTCGGTGCCCGCCCCGGCAAGGGGAAGTCGGTCATGCTGCGGCAGATCGCCACCAACGCCGCGACCGCGACCGGCAACCGCCCCGCTTACCCGACCCTCTGGTTCGGCCTGGAGATGTCCACCGACGAGACCGCCGACCGGCTGGTGGCGGACAAGGCCGGGGTACCGCTCGCCCGCCTCCGCGGGGCGTCACCGATGAACCAGGATGAAGCCGAACGGGTGGCCGGGCTGACGGCCGGCGGCTGGCTGGCCGGACTGCCCCTGTACCTCGACCAACGGAAGCGACTGACCGTCGCCAAGATCGCCGCCACCGCCCGGCGGTACGTCCGCAAGCACGGGGTAAAGCTGGTTGCGATTGACTACTTGCAGTTGGTCCAGCCGGAGGACCGGCGGGCGGCCCGGTACGAGCAGGTGGGGCAAATCTCCCGCGACCTGAAGGTGCTGGCCGGCGAGCTGAAGGTGGTGGTGCTGGCCGCGGTGCAGGTGTCCCGCGAGGCCGCCGGCGGCAGCGTCGAGCTGCACCACCTCCGCGAGTCCGGGAGCCTGGAGCAGGACGCGGACACCGTCCTGCTCCTCAACCCGCACGCGGACGACACTCCGCCCGGTGGGGTGAGCCGGTACGCCCTCAAGGTGGGCAAGCAGCGGTCGGGGATGGACGGCGTCACCATCGACCTGCTGTTCAACGGCAAGTTCACCCGGTTCGAACCCGCCGGCATCCCCACGATGTGAGGGCCGACCGTGAACACCCCGACCGCCACCCGCCCGACCGTCCGCCTGTTCGCCAAGCGGCCGAAGGACCGCCGGTGGAAGCTGGTGGGCGAGTACCCGACCCGCGAAGCGGCGTGGAACGCCATCACCGTTGTGCCGAAGGGGTTCGCGGTGTGGCTGAACGACCGACCCAGGCCGAAGAAGGCCGACCCGCGACCCGCTGGCCGCCGGGCGGACCGGCTGACCGGACCGAGGGGCACCCGCCCCGACCACTGACCACGGTGAACACCGCGTTCACCACAACCCGGCGGTGAGTTCCACCGCCCAACCCGAAGGTGATTCCGATGCTGATGGACCCCCAAACGCTGAACGGCCAGATCATGCGGGGTACCCCGCTGTGGCGTGTCTCGGAAGCCGTGCGGACCGCCCCGCCGGGCGCGATGGCCCTGGAGGTGTACGCCGGCGACGTGTTCGACGTGCTGACGTGGGTCGGCGATGTGCCGGGCAACAAGCTGGTGTCCGACCTGACCGCCAAGACGGGCGACGACCCGTCCCGCCTGATGCGGGTGAAGCCGGCCGACCTGGGCGAGCTGGTACGGCTGGCGAGCGCGAAGTAATCGACCACCCCGGCGGGCGGCACCTGCGAGCCACCCGCCCCCCTCTCACCCCACCCCCACCACCGAAGGAGCCGACCAAATGGCCACCGCCACCAAGGGCAAGCCGACCGTCGAGCCGAACACCCCGCCGCCCCCCGGCACCCCGTTCCCGACCGCCCAGCAGATGCAACGGGCCGCCCACCAGCGGGAGGCGGCCGGCGACCGCACGCTGGCCGCGGTGAAGGAGCGGCTGGGCGAGTTGCGTCTGGCGGACACCTCCGAGTACACGGCCGCCGTTCACGCCACCGCCGCGGGCGAGCAACCGGACCACGACAAGGTGACCGCGGCGGTGGCCGCCGCCGGCAAGACGGCGGATCAGTTCGCCGCCGATGTGGAGGCCCGCCGCCGTCGGATCGAGCTGGCCGCCGTCGCCGCCCGCCGCCCGGCCGCCGAGGCGGAGCTGGCGACGGCGGCGGCTGAGGCGTTCGACCTGGAGCACGAGAAGGCGAGGCTGCTGAAGGAGATCGACAACAAGTTGATCGCCGCCTACGGCCGGCGGAAGCGGGCCGAGGACGCGGTGTCCGCGGCCGTGGGTGCGGAGGCCCGTCTCCAGCGGACCTATTCCGGCCCGCTGGTGAAGACGATGAACGACGCCCAGTCGCGGGCCGACGCCGCCCACCGCCGGACGCGGTCGCTCGCCTTCGCGCGGGACGACGCCCAGGCCCGGGCGAACTCCGCCGCCGCCGACCCGGCCAAGTACCCCGACGGTGAAGCCGAACGCCAGCGGGCGAGGGTGGCCGAACTGAACGAGCAGATCAGGGCCGCGGTGAAGGAGCAAGAGGCGGCGGTGAACGAGTTGAACGCGGCCGCCTTTGGCATGCGGGTGCTGTGACCCCGGCCCGCGGGGTACACCACCCCGACGTGGCCCCACTGTCCCATCCGGACCAACCCGAGGGTTGATAACGATGCGTGTCCAATGCCCCGCTTGCCCGCGGGTTCACTCCGTCGCTGACACCCTGTCCGGCCGGATGGGCCGTTGCCCGTGCGGGGCGCTCATGCTGCTACCACGGCACGACGACCACCCGCCCGGCGACGCCCTGGGGGCGATGATGGACATGCAGCAGCGGGGGTGTCGCGGGTTGTCCGACGATGCCCCAGCGGCCGCCACCGCCCGACCGGTTGGCACTACGATCCTGTTCGTCGCTCCCTTCGGGGAGGCGACCACCACCCCGCCGGTGGTGGCGACTGGCGACCTTTCCCTGCCAATCCTCCACCCGCTCCGGGCACACCGTCACCGGTTTCGGCGGGGCTGTTTCGCCCCTGTGAAGGCCGACGTGCAGTTGCTCGCCGGGCATGACCCCGGTCGCGTGCTGGGTTCCTCGACTTCCGGAACGCTGACGGTGTGGGCCGACGCCACCGGGGTGTGGGCTGAGGTGCCGAAGCTGACCGCCGACGCCCAGGCCGCGGCCGGGTTGGCCTTCGTGTCCCCGGAACTGACGTACCACGCCTGGGAGTTCAGTCGGGACAGCAGTGGCCCGGTGGTCGACATTCTGAGCGCCACGCTGACCGCCGTCGCGTTCGTGCGCGAAGGTGCCTTCAAGAACACCGGCTGTCCGCTCGCCGCCCACCGGCGGGAGACCGCCCGCCGCATCCGCACCGCCGCGACGTGACGCCCGCCCACCCGACAACCCGACAACCCGCCAACCCCTGATCCCCCAGCCCAGCACCGTCATTCCATCCCCTGCACCCGTAACGCTGAGAGGCCAGAGCATGACCGAGACCGCCGACCACCCGGCCGCCCCGGACGAAGAACAGGAACTGCCCCCGCCCGTCGCCCGCCCCGTGCTGCTGGCGTTGGTTTCGGTGAGGGTGAGCCGGCCTGACCGCCCGGTGATCGAGGCCACCGCCCTTGTCCGTGGCGACGGGTTCGGCCACGCCCGGCGGTGGCAAGACGAGTGCGACCGGGCGGCCGACGAGCGGGGCGTTCCCCGCGTGACCGTCTCGACTTGGGGCAGGACCCTGACCACGGCGGACGAAGTCGAGAGGTTGCGGGCGAACTGGACCGTCATTCACGAGTTCGCCGAACCTGCCGAACCCGACCCCGCGCCGGCGCGGGACACCCGCGTCCTCAAAGAGTCCGAACTGCCGTAGGCGGACCCCACCAACCCAACCCACCCCGAAGGAGACGCCGATGTTGAGCGACCGCCTGACCCCCCAAGCCCTGACCGGCTTCCTCCCCCCGCCCGCCGCCGAACACCCGACCCACCACTTGGTCCGCGTGCGGGTCGCCCACCCCGGCAAGCCGGCGGTGATCGCCATGGCCGCCGTGTCGTGCGAGACGACCGACATCCTCGCCAAGTGGCAGGCCGAAGCGAACCAACACGCCGACGCCCGGAACGAACCCCGCCCCACACTCACGCTGTTGGGCATCACCCCCGTCTCCCCGGCGGAGCTGAACGCCATGCGGGGGAACGACGTGTACGACGGGTTCGACCCCGCCCCCGCCGACCCGTCCGTGTCCACCTGACCCCGCCGCCCCGTGCGGACGCCCCACACGCCGCGCACGGGGCGAACGCACGGGGCGACCGATAGTTGACGCCTATCGGGAGATCGTCGCCCAGATGGGCCGTTAATGCGAAATGCGGAGGGGTGGGGTTGTAGCGGCGGGGTGGAATCCTGACCCCCGCAACGTTCTGATGTTGGCGTAGTGTCGCGGGTCCTTCCCGGAGTGGATCGAAGCTCACCCCACTCGGGAAGAGCTCGATCTTTGGTCAGACTAACTCACGCAAGGTGTCCAGTGACCAAGAAGACCACCGATTCGGGGAACGACCGCGAGCGGGAGCGGCTGGCCAAGATCGCCGCCGAGCGATCGGCCCGCGGGCGGGAGATCGGCGACATCCCGCCCATCGCCAACGTCCGGCGGCGGGCGAAGTGCCGCAAGTCGCTCCGGGCGTTCTGCGAGGCGTACAACCCGGCCGCCTTCTACCTGGGCTGGGCCGACTACCACTTGCGGGCCATCGAGCGGATCGAAGAGGCCGCCACCCTGGGGGCGCTGTACGCCATGGCCTTCCCCCGCGGGAGCGGGAAAACCACACTCTGCCGGATGGCCGCCCTGTGGGCGGTGGCGAACGCCCTCCGCCGGTACGTGTTCGTCATCGGGGCGAACGACGCCAAGGCGGGGGACACGCTGGACAGCCTCCGCACCCTCATCCGCTTCTCCCCCGAGTTCGCCGCCGACTACCCGGAGGTGTCGTTCCCGTGCCAGCACCTCCGCGGCATCGGCCAGCGGGCCGGGGGGCAGACGTGCGGCGGGGAGTCCACCCTCATCGAGTGGGCGGGCGACCGGGTGGTGCTGGCGACGGTGCCGCCGCCGCCCAACTGGCCGAAGGGGTGGCCCCTCCGGGACGACGGCAAGGTGCCCACGTCCGGGGCGGTGTTCTCCGCCTCCGGGCTGACGGGCGAGGGCATCCGGGGTTCGCTGCTCACCCTGTCCACCGGCGAGATGATCCGCCCGGACTTCGTCCTGCTCGACGACCCGCAGACGAACGAGAGCGCCCACAGCTTCACCCAGAACGCCACCCGCGAGCAGCTCGTCGGGGCGGACGTGCTGGGCATGGCCGGGCCGGACAAGTCGATCGCGGCCGTCATGCCTTGCACGGTGGTGGCGGAAGGCGATTTCGTGGACCGCATCCTCGACCGCGACCTGCACCCGCTGTGGCGGGGGGAGCGGGTGGGCATCCTCGACGGCATGCCCTCCGACCTCGGGGCGTGGGACGCCTACTTCGACGTGTACCGGGCGTGCGCCCAGGCCGAGCCGCCCGACTTCGCCCCCGCCAACGCGCACTACCGGGCGAACCGGGCCGAGCTGGACGCCGGCACGCGGGCGACGTGGCCGGACCGCAAACAGGGGTGGGAGGTGTCGGCCGTCCAGAGCGCCATGAACCTGTACTGCCGCAACCGGCGGGCGTTCTTCAGCGAGTACATGAACCGCCCGGAGCCGGCGGCGGCGGTGGCCGGGGCGAAGGGGTTCGACCCGCGGGCGGTGGCCGGGCGGGTGAACGGGTGCGAGCGGTTCCGGGTGCCGCCGGGGTGTTCGCGGCTGACCGCCGGCATCGACGTGGGCGGCGGGCTCATCTGGTGGGCGGTGGTGGGGTGGACGGAGGAGTTCGGCGGTTCCGTCGTGGATTACGGGTGCTGGCCGCGGCAGCCCCGCCCGGTGTTCGCCGCGGCGGAGGCCCGGCCGTCACTCCGGGACGCCTTCCCCGGCCACTCGGACGCCCAGCGGGTGTACGCCGGGCTGGGGCAGGTGCTGCCCCTGGTGGCCGGCCGGGAGTACCCGGCGGCGGCCGGGGCGGCGCGGGTGGAGCGGTGTCTGGTGGACGCCGGGTGGGAGACGGACGCCGTCTATCAGGCCCTCGCCGCCTCCCCGCTGGCCGGGGTGCTGTACCCGTCGAAGGGGGTGGGTCGGAGTACCTCGCAGGTGGGGGTGGCCCGGTGGGCGGCGCGGCCGGGCGAGCGGAGCGGGCACCACTGGCGGCTGACGCTGGGCACCGGGAGCGGGCGGGGAAGGCAAATCCAGTTCGACCCGGACGCCTGGAAGTCGTTCACCCACGCCGCGTTCGGCATCCCGCCCGGCGGCCGCACCGGGCTGACCCTGTTCGGCTCCGACCCGACCGCCCACGCCCTGTTCGTGGATCACCTGTCCGCCGAGTACAGCGAGCCGGCCACCCTGAAGGGGGACACGTTCGACAAGTGGACCATGCGGCCCGGCCGGAGTGACAACCACCTGCTCGACGCGGTGGTGCTGGCGGCGGTGGCCGCGTCCGTGTGCGGGCTGAACATCCGGGCGGACGGCCGCCCGGCCGCCCCCCCGCCGCCGAAGAAGCCGGGGCGGAAGCTGAGCGACATCCAGCGGGAGAAGATGGCCGCCCGCGGGGGCGGTTCGGCCTACTGACCCAACGACCACCGAGACACCACAACTTCGATCACCTCCGAGGTGCTACATGTCCGTCAACCTGATCGAGACGCACGACAGCCGGGATTTCACCATCGACGCCGCCGGGGCGCGGGGGACGTGGCGGTACGTCGGCATCGTCAAGGGGGAGGCCGACCCGGAGGCGGCCCTGGAATTGGCGGTGCGGAACGCCGCCCCGTTCTTCTGGCAAGGGCTGGCCCGGCAGAGCGTGACCGCCACCCCGAACGGCGGCGGGGTGTACACGGTCGAAGTGCCCTACGAGTGGGAGCGGCCGAACACGGCGGCGCAAGACCCGACCCAATCCCCCGGCCCGACGGACGGCCCCGGCGGGGGCGCGCCGAGCGGCACCCCGAGCGGCCCGGCGACCGACGACGACCCCGTCGGCGCGGAGGTGACGCTGGAGATCGGCAGCCGCCCGCCGACGCTGTACACCTCGCTGGCCACGCTCGACAGCGGCGGGTTCGGGGTGGTGGTGCCGCCGGGGGCGGTGGTGGCGGCCCCGGACTACCAGCGGGCGATTAACGTCACCGACAAGGATGTGGAGGGGGTGGACCTGGACGACACGGGCGAGATCATCACCATCTCCAAGACCTTCGACTATGTGACGTGGGCCTACTTCCAGCGGCTCATCTCGATGCGGTGGAAGACGAACAACGCGACATGGTTCCGGTTCGGGCGGCGGGAGGTGGCGTTCCTGGGGGCCACGCTGAAGACGGGCAAGGACGGCCGCTGGGACGCGACGTTCCGGTTCGGGATGAAGCCGACCACCACCATCACCGCCGGCAAGCTGCGGGACGACGGGGTGAACAAGCTCCCCCAGTACGACGTGACCTACCGGGGGTGGGATTACCTCTGGGTGCGGTACAGGCCGCAAACCGACGCGGTCGCGAACGCGACGGTGCGGGTGCCGGCGTTCTTCTACATCGAGCAGATCCTTGAGGAAGCCGACTTCACCCTGTTCGGCATCGGCGGCTGACGACCCGGCGGACGCCCTCCCTTCCACCTTCCCGCCGGAGCCGACCGTGACCGAAGAACAGTTCACCGCCTTCATCCGCGAGTACGCCGCGTTGATCTGGCGGGACGCCCTTTGCATCGCCCGCCGGCGGAAGTTGGAGGCGGCCGACCTCCGCCAAACCGCGTTGCTGGTGATGTGGCGGGACCACGGGAAGGCGGCCGGCCAACCCAACCCTGAGGGCTGGCTGATCCAGGCCGCGAGGTGGGCGATGCTGAACCACGCGGACCGGCAGGGCCGCCGGGCGGCGGTGCCGCTCGACGCCCAGGCCCACGCCACCGCGTTCAGCGCCACCGACCCGGAGCCGGACGAGTGGGAGACGCTGGTGGGGTTCCTCGACCCGGCCGCGGCCGAGCTGGTGCGGCGGCGGTTCGCCGACGACCTGACGTTCGCGGAGTTGGCCGGCGAGCTGGGCATCACCCCGGCCGGCGTACGGGGGCGGGTGGAGACCGCCCTGGAACACCTCCGCCGGCACCTCACTCCCTGAAACGTACACTCAACCCCGACCTCATTGGGTTCTCGAATGGCTTCGCTGTCGCAAGACCAGAAGAACGGCACCTTCACCCTCAAGGTGATGGTCCACGGCCGCCGGCAAACGGTACGGCTGGGCAAGCTCACCCGGAAGAACGCGGAGGCCTTCCGCCTGCGGGTGGAACACCTCGCCGGGGCGGTTCACTCCGGCTCGCCGGTGGACGCGGACACGGCCGCGTGGGCGGGCGGGCTGTCCGACGAACTGGCCGCCAAGCTGGCCAAGGCCGGGCTGATCGCACCCCGCCGCACGGCCACCCTGGGCGGGTTCCTCGCCGATTACGACCGCAAGCGGGCGACCGACGGTCACACCAAGGGCGCCACGCTGGTGACCATCCGCCGCGTGTCCGCCGACCTCAACGCGGTGCTGGGGGAGCGGACGCCGCTCCGCCGCGTCGGGGTGGCGGAAGCGGAGCGGTTCCTCCAGCACTACCAGGACGAGAAGCTGGCCGGGGCGACGGTGTACCGGCGGTTGAAGATGTGCAAGATGCTGTTCGCCCACGCGGTGCGGCTGAAGCTGACCGACGCCAACCCGTTCGCCGACGTGCGGGGGAAGAACGCCAACCCGGCCGAGCGGCGGCACTACGTCACCCCCGCCGACGCCCACAAGCTGATCGACGCCGCCAACCCCACTTGGCGGACGATCATCGCCCTCGCCCGGTTCGCCGGCCTCCGCTGCCCGTCGGAGGTGCTGTCGCTGAAGTGGTCGGACGTGAACTTCGCCGAGAAGCGGATGACCGTCCCCAGCCCGAAGACGGAACACCTCGAGGGCCGGGCGTACCGTGTGGTGCCCATCTTCCCCCGCCTCCGCCCGCACCTCGAAGAGGCGTTCGAACTGGCCGCCCCCGGCGAGGTGTACGTCGTCGGCGGGCCGCAAGGGGCCGGCTACCGCGGGACGGCGAACAAGCCGGGCGGGTGGGTGAACACCAACCTCCGCACCACGTTCGAGAGACTTGTCCGCCGGGCCGGGCTGGCGACGTGGCCGCGGCTGTTCCACAACCTGCGGGCGAGCTGCGAGACCGACCTGATGGCGCGGCACCCCATCCACGTCGTGACGGCCTGGATCGGCAACACGCCGAAAATCGCCCTCACGCACTACCTGCAAACATTGGAGGCGGACTTCGCCAAGGCGGTGGAGGAAGAGGGCGGGCCAAAAAGCGGGCCAACTGTGGGCCAAAATGCGGGTCGGAGCGGGGCGGAGCCGACGGGAGCCGACGGGAAAGAGCCGGGCGGAACGCCTGAAATCTCAGGGGGTTTTTCCGCTCCGCTCCCGCCGGCTCCCGCCGGCTCCGGGTCGCAAAGTGGCCAAGGTGGGACTCGAACCCACACGTATTGCTACGCTCGATTTTGAGTCGAGTGCGTCTGCCATTCCGCCACTTGGCCGCGGCTGAAGGAACGATACCGCCGCGGCCTGTCGCGGACAAGGGCGACGGACGGACGAACTCGCGGCCGCTGTCGACCGGCTGACCGTCGGCACACTTCAGTCCCCCCCGCTCGCCGCCCCTCACCCCACCGCCGCCTGCGTGGGCGCTCGTGCGTCGGGTTCGGCCAGGGTGTTCCACGCCTCGTCGATGCGGGCGGTCGCCTCGGCGATCGGCACCGCCCGCAGGCAGTCGCCCACCCGCTCCACCACCCCCGCCCGCTCCAACTTGGCCACCGCGTCGACCACCTCGAAGTCCACCTGCACCGTCAGCCGGGCCGACAAGTCCTGTTCGATCCGCCGGTCCAGTTCCTCCGCCGTCCACCCGCCGTCCCCGCCGTGCCGCCACAGGTAGAAGTAGGCCAGCAGCACCTCCCGCGTCACCTGCTCCTCGGCCGCGTCGAGCAGCCGGTACAGCACCCCGCCGTTGTTGTCCAGGTTCTGGTAGTACAGGCTCTTCGACAGTTGGAGCTGGTACGTCTGGCGGGTGGTGGCGTAGCTGGCGTAGGTCTTGTAGGCGTACCCGCCGACGAGCGCGAGCGGGGCGTACAAGGCGAGCAGCGCGACGACCCCCTCTTCCCCGAACTTGTCCCCGACGATGGCCCCGGTGGCGAACAGGCCGACCGCCCGCAGCAGCGGGGCGATGAGCGAGGTGAGCTTGAACAGCACGTACCCGAGCGTCCCCAGCCCGCTCCCGCCCAGCCGCAGTTTGTCCAGGAGGGCCATGCGGATGCGGGTGCCGGGCAGGAGCATCTCCACGTCCATCCGCGGGATGT
>CAYMHO010000035.1:0-34705 GCA_964390195.1 uncultured Fimbriiglobus sp. | reverse complement strand
CACCTGCCCCATCCCGCCGACGCCCAGCCGCTCCAGCACCTTGTACTTGCCGATGCTGAACCGCTTCCACCGCCCTTGCAGCAGTTGCTCCGCCTGGAAGTGGGTGAGCAGGCCGTCCCGCACCATGTACTCGCCCAGTTTGATCGGGTCGTTCGGCACCCCGCCGGGGGCGGCGGCCAGCTTGTCCACGTACGCCCGCACCCGCGCGTCGTCGTGCACCCCGCTCTTGGCGATCAGGGCGAACAGCTCCTCGTTGGACGCGGGGGCCGGCATTGGGGGTCCGTCTCGGCGCAACATGGGGGCGAAAGGGCGGCGCTGCCGTCAATATAGGGCAAGCATCGGACCGATGGGGGGAATTCGGACGCGGCTGGAACGGGGCGGGGTGTGGCCGGTGTGAACTTTTTCCGCCGGGGGAGAATGGGGGCGGGTCACTTCATCAGCAGGAGCGTGACGAGGGAGATGACCACCGACGCGAGCAGGAAAGAGACCCCCCCGACGGCGAACAGGAGGGCGATGGTGAACGTCCGCGAACGGGGTGGCGGTGCCGGGATCGGGGCGGTCGCGGCCGGCTTCGACCGGCGGGAGGGGGTGGGGGGAGGGGAGAGGGCCGGGGCCGACGGGTGCGACGCCTTCGAGAACACCTTCACGTCCGACGACGACGGGCGGATGCGGGCGGTGTCGGCCGGGCGGCCGGTGGGCACGCTCGCCTCCGTCGGGTCGAGCGGCGACACCCGCACGGACGACCCGCCCGACCCGGCGGCGAGGGGGGTGTGCAGGTACACCACCCCGCTCGACCGGCCGGGCAGCGGGTTGGTGGTCATCCGCTCCAGTACGGCCGGGGAGAGGACCGGCATCTCGGTGTCGGCCGGCACGGCGATCGGCTGGGACGTCCACGGGGAGAGCGCGTCCATCACCTCGGTCATGTTCTGGTAGCGGTCGGCCGGGTTCTTCGACATCATCCTGTCGATGACGGCGATCAGGGCCGGGGGCACGTCCGGGCGGAAGGTGGTGATCGGCTTCGGCTTCTGCGTCTGGGCGGCGATCAGCTTCTGGGCGACGGTGCCGTCCGGGAACGGGGACGAGCCGGTGAGCAGGTAGTACAGGGTGCCGCCCAACCCGTACACGTCCGCCCGCACGTCCACCGGCTTGTCGTTCGTCACCTGCTCGGGGGCCAGGTAGTCGGCGGTGCCGAGCACGCACTTGTCGTCGAACCGCTCGGTCAGGCCGTCGTGCCGGTGGTCGAAGAAGCGAGCCAGCCCGAGGTCGAGCACCTTGATCACCCCGTGCCGGTCGAGGAGCAGGTTCCCCGGCTTGATGTCGCGGTGGATGAGGCCGAGGTCGGCGGCGTGCTGCATGCCGGCGGCCGCCTGGGCGATGTAGTGGCACGCCCGCACCGGGTCGAACCACTGCTTCCGCCCGGCGTACCGGGCGATCACGTCCTGCAGGCTGCTCCCGTCCACGTACTCCATCACCAGGAAGTGGACGGTGTCGAACTTGTCGATGTCGTACGCCTGCACCACGTTCGGGTGGCGGAGGGCGGCCACCGCCCGCGCCTCGCGGTAGAAGCGTTCGAGCGCCGTCGGGTCGGACGCGATCTTGTCCACCGGCAGCACCTTCACCGCCACCAGCCGCTTCATGTACTCGTGCTCGCACAGGTACACCGCGCCCATGCCGCCGACGCCGAGCAGTTCGAGCAGCCGGTACTTGCTGGCGATCTGGAACCGCTTGTACCGCCCCTGCTGGATCTGTTTCGACTGGAAGAAGGTGAGCAGCCCGGCCCGCACCAGTTCGTCGGCGATCTGCGGGACGGTCGAGTCGTCCGGGTCGGGGTACTTACGGAGGACGGGGGCGAGGCGGTCGGCGGGGACCAGCCCGCTCTTCCGCACGAGGTCAATGAAATCGGAAGTGCTGGCGGGTGCTGGCATATCCGGTAACCTGGGCGGCCGGGTGGAACGCACGACCCCACACCGAACCGTAATATTGTTGGGACGGGGTCCGCGCCGCAAGCGCCTAGTCAACCGAATTCTGATAATTCCTCATCGGCGCCGACTTTTTCCGCACCCCATCCGGAGCCGCCATGACACTCCGACTGCCGACCGTGGACGTGCGGGGGGTCTGCCCGCACGACTGCCCGGACACCTGCGGGTGGGTGGTGTCGGTCGACCCCGCTACCGGCCGCGCGGTGCGGATGCGGGGCGACGCCGACCACCCGTTCACCGACGGCTACCTGTGCCAGAAGGTCGCCAACTACCTGGAGCGGGTGTACCACCCCGGCCGGCTGACCACCCCGCTGCGGCGGGTCGGTCGCAAGGGCGAGGGCGAGTTCGAGCCTGTCAGTTGGGACGACGCAATTCGTACCATCGCTGCTCGCTTCAAGGGCGTCGCGGCGGGGGAACACGGCCCGCAAGCCATCCTGCCGTACAGCTACGCCGGCACGATGGGCAAGCTGCAGTACGCCAGCCTCGACCGCCGCTTCTTCCACCGCCTCGGGGCCAGCCTGCTCGACCGCACCATCTGTGCCACCGCCGGGGCGGTCGGGTGCGACATCACCCTCGGCACGCGGGCGGTCATCGACCCGGCGACTGTGACCCGCTCCCGGTACGTCGTCAACTGGGGGTCGAACACCAAAGTCACGAACGTGCATTTGTGGTCGATCATGGTGCGGGCGCAGAAGGCCGGGGCGAAGGTCGTGACGATCGACCCGCACAAGAGCCGCACCGCCGCCGCATCCGACTGGTGGATCCCCGTGCGACCCGGCACCGACGCGGCGCTGGCCCTCGGGGTGATGCACGTATTGTTCCGTGACGGCTTGCAGGATCAGGACTTCATCGACCGCTTCTGCCTCGGCGGGTCTGACCTCAGAAGCAGGGTGCTGAACGAGTACCCGCCGGAGAAAGTGGCCCACATCACCGGGTTGCCGGTCGAGACGATCGAGACGTTCGCCCGTGAACTGGGCACCACCAAGCCCGCCTTCATCCGGCTGAACTACGGCATGCAGCGGCACGGCGGCGGTGCGATGGCGGTGCGAACGGTGGCTTGCCTGCCCGCGATCACGGGCGACTGGCGGCACCCCGGCGGCGGGGCGATGCTCAGCACCAGCAAGCTGTACCCGTTCGACGACGCCTTTCTGACGCGGCCGGACTTGATCCGCCCCGGCACCCGCACCGTCAACATGACGCAGCTGGCGGAGGCACTGCACGGCGAGTTGCCCGGCCCGCCGGTGCAGGCGCTGTACGTGTACAACTCGAACCCGGCGGCGGTGTGCCCGGATCAGAGCCGCGTGTTGAAGGGGCTGATGCGGGACGACCTGTTCACCGTCGTCCACGACCAGTTCCAGACCGACACGGCCGACTACGCCGACATCGTGCTCCCTGCGACGACCCAGCTCGAACACTTCGACATCCACAACAGCTACGGCCACCTGTACGTGCAGGTGAACCACCCCGCGATCCAACCGCTCGGCGCGTCCAAGCCGAACACGGAGGTGTTCCGCTTGCTGGCGAAGGCGATGGGCTTCGAGGACGAACTGTTCGCCATGAGCGACGAGGAGATCGCGCGGCGGGCCTTTGAGGGAAAGGAAGACACTCTTCGCCGCGACCAACGGGAGCGGGCGGAACCAGCCACCGTCGCAGCCACCTCACACGCCTTCGCCAACACCACCTTTGACCACCTGCTCGCCAACGGTCCCGTCCGCCTGAACGTGCCGACCGATTGGGCGCCGTTCGCGTCCGGGTACTTCCCGACGCCCTCCGGCAAGTGCGAACTCTTCTCGCCGGGGGAGCAGAAGGCCGGGCGAGATCCGCTTCCGCACTACATCCCGCCGCACGAAGACCCGCAGACGAAACCGGAGTTGGCCGCGAAGTACCCGCTCCAGCTCATCACCCCGCCGACGCCGAGCTTCCTGAACAGCACGTTCGTGAACGTGGACACACTCCGCACGCGGGCCGGCGAGCCGCGGGTGGAGATGAACCCGGCCGACGCGAACAAGCGTGGCATTACCGACGGCCAGACGGTTCGGGTGTGGAACGACCGCGGCAGCCTGCTGGCGAAGGCCGTGGTCGGCGACACGGTTCAGCCCGGCGTGGTGGTGTCGTTCGGCATCTGGTGGAACCGCTACACGCCCGACGGGGTGAACGTGAACACCGTGACGAGTACGAAGCTGACCGACCAGGGCGGCGGGGCGACGTTCTACGACAACCTGGTGGAGGTGGAGCCGGCATGATTTTCGCCGCGAGCCGTGCGAGCGGGGACGACTGGCGCTCCCGTCGCGCCAGCCACCGCGCCCGCGTCGGCCCGCTGGCGGCGGATCGCGTCGCCCGCTCCGGCCGGAAGCACCCCGTCTACGACTTCCTGTTCGAGTACTACTCGTACCGTCCCGCTCACCTGCTGCGGTGGTCGCCCGGCGTCGCTGTCGTGATGGAAGGGGCGACGTCCGCCGACACCGACTGGCCGCACCTGTTCCGCGGGTGCGACGGCGGCGTCGTCCTTTCACCCGACGACTTCCCCGAGAAGCGGCGGGCGTACCTCGCCTGGGCAATCGACTACCTGCAAACGGTCGGCCACCGCGAACCGCAGTTCGGCTGCTTCGGGTTGCACGAATGGGCGATGGTGTACCGCTCCGAAGAGGTGCGGCACTCGCGGGTACCGCTCCGCCTCGCCGCCGAGGATGTGGTCGAGTCGATGCCGCTGCGGTGTACGCACTACGACGCCTTCCGCTTCTTCACCCCCGCCGCCGTGCCCCGCAACCGTGTGCGACTGAACCGACAGACCACCACCGACCACGACCAGCCGGGGTGCGTCCACGTCACGATGGACCTGTACAAGTTCGCGTACAAGATGGCCCCGTGGGTGGCGAGCGAGGTGGTGGCGGAGGCGTTCGAACTGGCGGCCGCCGCCCGCGAGATCGACATGCGAGCCAGCCCCTACGACCTGACCACGCTCGGCTTCTCGCCCATCCGCATCGAGACGAAGGACGGGCGGGAGGAATACGTCCACGAGCAGCGGGAACTCACCCGGCGGGCGGCCCCGGTGCGTGAAATGGTGCTGGCGGGGTACATGAAGGTGAGCCGCGGGTGTGAACCCGCGGGTGGTTGACCCAGGTGCCTCACGCCGCCGGTTCACCCGGTGGGGTTCAACACCCCCAGTTCCTTCAACTCGGCGTGCAGGCCGGCCACCTGCGAGGCGGTCAGCGGCGCGAGCGGCGGGCGGGGCGGGCCGAGGTCGATGCCGTACAGCTTCATCACTTCCTTTCCCGCCACGATCGGCCCGCCGTACTTCTCCAGGATGCGGACCATCCGCACGCTCTCCCGTTGCAGGCGGGCGGCCAGGTCGCGGTCGGCGGTGTCGTAGGCGGCCACCACCTTGCGGTGCAGCACCGAGCTGTAGTTGTAGGTGCTGCCGACCGCCCGCCGTGCCCCCACCGCCACCGCCGCCAGCAGCATCTCGTCGCACCCGAAGAACACCTCGAACTTCCCGCCGCCGGCCGTCACGCACTCCTGAAGCCCGATCACGTCGATGTTGGTGAACTTCACCCCGCCGACGTTCGGGATGGCGGCGTCGGCCAGTTCCAGGAACCGGGCGGCCGACGCCCGCACCCCCGTCAGCGTTGGGATGTCGTAGTAGAGGAACGGCAAGGGGGCGCACGCGGCGGCGACCGGGCGGAAGAACTCGACCAACTCTTCCGGCGTGGTCGGTTTGATGAAGTGCGGGGCGAGGGCGGCGACGGCCGACGCGCCGATGTCCTTCGCGTGGGCGGCCAGGAGCGTCGCGTCCCGCTGGCAACTGTGCCCCACGTGGACGATCACCCGCAACGTGCCCCGCACCGCCGCCCACCGCTCGGCCACCGCCTTCCGCTCGGCGGTCGTCATGTGCAACCCCTCGCCGGTGGTGCCGCAGGCGAACACCCCGTCGATGCCGTTGCGGCTGAACAGCGCCGCCTGCTTGGCGATCGGGTCGAGGTTGAGCGTGCCGTCCGGGTGGAACGGGGTGTGCGGGGCGGCGATGAGGGTGAACGGCGTGGCCATGCGTGGTTCGGTGTGGGGTGGGGATGATGGTGGGTTGTACGGATTACGGCTCGACCGACTCGCCGCTCGCCCCGACGCCGACCAGCCGCACCGTCGGGTACAGCGGGCCGCCCTCGATCGGGTGCCCGGCCAGGATGACCACCCGCTCGCCGGCCGTCAGCGTGCCCGCCAGGAAGGCGTCCTTCACCGCCGTCGCCATGCGGTCCCCGCCGGGGCCGGCCGGGGCCATCCGCACCGGCGTCACGCCCCAGTCCAGGGCCAGCCCTTGCAGCACCGCCTCGGTCGGGGCGACGGCCACCACCCGCGCCCACGGGCGGTGTCGCGTCACCAGTCGGGCGGTGCGGCCGGAGAGCGTCGGGATCACGATGGCCGCCGCCCCCACCTCGTCGGCCAGCGAGCAGGCGACCACCGCCAGCGGGTCGTCCACCCCGCGGTCCGGGCGGACGAAGTCCATGCCCGACTCGATGCCCGACTCCCGCAGGTGCTTCTCGGTCTCGGCGGCGATGCGGGCCATGCAGCTCACCGCGTCCACCGGAAATTTGCCCACCGCCGTCTCACCCGAGAGCATGACCGCGTCGGTGCCGTCGAAGATGGCGTTGGCCACGTCGCTCGCCTCGGCCCGCGTCGGCCGCGGGTTCTCCCGCATCGAATCCAACATGTCCGTCGCGGTGATCACCGGCTTGCCCGCCGCCCGGCACTCGGCGATCAGCATCTTCTGCACGGTCGGCACTTTCTCCAGCGGGATCTCGACGCCCAGATCCCCGCGGGCCACCATCACCCCGTCGAAGGCGTGGACGATCGCCGCCGCCCGGCTCACCGCCTCCGGGCGTTCCACCTTCGCGATGACCGGCTGCCTCATCCCCACCGCCGCCATCGCCGCCCGCACCTCGTCCGCCGCCTCCGGCCCGCGGACGAACGACACCGCCACCCAGTCGACGCCGGCCCGAGCGGCAACGATCAGGGCCGCCCGGTCGCGGTCGGTGACGGTCGGGATCGTCAGCGGGGTGTCGGGCAGGTTCAGCCCCTTGTTCGGCTTGAGCGTGCCGCCGACCACCACCTTCGCAATCAGCCGCCCGCCGTCGGTGCCGACGGCGTCCAATTGAAGCCGGCCGTCGTCGAGCAGCATCCGCTGACCGGGTCGCACGTCCGCCAGCACTTCGGGTTCGGTCAGCACCAGGTCGTCGGCGTGCATGGGCTGCGAACTCAGGCTGAACGAGAGTGAATCACCGACCGCGAGTTGCCGCTCGGCCGCCAGCTTCACCCGCAGCTTCGGCCCCGGCAGGTCGGCCAGCACGGCGGCGAACTTGCCGACGCGCTTGGCGGACTCGCGCAAGCGGGCGACCCGGGCGAGGTGTTCGTCGGCGGTGCCGTGCGAGAAGTTGATGCGGGCGACGTCCACCCCGGCCCGCAGCACCGCGTCGAGGACGGCGGGCGAGTCGGTCGCCGGCCCGAGGGTGGCGACGATCTTGGTCCGTCGGGCGGCGGTCATGCGTGCGTTCCGTGGGTGGTTGGGGAGGTTTACTGTCTTGTCGTGACCGGTTCAATGGAATGGCTCGCGGACCTCACCCCCGTCCCCCTCCCCATGCCGTGGAGAGGGGGGGGGGCAGCCTGCGGACGTGCCGGAGCCTAGACGGACGGCTCGGGAAGGTTTGCGATTTGAACACCTCCTCTCCATGGCATGGAGAGGGGGACGGGGGGTGAGGTCTATTCCACCTCCGCCACGCAGACCTGGTTCCCTTCGGGTCGGTGCCGCACGAACGCCACCCGCTTCCCGTCCGGGCTGACGACGCACGCTTCCGGTCGGGGCAGGTGTTCACTCAGATCGGTCAGGTGTTGAACCGCTCCGGTGGTGGCGTCCACCAGACACACCCGCCCGCCGATGACGCAGGCCACCCGCTCGCCGTCCGGGTGCCAGGTGAAGCATGATTCGACCGACTGACTGCCTGTTGTCACTTGTACCGTGCGGCCGGCGAGTGTCACGGTCCACAGTTGCACCACGCCGGCGGGGTCGGGGCGGAAGAAGCCGATGCGACTGCCATCCGGTGAACTCCGCAGCCAGTGCCGCGGGCCGCCGATGCCGCCGAACGTCAGCCGACGCTGGGTCACGCCCTTCGGTGGGGCAGGGCGGGTGGTGATGGTTCCTTCGAGCGGGCCGTCGCCGGGGATGGTCAAGTCGTCCGGCAGCTCGGCGATGAACACTTCCGGCACGGCTTTTCCGCTCACGTTCACCGTCCCCTGAAAAGCGAGCATCCGCGTCTCGACGACCCACGCCTCTTCACACGCCCGGCTGATCTCGTCGGTGCCATCCCGCGGGCTCGCCACCGTGCGGGTGACAACGACGCTGAAGTGGTCGCCGTCGTGGTTGCGGGGGTGCGTCTTCGGCACGTTCACTGGCCGGGGGAAGCAAACGGCCACGTTGCGTTGCTGTGGATCACGGACGAGGTCGTCGTCGTAGGTGAAGCTGAGCCAGTCGCCGTTGGGGTGCCAGACGTGAACGTGACTGCCACCGCGGAGGGCACCGGGGGTGAACGGCGGGGTCAGGTCGCGGGCGTCGAGGGGTGCCGCATGAACACCTCCCCCCTTGAGGGGGAGGTCGCCGGGTGAACGAAGTGAACCCGGCGGGAGGGGGGTGGAATGCATCACCAACCCCTCTCCCGGCCTTCGTGCACCCTCTCCCTCAAGGGGAGAGGGCAGGTCGGCAACCACCCCCTGCCGCCGACTCGGACCGTAGCCCCACTCGTCCGTCGGAAACTCCGGGCCGAGGATGAACACCACTTTCAGTTCCGTCGGGTGCCACGTCACCACCCCGCAGCACGCCCCGTTCCGCGACTCGTACAGCGTCCGAACTTCGCGCGTGTGAACGTGGACCGCCTGAATGCGGGTGCCGTCGAAGGTGCTGCCCGCCGCGTCCGAGCGGGTGTCGAAGACGACCCACTCGCCGCACGGACTCCACACGTTACAGTTGGTGAGGATCCGCCCGCCCGGGCCGGAAGTGAGTTGGCGTTCCATCATTCGGCCGGTCGCACGGGGAGGAAGCACGCCGGGCGGATGCCCACCCAGTCGTTACGGCGGATGACGCTCAGGTTGCGGCGGTGAAAGGTGCGGAGCGTCTGCACCCCCTGTCGCTTGAACGCCCCGCCGCGGACGGCCGCCTGCACCGGCTTGCGGGCGGTCGGCATCTTCGGTTTGGGGCGGGCGGGGGGGAACTCGCTGGGTTTCTTCTCGTTCCCCGGCTGGCACCACGTCGAGACGTTCCCGGCCATCTGCTCGCACCCGTAGGGCGTGCGGATGCGGGGCAGCTTACCCACCTCCGCCGTCTCGGTAGCGAGGTAGTGACCGTGTGTCGCTACCCGCTGATACCGCCCACTGCTGACACGCTGGTGCTTCTCCGGCACCTCGTCGCCCCACGGGTACGTCCGCCCGTCCGTCCCGCGGGCCGCCTTCTCCCACATGAACTCGCCGGGGATGCTCAGCCCTGCCCACTCGCAGTACGCCAGCGCGTCGAAGTACGAGACGTACACGACGGGGTGGGAGGCTATCTCCCCCGGAAAGTCGTTGTTGTGGAGCTGTAGGAATTCGCCGTTCATGTATTCGCCTTCGTCCGATTCGTCCGTCTCCGCCGACTCGTGGTGGGCGTAATTGGATTGGTGCCCGAAGAGGTCGAACTGCTGATTCGTCACCGGGTGCTTCGCCAGCGAGAAGCCGCCCATCTCGGCTACCGCTTTCTCCTTCCCCACGCGGAACTTGCCGGGCGGGATCCACACCATCTCGGAGCCGTCGAGCGGGTTCGTCCAGGTGAGGTTCGGTTCGCGCTTCGGGTCGGCCACCCCGCAAGGGACCACCAGATCCTTGTCGGTGGCGAAGTCGAGCACGACGTGGAAGTCGGGGTTGCCCTGCGCCCGCACCACCAGTTCCCATGCCCGCCGCCCGCGGTCGGCCGCTTTCGGGGCAACGAGCAGTTGTTCCAGATCGAGCAGCGTCTGGGCGGACGGGGAGGACATGGGATGCTCCAGGTGATCGGCGGCCGTAAGGCCGCTGTTGGGTGGGAACAGCCCGCTCACGCGGGCCGCTCGCCGTCGGTTCCGAGCAACGCGCTCACCCGTTGCAACAACTCCGTCCCCTCTTCCGGGTGCACCATGTGCAGGTAGCTGGCGAACCCGCGGAGGTACTCCTTGAAGCGGGGGTTGCCACGCGCCTGCGACGCCACCCCGAGCGTCTCGCAGTTGTGCAGGATGGCCCGGAAGTTCCGCCGGTCCTCCCGCGGCACCCGCACGCAGTCGTTCACCACGATGCCCGTCACCACCTGCCGCTGACTGCGGCGGATCACTCGGAACTTGTGCTGGTTCACCACGAACCCTTCCTGGTGGCACACCTGGTCGATCCACCAGCGGAAGCGGCCCAGGTTCACGTCGGCCGTCTTGAAGCTGAACGTCAGGTCGTCGGCGTACCGGGTGTACACGCCATTCAGCTTCTTCGCCAGCCCCGTCAGCCGGCTGTCGAGCCGTCGGCACACGAGGTTGCTCAGGGCGGGCGAGGTCGGCGCCCCCTGTGGCATGTGGGCTTTGCCCCACGCTTTGGGATCGGGGGTGTAGCAGCACAGGCGGGCGAGCACCGGGGCGATTTGCGTGGACTTGTCTTCGGTGCCGAAGCGGGCGTTGCCGACGCTGTACCCCAAACTGGCGAAGAAGCCGAGCACGCGGTAGTAGTGGATTGTCGGGAAGAAGTCTTTCAGGTCGAACTTGACCACCACCGCGGAGCCGACGTGCGGGGCGGCGTTGGTGACGATGCTGCGGCCGTCGATGAACCCGTGGGCGGCGTCGTGGGCGGGGATGTTGGCCAGGATCTTCTCGTGAATCCGCCGCTGCACCCACTTCAGTTGCACTTTCGGCGCACAGATGCTGCGGGCGGTGCCGTCTCGTTTCGGAATGGTGAAGGTGGTGTACGGGCCGTTGTCCTTGTCGCTCGCCGCGAGGAAGTAGCCGAGCTGTTTGTCCGAACGGATGGCGAGCAGGTCACGCAACGCGAACAGGTTCGGGATGGCCGGCACCTTGTTCGCCTGCTGTACCTTCTTGCCCACCTTGTGCCGGCTCAGGTCCACGTCGGTGGTGCCCTTCATCCACCCGACCGGCGACCACGGGCCGTCTTTCGTCGCCGGCAGCGCCACCTCCTCGATCTTCCCACTCTCGATCACGGTCCGCACCCGTTTCCGCACCCGCGGGTCGGCGTCCTTCGCCAACCGGCGGCAGACGCGGGCGGCCGCTTCGGGCACCATGTGTCCGGTCGCCAGGTCGATCAGGTGGAGCTTGGCGGTCGTGTTGTCCGAGTCGGCCACCGCCTCGGCGATGGCCCACATCTCCGCGGCGATGGCGTTCACCGCCGGTTCGTAGGACGAGTACGGCTGGGCGGCGTCGAGCGCCTTTCGCAGGTTGAACAGCTCATCGCGGACGTTGAACGCCTGGCCGCTCGCGAGCATGCGGGCCAGCCCGATCACCGTGTCGTTCAACTTCTCGTCGGGAGCGGCGTTGGCCGGCAGCGGGCGGAGCAGCCAGGCCGGGGTGGGGGCGGTGTCGGCCATGCGGGGCCAGCCGGAAGTTGCGGGGCACCGGGGAAAGGGTACACCGCCCGCGGATCGGGTGCAATCGGCGGAGTGCGGGCAACCCGATTGCCACCGTCGGGCCGGGGGGCGATAATGCCGGAGCGTTCCGCACCCACGTCCGCACGGTCATCGTCATGCCGATCGACGCCACCTGCCCCGGCTGCCAGAAGCGGTACAAGCTGAAGGACGAACTGGCCGGCAAGAGCGTGAAGTGCTCCAACCCGGACTGCCGCACCCCGTTCCCGGTGCCCGGCGGGGTCGCCAACGGGAAGCCGGCCGCCGCCAAGGCGGCCGCCAGACCGAAGGCGAAGACGAAGAAGGAGCTGGAGGCGGAGGCCGAGGCGCTGGCCGAGGCGCTGTTCAACGAGGCGGCCGAGGGGAAACCGGCGGCCGAGCGGCAGATCGGCGTCGAGTGCGTGATGTGCTCCCACAAGTGGACGGAGCCGGAGAGCAAGGCGGGCAAGAACGTCATCTGCCCGGAGTGCAAGCACCGCACGAAGGTGCCCGACCCGAAGGCCAAGAAGCAGGCCGACTGGCGGGACGCCTCCGGCGGCCGGCGGCTGCTGGAGAAGGGGCCGGACCTGCCCGACGACCTGGCCGAGCAGCAGATGCAGAACGTGAGCGTGGAGGCGCTGGACAAGGCCGGGGCGATCGAGAAGCCGGAGGTGGAGCCGCGGCCGCTCAGCTTCTGGATCACCCTGGCGACGGTCCTGCTGGTGGTGGTCGGGGGCACCGCCGGGGCGGTCGTGTGGGTGATGAAGTCGATGCAGACGGGGGGCGAGAACGAGGCGATGGCCGAGGCGATGAAGGGGCTGGAGGAGCTGAAGGACGACGCCTCGCCGGTGCCCAAGGACGACCGCCGGCTGATGCGGGCCGGGCTGCACACCGCCGGCGGCGAGTACCACGCCCGGCTGAACACCAAGGAGGGCGTCAAGGCGGGGTTGAAGGAGTTCGCCGCCGCCCGCCGCGAACTGGAGCAGGTGCCGCTGCCGCGGACCCAGCACGAGCGGGATGCCCTGTTCGCCGAGTTGGCCGTCGCCCAACTCGCCCTCGGCGGGACGGACGAGCAGGTGATCGCCGAGGTGCGGATCGGGTGGACGCCGCAGGGCGCCAGGGGGAAAGGCCCGGCCGTCGGCAACGCCGTGGTCGATCACGTGCAGACCGAACTCCGCCAGACGCTCGCCAAGTTCCACGAGCGGGATGTGGACAAGGGGGTGCGGATGATGACCATCGCCCGCCTGGCCCGCGAGCTGACCAAGAAGGGGCACCCGGAGGTGCTGTTCGAGATCGTCCCCCAGGCGTTCCCGGAGGACGCCCTGGAGGTGCAGGCGTTCGCCCTGCTGGTGGCGTTCCGGTGCGGCGCCCCGGAAGACCAGATCAAGCCGCAGGCGATCGCCCTCCGCGACCTGCTCAAATCCGACCCGAAGACCGCCCCCCCGTGGCCGGTGGTCGCGCTGTTCGACCGCCTCGGCATCACCGACTACGACACCAAGGCGGCCATCCCCCCGCCGGTGGCCGACGGGTCGCCGGTGTCGGTGTCCACCAGGTTCGCCTACGCCGCCCTGTACGCCTGCCAGGACAACCCCGACCGGGCGGTGAAGGTGGCGTGCAGCCCGCCCGGCACGGCGGCCGAGCGGTTCCCGGCCATGGCCATGCTGGCCGAACTGATGCCCGATCCGAAACCGCTGCTGGAGGAGGCGGCGAAGGCGACGGACGCCCAGCCGGGCAACCGCTTCCACCTGTACCGGTTGGCCCGCGCCGCGGCCGACGCGGGGGCGGCCGACAAGGCCGACCAGTTCGCCAAGAAGATCGATCACGAGGGGCTGCGGGAGTGGGCGACGGGCGAGGCGTTGCGGGCGAAGTGGGCGGCGAGCAAGTCGGCCCCGGCGGCCGCCGACCTGACCTTGCCCGCCGACCCGGCGAAGGCCCGCGCCGGCCACGGGTGGGCGGCCACCCAGTTCGCCCGCCAGCACGCCCGCACCACCGGCGACCGCGGGGTCGGCAAGACGTACGACGAGTGGGCGGAGAAGAAGCTCCGCGGGTTCGGGTACGCCGGCATGGCGCTCGGATTACAGGACGGGAAGTAGTAGTGCTCTGCTCGCTCCGCGAGCGGTCCGTTTGAACCCGCTCGCGGAGCGAGCAGAACACGAGACTCCCCCCTTGAGCGATTCGCCCCCGAAGCCGAAACCCAAGCCGAAGAAGAAGCCGCCGCGGGCCGGGCTGATCGGCCCACTGTTCAGTTGGGAGCTGCTCCGCCTGGCCCGCCGCGGGCAGGACGCCCGCGGGCGGTTCATCCTGGCCGTCGCCCTGTTCCTGGTGCTCACCGCGTTCAGCCTCATCTGGTTCAGCAACAAGCCGCCGTCCGAACTGTTCTTCGGCGCCAGCCAGTCGCTCACCATCCAGGAGTCGGCCACCTTCGGGCACTCGTTCTCGCTCACCTTCGTGTTCGGCCAGTTGGCGGTGCTCTGTCTGCTCACCCCGGCGTACGCGGCCGGCGGCATCGCCGAGGAGAAGGACAAAAAGACGATGGTGTTCCTCCTGTGCTCGGAGCTGACCGACCGGGAGATCGTGTTCGGCAAGTTCTTCGGGCGGACGGTGTTCCTCCTCGGCATCCTGTTCGCCGGCCTGCCCATCCTGGCCATCACCCAGTTGCACGGCGGGGTGAGCTGGCAGTTCCTGCTGGCCAGCTACGGCGTGACCGCCGCCACCGTGGTGTTCCTGAGCGCCGTCTCGGCGTACTCGGCGGCGAGTGCCGAGACGTTCCGCGGCGGCCTGTTCCGGGCCTACGGCCTGACCGCCCTGATCGTCCTCGCCGGGTGTGGCATCGGCCCGTACGTCAGCCCGTTCGCCGTCATCTACTACCTCGACCTGCTGCTCACCGAAGGGCGGACGGGCGTGTTCCTCGGGATGGCGATCGGGTTCCCCTTGCTGGAGTTGGTGGCCGCCGGGCTGGCCGTGTGGATGGCCATGCGGGCCGTCCGCCGGCTGCGGACGCAACTCACCCGCAAGTCGCCCAAACCGCCGCCGTGGGTGCGGGAGCGGTACCGCGACGAGGACCGGGAGAGGGAGTACCAGGAGAAGCAGCGGAAGAAGCGGGAGGAGCAGGTGCAGCGGGAGAAGGAGGAGCGGCACCGGCGGGCGGACGTGACCGAACTGGAGGCGGACGACCTGCCGACCGCGGACGTCCGCCCGGACGCGGCCGGGTCCAACGGCGCCCCGCGGCCGAAGGCCCGGCGGGCCGTCCGCACCGCCCAGCTCTTGCCCCCACCGCCCCCCCCACCCCCGACGGAACCCGCCCCCGAACCGCCGAAGAACGGCGAACGCCGGTGGGATACCGAGAAACGGAAGGGCCGCACCGGCTACCGCGACCCGAGCATGCACGCCGCCAAGGAGTGGGTGCCCAAGCCGAAGATCGGCGACTCCGACCCGTTCTACTGGAAGGAGAAGCACACCACCGGGCAGGTGAAGACGGAAGACGACGAGGCGATGAAGGGGATGATGTACCTGATCGGCGGGGTGCTCGGGCTGATCGTGCTGGTGTTCCTCGGGCTGTCCCTGTTGGCACTGTTGAGCGGGAGCGACAAGGGCGGGGCGTTCGCCCGCTGGCTGCTGCTCCTGGCCGGCGGGGCGGGCGTGTTCGCGCACCTGCTGCAGATCGGCATGGCGTCGTCTGGGGCCATCTGCCGCGAGCGGTCGCGACTGACGCTCGAGTCGCTGCTCACCATCCCCGCCCCGCGGCGGGCCATCCTGTGGCCGAAGTGGCTGACCAGCATGCTCCGCGGGTGGTGGTGGGGGGCGCCGGCGGCGGTGGTGGTGGCCGTCGCCTTCCTGACCACCGAGGCGGCCGTCGCGGTCGTGCCCGCCATCGTCTACCTGCTCGCCGCCGTGCCGTTCGCCACCACCTATGGGCTGTGGCTGTCGGTGCGGTGTACGTCGGTCAACCGGGCGGTCATGTGGTACCTGCCGGCCGCCGGGTTCCTGACCGCCTTCCCGGTGGCCGTGTGCGCCTGGTCCACCGGCACGCTCTGGTGGTTCTGGTCGGCCCTCCTGTTCACCGTCACCTGCCTGCTCATCGGCCTGACCTTCCTCTTCTGGACGCTCACAGTGAAGGCGTTCGACCACGAGACCATCCTCGGACCCGGTCGGAAATAGTTCCGGGTTCCGGGTTCCGAGTTGTGTGCCGAAGTTCGACACCAACCCCGTGAACCTGATTCGACAAACTGCGTGAGTGGTCTGCTTTCAACTCGGAACCCGGAACTCGGAATCCGGAACATCATGCGTCCTCGCCTCGCCCTCCTCCTGTTCGCCCTGCTGGTGGCCGCCGCCGTCGGCGTGTCCGCGTGGGTGACGTACCGCAACGGCATCCCGCCGGACGACGTGTGGGGCAAGCAGGGCGTGCAGGAAGGTGACTTCGCCCGCCCGCGGGCGGTCGCCATCGACCCGGCCACCGGGCACATGTTCGTCGTCGATTTCACCGCCCGCATCCAGATGTTCGACCTGAACGGCAAGTACCTCGGGCCGACGTGGACCACCCCCGACTTCCGCAACGGCCGCCCGAGCGGGCTGAGCATCGACCGCGACGGCAACCTGCTGGTGGCCGACTCGCACTACCACTGCGTGCGGGTGTACGACCACGCCGGCAAGGAGTTGAAGAAGTTGGGCGGCGAAGGGGGCGACCTGCCGGGGCAGTTCGGGTACGTGAGCGACTGCGTGCAGGACGCCGAAGGGTTCTACTACCTGTCCGAGTTCGGGCAGAACCAGCGGATCACCAAACTCGACCCGGACGGCAAGTTCGTTGCGTGCTGGGGCGAACAGGGCACCGGGCCATTGCAGTTCAACCGCGTGCGGGCGCTGGCCATTGGGCCGGACGGGCTGCTCTACGCCGCGGATGCCTGCAACCACCGCATCCAGGTGTTGACGCGGGACGGGCAGTTCGTGCGGGAGTTCGGCTCGCCGGGCACCGAACCGGGTCAGTTCCAGTACCCGTACGACCTGTGCTTCCGCCCCGGCGGGGAGGAACTGTACGTCGCCGAGTACGGCAATCAGCGGATTCAGAAAGTGACGACCGACGGGAAGAGTCTGGCCATCTGGGGGAAGCCCGGCCGCGGGCCGGGCGAGTTGAACAGCCCGTGGGCGGTCGGGGTGGACACGTCCGGCCGCGTGCACGTCATCGACACCGAGAACCACCGCGTGCAGCGGGTGCGGTTTTGAAAGATAGAAGCCCTCACCCCCAGCCCCTCTCCCTGGGCGGGAGAGTGTGTTCAAGGGGGAGTCGTGATCGGCCTCTTCGTCGCGAGTGTGCGAGCGCCAAAGCGGCAAACAGGAACAACCGTCGCAGTTTGCACTCCCCCTCTCCCGAGAGTGGGAGAGGGGCTGGGAGTGAGGGCAGTACGATGCAATTCGACCATCCCGACCGCATTGAAACGACGGTTGCGAAACGCACCGCGATGGTGGAAATCGCCCGCGAGCTGCGCCGGCGGTCAACCCCCAGCGAGGCGATCCTATGGGACGCCCTTCGCGGTCGGAAGCTGTGCGGGATCAAGTTCCGACGACAGCAACCGGTCGGCCCGTTCGTGGTGGACTTCTTCGCCGCGGCCGAGAGGCAGGTGGTGGAGATCGACGGGCCGATCCACGACACGACGGTCGAAGCCGACGCCGACCGGCAGGTGATCATCGAAGGGGCGGGGTATCGGTTCGTGCGGGTGTCCGCCGAGATGGTGGAGACGCAGATGTCCGCGGTGTTGGAGTTGATCCGAAAGGCGGTTGGGATGTGAGTGCGGCCCTCACCCCCCATCCCCCTCTCCCTGAGCGGGAGAGGGGGTGTGCAAACTGCGACGGTTGTTCCTGTTTGCTGCGAGCGTGCGAGCGCCAGCCACTTCTCTCACGCGCTTTTCTCGCGGCGAAGAGACGTTCACGACTCCCCCTTGAACACCCCCTCTCCCGGCCAGGGAGAGGGGGTCGGGGGGTGAGGGCGTCAGAACGTCACCGACACTCACGGCAGTGCTGATTCCGACACCCGTTTCTGCTAACCTGTTCTTGTCGTCGCACGCTCACTCGCTGGGAAAAGGCCGACCCATGACCGAGTTCCTCGCCTTCCTCGTCACCCACTGGCTGGCGCTGCTGCTGCTCGTCACCGGCGGGGTGTTCGGGCTGCTGGCGGCCGTTTCGCGGCGGAACCGTTGGGCGTTCGTTGCCGTCGCCGTCGGGTGCGGGGCGTTCGCCGTCGGGTCGATGGTTCTGCACGGGTGGAAGTGGAGCCTGTCGGCCGGCGGGGAGCGGTGGTCGGTGGCCGGCGGGCTGGCGGTGTGGAGCCTGGCGTCGCTGTACGTGCTGACGATGGCGAACCTGGCGTTTCGTACGCCCGCGTCGGACCACGCGGCGTCCCTCGGCGTGGGGGTGCTGGTGCTGGTCGGCATCTTCCTCGCCGTCCTCCAGGCCGGGTTCGCCGACTGGCGGGGGGCGGCGCTGTTCGCGCAGATCGCGGTCATGACGGTGTTCGCCCTGTACCTGCTCGCGCTCGTCGTCGTGCCCATCGCCCGCCCGACGGCCACGCCCGCGGTCGTCGGCCTGTCGCAAGGGGTGCTCCTGTTCGCCGCCCTCGGCGGGTGGGTCGGCCGCCCGCTCGCCGAGTTCTTCGTGGAGGCCGGCAAGAGCGTCATCCACACCACCTTCCTGTCCCCGTGGTGGCTGCTGCTGCTCCTGCTCGCCCCGCTGGTGTACGTCATCAGCTTCCGCAGCCTGTCCGGGTTGGGGCCGGTGCGGCGGTGGGTGGCCATCGGCCTCCGCACCCTGGTGGTGGTGCTGCTGGTGGTGGCCCTGGCCGAGCCGAAGGTGCAGCGGCCGAGCGAGAACATGACCGTCCTGTTCGTGGTGGACCGCTCGGCCAGCGTGCCGCGGGACCTGGAGCAGGAGCAGACGGGCAACCTGAAAGACATGCGGTGGGCGCGGATCCAGGAGCTGATCGAGGGGAGCGTGTCGGCCCGGTACGGGGTGAACCGGAGCGACCAGTTCGGGGTGATGATGTTCGGCAAGCGGCCGAAGCTGGCTTTCCCGCCGTCCCCGGTGCTCGGGCTGAAGGGGAAGATCGACGAGAGCGGGGTGATCCTGGACGAGAACTACACCGACATCGGGGCGGCGCTCAAGCTGGCGATGGCGTCGTTCCCCGAGGGGAGCGCGAAGCGGGTGGTGCTGGTGTCCGACGGCAACCAGAACCTGGGGAACGCCGAGCAGCAGGCCGAGTTGGCCAAGAAGAACGGGGTGGTGATCGACGCCATCGCCCTCGCCCCGAACAGCCGGAACGAGTCGGACGTGCTGGTGCAGGCGGTGGAGGCCCCGCCGGTGGCCGCCACCGGCACCCGCCTGCCCGTCCGCGTGTACGTGCGGAACGCCAGCCCGAACCGGGAGGTGCGGGGGACGCTCGAACTGGTGCGGGTGGGCGGGCAGGGGCCGGACGAGCCGGACGACAAGAAGACGGACATCGACATCGACGACGGCCCGGACGTGCTCGACGCCAAGGTGCGGCCGGCGGTGGTGAAGCTGAAGCCGGGGCTGAACGTGTTCAAGTTCCGCGACCGCGACCAGGCGCGGGCGGACACCTCGTACACCTACCGGGCGAAGTTCGTACCCGAGGGCGGGCAGGCGAGCGGGGACCGCATCGCCAACAACACGGCCGACGCGGCGGTGGTCGCCCGCGGCACCCGCCGGGTGCTCTTCCTCACCCAGGAGCGGGACGACGAGAAGGCCAAGCACAAGTTCCTCCAGGACCTGCTGCGGAAGGCGAAGATCGAGTTCATCGCCAAGGCGGCGGCCGGGCTGCCGAAGGGGAAGACCGACCTGGGCGTGTACCTGAGCAACTTCGACTGCATCGTCCTGGCGAACGTGCCGTACGACGACTTCACCGAGGACCAGGCGGAGGTGATCCGCACCCAGGTGTACGACCAGGGGTGCGGGCTGATCATGCTCGGCGGGCCGGACAGCTTCGGCCCCGGCGGGTACCAGCAGACGCCCATCGAGGCCGCCCTGCCGGTCGAGTGCGAGATCAAGGCGAAGAAGGCGCTGGGCAAGGGCGGGCTGGTGCTCATCATGCACGCCAGCGAGATGGCCGACGGGAACAAGTGGCAGAAGGAGATGGCCAAGCTGGCCATCCAGCGGCTGAACGGGGCCGACATGGTGGGGGTGATGGACTACCAGTTCGGCGTCGGCGGGCAGATCAACTGGCAGATCCCGTTCCAGACGATCGGGGACAACAAGCCGGCCCTGTACGCGGCGGTGGACCGCATGACCCCCGGCGACATGCCCGACTTCGACCCCTTCCTGCAGGCCGCCGCCGACACCCTGGCCGACCCGAAGCACAACCTGAGCGTCAAGCACGTCATCCTCATCTCGGACGGCGACCCGAACTTCAGCAACCAGGCGGCGCTCAAGAAGATGACCGACAACGGCATCACCTGTACCACCATCGGGGTGGCCACCCACGGGGTGAACGAGGACGCCAAAATGAAGCTGATCGCGTCCAGCACCAAGGACGCGAACGGCAACCCCGGCAACTTCCACAAGCCGGCCACCGGCAAGGACCTGCCGGCCATCTACATCAAGGAGACCCGCAAGATCTCCCAGAGCTTCATCTACGACCGCGACTTCGTCCCCGACGTCGTGCTGAACGGCTCGCCGACCGAAGGCCTGCCCAAGCCGCTCTCCCGCCTGCACGGGTTCGTCCGCACCACCAACAAGCAGTCGCCCACCCAGAGCATGTGGGTCGAGGGGCCGCGGGACGCCCAGGCGCCCGAGCAGGAGTTCCCCATCCTGGCGACGTGGCGGTACGGGCTGGGCAAGTCGGTGGCGTTCACCTCCGACGCCCGCGAGGACGCGAAAGGCTGGGGCCGCGACTGGGCACGCGACGGGTTGGCCCAGAAGTTCTGGGAGAACGTGGTCAACTGGTCGATGCGGGAGGCCGAGAGCGGGGAGTTGGCCGTCACCACCCGGTACGTGGACGGCAAGGTGCGCGTCACCGTCACGGCCGAGAACCAGGCGAAGGACAAGAACGGCCGCCCGCTCCCGCTGCGGGGGCTGTCCCTTCGTGGTGGCGTGTCCACCCCGAACAAGCCCGGCCCCGGCGAGAAGACTCCGAACGTCACGTTCAAGCCGAACAAGAGCGGGTTCTACGAGGCCGAGTTCGACGCTACCGAGGCCGGCGCGTACTTCCTGAACGTGCAGGCGGAGGCGGAGGAACTGGACGCCAACGGCAACCCGATCATGGTGCCGCTGAAGGACAAGGCCGGCAACCCGGTGCTGGACAAGGAAGGCAAACAGGTGATGGTGGCGAAGAAGCGGGTGTTCGCCGCCCGCGCCGGGGTGACGGTGCCGTACTCGCCCGAGTTCATCGACCTGGAATCGAACACCGCCCTGATGAAGAAGCTGGCCGAGATGACCGGCGGCGAGTACTTCGACGAGCCGAACGACCCGGCCGCGCTGGTGAAAGCCCACGACTTCTACCGCCCGCCGCCGCCCGACGTGAAGACCGAACGCCCGTCGCTCCCGTTCTGGTTCTGGCTGGCGTTCGCGGCCGGCCTGCTGCTGTTTTTCGATGTGGGGGTGCGGCGGATCTCGCTCGAATTCAAGGAAGTGCGGCACGGGGCGAAGAAGCTGTGGGCGAAGGTGCGGCGGGGTGAGGACCTGCCGGACGACGAGGACGGGGTGCTGTCCAAACTGGGCCAGAGGAAGAAGGCGACGGCGGCGGCCATGGCCAAGCGGGCGGCCAGGAAGTTCGAGGCCGACGACGCCCCGCCGGACGCCGCCCCCGCCGGCGCGGACGAGTACACGGCCGACCAGACGAGCAGGGGCGGGGCACTCCCCCCGCCGCCCCCGCCGCGGGGTTCCACCAAGACGGAGGAGGACGAGGACGACTACATGAGCCGCATGCGGAAGGCCAAACAGCGGGGCCAGAAGAAGCAAGACGGGGAATGAAGTGCCGTGCTCGCTCCGCGAGGGGCGTTTCGGTCGCGCCCGAAAATCCGCCACCCGCGAATGCCCGGTGGTGGCGCTCGGACGTGCTTCGATTTCCCCTCCTCATTTCTTCATCTTTCCCCTCACCCGACTCAAACACGGGTTTATAATCTACCCATTCAGAACCCCCGATCGGGGGTCGTTCTCATTTCTCGGTTCTTCGGAGGCCGTGAAGTATGAGTCGATTGAAACGAGCCGGGTTCACGCTGATCGAGCTGCTGGTGGTGATCGCCATCATCGCCATCCTCATCGGCCTGCTCCTGCCGGCCGTCCAGAAGGTGCGGGAGGCGGCCGCCCGCATGCAGTGCAGCAACAACCTGAAGCAGATCGGCCTGGCCGCCCACAACTACGAGAGCGCCAACATGGTGCTCCCGCCATACCAGCAGACGAAGGTGTACAACGGGGTGACGAAGACGTCGAACGGGAGCATCACCGCCATCCTCCTGCCGTACCTGGAGCAGGCGAACAAGTTCAACCTGTTCAACTTCGACTTCGACGTGAACAGCGACGCCAAGGTGGACGCGAGTGTCACCCTCGCCTCGTTCAGCAACGGCCCGGCTCGCGCCCAGGACGTGCCGTACTACCTGTGCCCGTCCGACCCGTCCTCGGCCACCTACTCGGCCTTCCCGGCCCCGGGCGCGTCCGGGCGGGTGAGCTACCACGGGTCGACCGGCGCGTACTCGGACGTGCGGAGCAGTGACGGCCGCGGCGGGGTGTTCTCCATGCCCTTCCCCGGCAACGCCGAGATGCGGGGGTACCCGCTGCTCGCCGTCTCCGACGGCACCAGCAACACGGTCATGTTCGCCGAGGTGATGCGGGGCATGCAGCCGTCCACCGGCACCACCCCGGACTACTCCACCGTCATCCGCAGCGCCAGCGCCGGGTGGAACCACACCGACGGCACCGCCACCCCCGCCTGCACCCTGGGCACCTCGGCCGGGTCCAACCTGTACTACACCGGCCAGCAGTACTACCGCGCCCTGCCGTTCCTCCAGACGTTCAGTCACACCCTGCCGATCAACTGGAACCGGCGGATGCCCAACGGCCCGCAGCGGTTCAACTGCTGGAACACGGCCAGCCTGAACCAGATGCACATCGCCGCCAGCAGCTACCACACCGGTGGGGTGAACTGTGGGCTGGCCGACGGGAGCGTGCGGTTCGTCCGCGACAGCATCGCGTTCCCCAACTGGCAGGCGGCCGGCACCCGCTCGAACGGCGAAGTGCTCGGCCTCGACTGACCGCCGGACGTCCCACCCGCCCGCCCCGCCCGCGGCCCCCGCGGGCGGTCCCTTTCCCCCCCCACACCCGAACACCCCCATGCGATACCCCCTCCGGGCGCTCCTCGCCCTCGCCTCCGCTTGGCTCCTGGTCGGCTGCTCGTCCGGCCCGCAGGAGAGTTCCGACCTGCCACAGGTGGAGATGATGGTGGACGTCGCCGGCCTGCTCCGCGAGTACACGGCCGACAACAACAAGGGGCCGACCAAGGTGGCCGACCTGGCCAAGTACGAGACCCTCTACTCCCGCGGGTACCAGCAGGTGAAGGGGGGGAGCATCGTGGTGGTGTGGGGGGTGCCGATGCCGATGACCGGTGGCGGCACCGGGGTGATCGCCTACGAGAAGAAGGCGGAGGCCGAAGGGGGGGCGGTGTTGTTCGAGAACGGGTCGTCGAAGATGATGACCGCCGCCGAGTTCGCCGCCGCCCCGAAGGCCGGCAAGAAGTGAGCCGAGCGGTGGAACAATCTTGCCGGCCGTCGCTCGACTCTCCGGGCGGCGGCCGGTAGCATTTCCGGCATGGACACCAACGCCCCGATGACCGAGCGTGCCGCCGAGTTCCGCAAGCGGTTCGCCGCCCTCGAAACCGAAATCGGCAAAGTGATCGTCGGCCAGCCGGACATCGTCCGGGGGGTGCTGACCAGCCTGTTCGTCGGCGGGAACGTGCTCCTCGAAGGGGTGCCGGGGCTCGGCAAGACGCTCCTCATCCGCACCCTGTCGCAGGTGCTCGACCTCAAGTTCACCCGCATCCAGTTCACCCCCGACCTGATGCCGTCCGACATCGTCGGCACCGACATCATCCTGGAAACGCCCGAAGGCCGCCGCGAGCGGCGGTTCCAGTCCGGCCCGCTGTTCAGCCAGATCGTGCTGGCCGACGAGATCAACCGGGCCATCCCGAAGACGCAGTCGGCCATGCTGGAGGCCATGCAGGAGCGGACGGTGTCGGTCGGCGGCACCACCCACGTCTTGCCCAAGCCGTTCTTCGTGCTGGCCACCCAGAACCCGATCGAACAAGAAGGGACGTACCCGCTGCCCGAGGCCCAGCTCGACCGCTTCCTGTTCAAACTGCTGGTGCCGTTCACCACCCGCGACGAGCTGAACCGGATCGTCAGCCGGACGACCAAGAACGACATGCCGACGGTCAACAAGGTGATGGACGCGGGCGAGATCGAACAGCTGATGCGGCTGGTGCGGGAGGTGCTGGTGGCCGACCCGGTGCAGGATTACGCCATCCGGCTGCTGCTCGCCACGCACCCGAACACCGAGTACGGCACGGCCGAGGCGAACCGCTACTTCCGGGCGGGGGCCAGCCCGCGGGGCGCCCAGTCGCTCATCCTGGCCGGCAAGGTGCGGGCGCTGCTGGAGGGGCGGTTCAACGTCAGCTTCGAGGACATCCGCAAGGTGTACTTCCCGGCCATGCGGCACCGGGTGCTGATGAACTTCGAGGCCCAGGCGGAGGGGATCACCAGCGATCAAGTGCTGGCCGCCATTTTGAACGAGGTGAAGGAGAAGGAAGAAGGCCGGCGGTAGGTTTGGGGATGCGATGTTGAACGTGGACACCCACCGCCTGACGGCCGACGAGGGGCGGCAGCTCCGCCGGCGGTGCTTGTGGATGCGACTGTCGATCGGCGTTCACGTCGTGGTGTTGGTGGTCTGCCTGCTCAACCTGGGGCACTGGGGCCAACTGTTCTGGATGGCCCCGGTGGTGCCCCTCATCATCCTCAGTTTCGTCCTGTACGTCCGTGCGACCCGCTGCCCGCGCTGCAAGCAGTCGGTGTGGAGCAACCCCCTGCCGGACGAGGATGGCAACCCCGGTTTCGCCATGTTCGGCCAGACCCACCCCGACCGCTGTCGCTCGTGCGGGGTGGGGTTGAATCCGCCGCCGGAATCGCCGTAAGTGCTTGGCCGGCATGGGATCTTTCGCGTTCCGGACATGGTTTCGCGGATGGGTAGGGGGAGGCGGAACGAAACCATCCGCCCCGGCGTTTGGGTGTCCCTTGCCGTTTGGGGCATCCCCACCCCCGGTGGCATACCATCTGGCGCTGGTCGCTGCGGCGATCGTCTTTTCGCTGCAAGTCTTCCTTGCGAACCCGTCCCATTACGGGTTCACCCGCACCCTCCGGGGCGTCGCATGTTTCGCGATCTCGCCGTACTCGTTCTGATCGCACCCGTCGCATTCGCCCAGACACCCCCGCCGGTGAAGGCCACCGCCCCGCCGGCGGACAAGGGGCAGGACACAAAACACCTGTCCGAGAACCTCCGCGCCCTGCTGCTGGCGAACCTGCCCGACCCGCTGGTGCAGACCAACCACCACTGGGGCGAGCAGAAGGAGGTCGCCATCGGGTTGAAGTGGGAGCGGAAGGGGGTGATCCGCTTCCGCCCCGAAGTGATGCGGGACGTGAAGAACGACGGCCACTGGGAGCGGGTGACGGTGGACGCCGTGGACCCGGCCAAGACGCTCAAGCTGACGGTGAGCGACGTCCGCACGCCGGAGGCCGGGAAGACGCTGTTCGACGCGGTGGTGCACACCGACGTGAAGCTGAAGTACGAGCAGCAGCAGTGGGCGATGGGTAAGCGGGTGTACGCCGGCGAGACGCGGGCGAAGTGCTCAACCGGGGTGACGATGACGGTGGAGGTGACCAGCCGGACCGAGCCGACGCCGGGGTCACTGCTGCCGACGCTGGTGCTGCGGGTGAGGGTGACGGAGGCCAAGCTGAGCTACTGGGACCTGGAGTGCGAGCACACCCTGGGCATGGACGGCCCGGCGGCGAAGGCGCTCGGCAAGGCCGTCCACGAGTTCCTCAAGAAGGTGAAGCCGGACCTGGAGAAAGACCTGTTGGCGAAGGCGAACGCGGCCGTGGTGAAGGCGGCCGACACGAAAGAGGTGAAGGTGGAGTTGGGGAAGTTGTTGGGCGGGAAGAAATGAGCCCAACTTCGCGGCGAGCGGCAGCGAGCCTGGAGTCTGGCTCGCTGCCGCTCGCCGCGAAGTGGTCACATCCCCGCCCAGTCCCGCGGCTTCAGCCAGTAGTCCGTTAACTCCGCCTCCTTGCTGCCCGGCTGCGGGTGCCAGTCGTACACGTACCGCACCACCGGCGGCAGGCTCATCAGGATGCTCTCGGTGCGGCCGTTCGTCTTCAGTCCGAACAGAGTGCCGCGGTCGTAGATCAGGTTGAACTCGACGTACCGCCCGCGGCGGTACTCCTGGAACGCCCGCTGCTCCGGGGTGTACGGCGTGCCCTTGCGGCGGGCGACGATCGGCACGTACGCTTCGGGGAAGCTGTCGGCCGCCTCCTGTACGAACGCAAACGCCTTGTCCGGCTGGTTGTTCGCGGTGAAGTAGTCGAAGAAGATGCCGCCCACCCCGCGGGCCTCGTTCCGGTGCGGCAGGTGGAAGTAGGAGTCGCACTCGGCCTTCATCTTGGGGTAGTCCACCGCCGGGGCGTGCTTCTCACACACCCGCTTCCACACCCGGTGGAAGTGGACCACGTCCTCCAGCACCGGGTAGTACGGGGTCAGGTCGGCCCCGCCGCCGAACCACCCGGCCGACCCGTGGGTGAGGAAGCGGAAGTTGCCGTGGACGGTGGGCACGTGCGGGTTCCGCGGGTGCAACACCCAACTGACCCCGGTGGCGGTGAACTTCAGCCCGTCGCCCGGCATGCTCTTGGCGAACTCCGGGCTGAACTCGCCGTGCACCTCCGAGAAGTTGATGCCCGCCTTCTCGAACACGCCCCCGTTCTCCATCACCCGACTCCGCCCGCCGCCCCCACCGGCCCGCTCCCAGGCGTCTTCACGAAATGTGGCGGCGCCGTCGGCCCCTTCGATGGCGGCACACAGCCGGTCGTGGAACCCGCGGAGGAAGTCGGCGGCGCGGTCGTGCAGGGTCATGGCGGCACCGGGGGGAATTGTGGAGTTCGGGGTACAGAATTGATTGTAGTGCGGCCGCCGACGGGGGAGCACGGTCGGGGTCGTCGGTAGTGTACTTGTGTCAAGAATTCGGACAGGAGATGGGGCGCAGCCGTGACCCTCTTGAACATCTTGGCCGTTGCAGAGGTCGGCGGTGTCCGCCTTCCGGACAACCCCGGCTTCACAAATCGGGTTGAACCAGGCGAGCCGGCCGGCCGACGGCCGACAGCACCGCCTCAGCGGCCAGATACCCGCTCCGTACGGCCCCCTCCATCGTCGCCGGCCAGCCGGTGGCGGTGTAGTCCCCCGCCAGGTAGAGACCGGGCGACGGGGTGGCCTGCGGCGGGCGGAAGGCATCGACACCGGGCACGGCGCTGAACGTGGCCGTGTGCTCGGTGACGACTTTGGTGCGGAGCACGTTGGAGGAACGCACGGCGGGGTAGAGGTTCGCCAACTCCTCCGCGATCAGCCGAGTGATCTCGTCGCGGCCGACGCCCTTCAGCGGCCGGGCGGCGCTCACCACCACTTGCAGGTAGTGTTCGCCGGGGACCACCTCACCGCGGTTGAACACCCACTGCCCGAGGCAATCGACCAGCACCACATGGGGAAGGGTTAGCACCGGGCGGTCGTACCACAGGTGAACACTCGTGATCGGCGACGGGGTGAGGCCCCTGATGCGGGCGAAGAACGGGTCGGCGACGAGCGGCTCGGGCAGCAGCGACAGCACGCGGTCGAACGGCACCGCCAGGATGAGGTGATCGGCAGCGGGCGTGGAGCCGTCGCGGAGTTCGACATCCCATCCCGCTCCCTTGCTGTCGCGGCTCGTTCGGTTTACACCCGCGTTCTCCCGCAGTACCACCCGGTGACTACTCAGCCAGCCCCGCAACTCCTCGCCGTACAGTTCGGCCAGCGGCACCGTCGGCACGTGAACGGTGAACGCGTCGCGGTGCCGCACGAACCCGTCGCGGAACACTTTGCGGGCGTACTTCAGCCCGACGCGGTCCACCGTCTCGTTCAACGCGCTCGTCAGCACCACGCCCCAGAAGCGGTCGATCGCCCGCCCGGACTGCCGGTGCTTCGTCAGCCACTCCCGCAACGGCGGGTCGGCGTCGGGCGGTTCCGCCAACATCCGTGCGAGACCGTACCCGATGCGAATCTTATCGGACGCGGTCAGGTAGTGGGCGGCGGCGAGCGCCCGGCTGAGGTGCAGGGGTGCGGGCCACGGGTCGGAGCGGAACCGGCTGACGCGGCCGTCGGGCGTCTGAAAGTAGAGCGTCTTCTGCGGGGCGAGCAACCGGCGGACGCCGACGATGTCGCACAGGTGGTGGAAGTTGGTGCAGCACCCCATGCTCACGTGCTGGCAGGCGTCGACGGTCTGACCGCTCGCCGGGTCGACGAACGACGACGCCCGCCCACCGAGCCGCTGCCGGCTCTCCAGCACGGTTACGGCGAACCCCCGTGGGGCGAGCGCCACCGCCGCCGCCAGCCCGGCCAGCCCGCCGCCCACCACCGTCACCCGGTCCATTTCGCCCCCCACGCCCGCACCAGCAGACCGAGTTTCGCCCACGGAGAAAGCCGCACCCGCCGCCGAAGCACCGCCGGCCCGGCCGCCGCCACCCGTTCGAGCAGCTCGCGGTACGCCCGGGTCATCAGGGTGAACACCGCCCGCCCGTGCGGGGTGAGCAGGTCGGCGAGTGGTTCGCACTGCCGGTAGAATCCGCGGACGCGGTCGGCTTGAGAACGCATCAGCTCGCGGAACGCGGGGGTGTCGCCCCACCGCTCCGGCGGACAGTCGAAGCGGGCCAGCTCGTCGGCGGGCAGGTAGACCCGCCCGGCGGTGCGGTCTTCGCCCAAGTCGCGGAGGATGTTGGTGAGCTGGAACGCCAGCCCGGCGGACTCGGCGAGTGGTTCCACTCGTGCCCACGGGATGCCGGGTGTTAAGCCCCAGATGCGGACGCACGCCAGCCCGACCACGCCGGCCACCTGGTGGCAGTAGACTTTCAGCTCGTCGAACGTGCGGAACGGTTCGCCACTCAGGTCGTGCTCCCCGCCGTCGATGGGGGCGGACAACTCCGCTTCCGGGATGCCGTAGGTGGTCGCGGTGTGGTGCAAGGCGGCGTGGACGCGGTGCGAGGGAACACCGGTTAGGGCTTCACTCAGCCGCCGCCGCCAGTCGGCCAGCCTCGCCCGCTTCACCTCCGGCTCACCGGGGCCGTCGGTGATGTCGTCGGTCAGGCGGAGGTAGGCGTACAGGGCGTGCATGGCGTCGGCCTGCGGGCGGGGGAGCAGGCCGAAGGCGAAGCGGAACGAGCTGCGGGCGCGGGCGGACAGGCGGCGGCAGTGCCGCTGTGAAGACACGAGACACGAGACACGAGCCGCGAGACGCCCGCGGTCTCGTGTCTCGTGTCTCGTGTCTCGTGTCTCGTGTCTCGCCAGGCTCATTGGCCGAACGTCACCCGCACCGGTTGGCCGGGGCGGAGGGGCGGCTTGCCGGGCGGGGCCGGGTCGGTCACTTCGATGTAGCACTCGAGGACGCGGGTGCTGTTGCCGACGAGTGCGTCCGACCCGAACCGGTTGGGCAGGAACGCCCCGCTCACCCGCTTGGCCACCCCGGCGTAGGTGTCGCCGTAGTTGGCGCCGGCGCGGATGACCACCGGCTTGTTGACGAACCCGTCGATCTTGTGGGCGAACTCGGCCACCACCTCCGCCCGCACCACCCGCGGGCCGGTCGGCACCAGGTACATCATCGGGGTGCGGGTGGTCGGGCCGACGGACATGCCTTCGGACACCGTCACCTGCTCGATCACCCCGGCCACCTGGGCCTTCAGCTTGAACACCTCCAGGGCGGCCTCCGCCTTGGCCACCTGGGCCTTCGCCGCCGCCGCCTGGGCCTTCGCCGCCGCCACCTGGGCGATCGCCTTCTGCGCGTCGGCCTCCAGCAGTGGGGCGGCCGTCCCCGCCCGCTTCTGGTCCTGTTGGGCCGCTTCCACCCCGATCTCGAACAGCCGCACCGCCGCCTCCGCCTTCTGCAGCCCCTCGTTCCGCTTGCGACGGGTCACCTTCTCCTCTTCGGACAACACCCGGCCGAGGTTGATGTCCTTGAGGGCGAGCGTCTCCTCCAGGGCGTCTCGGACGGTGTCGCGGACCTGCTTGGCCGTCTCGTACTCCTCGGTCGCCTTCCGCACCCCGAGTTTCGCCTTCTCGACCTCCTGGGCGTGGGCGGCCACTTTCTTCTGCGCCTGGTCGGCCGTCCACTCGGCCGCCGTCACCGCCTGCTCTGCCGCCGCCGCCGTCTGTTCCGCCGCCGACTTGTCGTGCGGCACGCCGGGGGCGTCGAACTCGACCAGCACGTCGCCCGGGGAGACCGGCATGCCCTCACGGGCGTGGACCTTCTTCACCGTCAGGGCGGACATGGCTGGTACGCCGGGCGGGTGGACGGGCAGCACGCCGTGCTGGGTGTCCACCCACCCGACCACCGTCGGGCCGACGCCGTTCCCGCTGACGGGGGTGGCGGGCTTCTCGGGGTTGGCCGACTGCGGCGGGCTGTTGAGCCGAGCGGCGACGAGGCTGACGGCGAGCAGGGCGACGCCGATCAGCACCCACGGCAGAGGTTTCCAGCGGGTCATCGGGCGACCTCCGGCGTGTACGGGCCGGCGGAGAGCGGCACCGGGTTCTGTTCGACGGTCAGGCTGCCGTCGTCCAGGTGGTAGATGACGTCGGCGAACGGTCGCATCCGCTCGTCGTGGGAGACGACGAAGATGCTCGCCCCGCGGGCGTGTGCGGCGGCCCGCAGCAGTTCGATCACCCGCTGGCCGTTCTCCCAGTCGAGGGCGCTGGTCGGCTCGTCGGCGAAGATGAACGTCGGCTCCTTCACCAGCGCCCGCCCGATGGCCACCCGCTGCTTCTCCCCGCCGCTCAGTTGGGCCGGCTTCTTGTACTTCTGCTGGTCCATCCCCAATCGGTTGAGCATGTCGCCGGCGCGGGTGCGGGCGGCCGAGTCGCCCAGCCCGCTCCCCCACTTGAGCACGATCTCCAACTGCTGTAGCGCCGACAGGGCGGGGAACAAGTTGTACCCCTGGAAGATGAACCCGGTGTGCCGCAGGCGGAACTTCTCCATCTCCCCGTCGGACAGGTGCCACAGGTCGGTCTGCACCCCGTCGTCGTCCACGAACACGCTCCCCGAGTCCGGGCGGAGCAGCCCACTCAGCACCGCCAGCAGGGTGGACTTGCCCGACCCGCTCGGCCCCATGAGCAGTGCCAACTGGCCCGAATACAGGGTGAGGGACACGTCCCGCAGGGCGAACCGGCGGGCCGCACCGTCCCCGAACGAGCGGTTCAGGTGAACGGCTCGGAGGACGGGTGTCGGCGGTCGGCGGGCTGTGGACATTCGGCCTCTCAAAGTACTCCGCTCTCGTCGAGAGCGGGTCGAGTCTCCGCACCCTGCGGGGGCGGAGTACCTTTCCTACCGTAACAGACTCATCGGCTCGATCTTCCGCACGCTCCGCAGGGCGAACAGGCCGCTGAACAGGGCGGTGCCGATGGTGACCGCCGCCGCCCCGGTCATCACCTCCCACCGCAGCACCACCTTCGCCCCGCCGGCCGCCGCGGCTTCCGTCAGCAGCCACACCACCGGCATGCTGGCGATCACCCCGAACACCCCCACCCACCACGACTGCGACATCACCAGCCCGTACATCTTCCGCCGCGGGATGCCCAGCGCGAGCAGGGTGGCGAACTCCTTCGCCGACGCCATGGTGGCCGAGTACAGCGTCTGCGCCGTGATGACCGCCCCGACCATCAGCCCCAGGAGTGCCGCGTACCCGATGGCGATGCCGGCCTTCGTCCGCGTCAGCCAGTACCAGCGGCAACTGAAGCTGAACTCGTCGGTCGTGTAAACCGACATCTCCGGGTACTCGGCCCGCAGCTCCTGCACGATCTCCCTCGCCCGGCGGGGCGACTCGCACCGGGCGAGCAGGTAGGTGCAGTGGTCCGGCTGGACGAACCCGGCGAGCAGCTTGCGGGCGGTCGTCTCCGAACACATGACCCACGGGGCGGCCAGGCTCTTCATCCCCTTCACCGTGCCCACCAGCGTCACCTCCACCCCGCTGATCTTGGCCGTGTCGCCGGGGCCGCTCAAGTGCAGTCGGCCGAGTTCGGACTCGTCGCACACGATGCTGTTCGGCAGGCTGAGGGCGGACCGCAACTCCGGGGAGAGCACGTCCGGGGCGCCGGCCGCGTCCGGGTCCAGACTGCTGCCGAGGACGAAGCACCGCTCCATCCCGCCGTCCGACCGGGTCATGTTGGCGTACATCGCCAGGTACACCTCCGGTTGGCCCTTCAGCCCCGCCTTCTCGGTCAGCCGCGGCATGTGCTGGTTGATCGGGATTTGCACCCCGAGGTCCACGCTCCGCACGTCCTGCGACCCGACCCACAAGTCGGCCGACGTGTGATCGACCGGTACGCTCGTCGTCTCGAACAGCCCGAGCAGCAGCCCCACTTGCAGCACGATGAGCAGCGCCGAGAACGCCACCGCCCCGACGCCGGCGGCGTACCGCGCCTTGTCGTGCCACAGGGTTTGCAGGGCGTAACTCAACTCGTCGAGTCCTCAGATTGATTCGTTCACCCACCGCCACCGGACCGAAAACCATGCACTCAGTCGCAAAACCATTTATCTGCCGGCCCGAGCGACACTTGGGGTGAGACGGCTTTCTACGCCGCCCACGTCTGCCCGTCGCCGACCGCCGGCTTCACCACCGCGGACGGCAGATCACACAAGTCGCCGCTCACATACAGGTGGTGCCACACCTGCGTCGCGGTGACGGCCGTCAGACCCATCTCCAACCCGACTTTAGCAGGACTCCGCCGCATGGTCGCCAATTTCGCCTTCCCCCGCAACACCGCCTCCGCGTCGAAGTACCCGCTCTTGCGGAGCGACTCGGCCGACAGCACCTGATCCACCCACGCTTCGGTGGTGGCGTTCGCCCCGCCCTTCACCCACGAGTCCATCGGCGCCCGGAACATCAGCTTCTTCCGCCACGCCACCGCCTTCGGCAGCCACCGCTCGGCCACCTTCCGCTCGACGTACTTGTCCTTCAGCAGCCCCCGCAGCTTCCACCGCGGGTGCAGTTTGGCCATGTACGCGATCACCCGCTCGTCCAGGAACGGGTACCGCGTTTCGACGCTCTGGCTCATCGCCACCCGGTCGCCCTTGCTGGCCAGCAGGTGCCCCGGCAGCATGATGCGGGCGCCCAAGTACATCTGCCGGTGGAACGGGTGCCAGCGGTGCAAGTCGGCGTTCAGCCCGAGGTCGTCGTAGGCGGACCGCGACAGGGCGAACGACTTCAGTTCCGGGGTGAAGAAGCGCAGCTTGTTCAGGCTCATCATGCCGTACACGTCGACCCAGCCGTTGTGCCCGCCGAGCGCCTTCCGCACCTTCTGGATCTCGGCGATCGGGTAGGCCGGCTGGCCGGTCGCCTTCAGCCCCAGGGTGCGGACGTACAACCCGAGTGGCAGCCCCGGAATGCCGTCCAGCCACGCGCTCGCCTTGTGGTACTTGAACCACGGGTACCCGCCGAGCCACTCGTCCGCCCCTTCGCCGGTGAGGGCCACCTTGTACCCGTTGCTCCGCACGGCCCGGGCGAGGTGCATCAGCCCGAGGCACGAGGTGTCGATGACCGGGAACTCGGCGGCGCGGATCAGGCTGGGGTAGTCGCCCCGCAGTTCCGCATCACCCAGAGGCACCACCACCGGCTGACAGCCCAGGTGGCGGGCGGTTTCGAGGGCTTCGCTCTCCTCGTTGAACTGCTTCTTCTGCACGCTCACGGTGAACGTCGGGATCGGCCGGCCGAGCGCCTTGCACGCCATCGCCACCACCAGACTGCTGTCCACCCCGCCGCTAAGGTAACTCACGACAGGCACGTCGGCCCGTAGCCGCCGATCGACCGACGCCATCAGCACCTGCTCGAACTCGTCGATCACCTTGTTCGCGTCGTGCCCGTACTCCTCCTGCCCGCGGTCGGGGTACGTCACCTGCCAGTACGTCTTCTGGCTGACGTCAACGCCCGGACCCGGCTTGACGTGCAGGTACCGCCCCGGCGGCAGACACGAGATGCCCTCGAACACCGTCGCCGGGCCGGGCATGGCGAAGAAGGTGAAGATGTGGTTCAGCCCGACCGGGTCGGCCTTCGCCGGCACCAGCCCGGACGCGAACAGGCCCTTCATCTCGGAGGCGAACAGCAGCCAGTCGGTGCCGTCGACCTTGCGGGTGGTGTAGAAGAGGGGGCAGATGCCGGCGCGGTCGCGGCCGAGGATGAACTCGTTGGTGCGGCTGTCCCACAGGCAGAACGCGAACTGCCCGCGGAGGTGGTCCCAGATGCCGTGCGGGCCGTGGTCTTCGTACAGGTGCGGGATGAGTTCGGTGTCGGTGTGCGTGCGGAAGGCGTGCCCTTTGCTTTCCAGTTCCTTCCGCTGCTCCGGGTAGTCGAACAACTCGCCGTTGAACACGACTTGAATGGAGCCGTCTTCGTTGCTGAGCGGTTGCTGGCCGTCGGCGAGGCCGACGATGCTCAGGCGTCGCATGCCGAGGTGCAAGCCGGCGCGGTCGAGGTAGCCGTCCTCGTCCGGCCCGCGGTGGTAGATGGCCTGGGCCATCCGCGCGACCACCCCCGCCGGCGCTGGCCGCCGTGTCCCGTTCAGGTCGATCATCCCGGCAATGCCGCACATCAGGTAATGACCTCGTCCGGAATCGAGCCGATCTTCGCGGCGAGCGACAACGAGCCTGGTACCAGGCTCGCTACAGTCCGTCGCCGCACGACAGCGGTTCGGGATCTGAGCCGAACCACTAGGCACCAACCGCCCCACCCCTCCCCGCTGGGGAGGGGTCGCCGAGGGAACGCAGTTCCCCGGCGGG